>JBKGXY010000142.1:0-5399 GCA_046546415.1 Ectothiorhodospira sp.
GGCTGGGAGTTGACGTTCTCGTCGTCCTTGGTGAAGTCCAGGCCGCCGCGCAGGCATTCATACACGGCGCGGCCGTAGTTCTTGGCGGACAGACCCAGCTTGGGCTTGATGGTGCAGCCCAGCATGGGGCGGCCGTACTTGTTCATGACGTCCCGCTCCACCTGGATGCCGTGGGGCGGGCCGCCGCAGGTCTTGACGTAGGCGATGGGGAAGCGCACGTCCTCCAGGCGCAGGGAGCGCACGGCCTTGAAGCCGAAGACGTTGCCCACCAGGGAGGTGAAGACGTTCACCACCGAGCCCTCCTCGAACAGGTCGATGGGATAGGCGACGAAGGCGTAGAAGCATTCGTCGTCCCCGGGCACGTCCTCGATCTTGTAGGCCCGACCCTTGTAGTAGTCCAGGTCGGTGAGCAGATCGGTCCACACCGTGGTCCAGGTGCCGGTGGAGGATTCGGCGGCCACGGCGGCGGCGGCCTCCTCGCGATCCACACCGGGCTGGGGGGTGACCTTGAACACGGCCAGGATGTCCGTGTCGCGGGGGGTGTATTCGGGGGTCCAGTAGGTCTGGCGGTAGTCCTTCACACCAGCGCTGTAGGTCTTTGCGGCCATCGTCGACTCCTTTGGGTTCGGGTTCTGTTCATCCCGCCGCTGGGCGGTCGAAATGAATGTAGTCGTGCTCGACGTGGGAAAGCCTACGCCCGCTTTCTAATTAATTAAAATCAATCTTCATGATGGTATTCATCAAGGATTACTGATGGTTTGGCAGGGGTGTTTGCGCGGGCGCCGCCGGGTTTCGGCCGCAGGGCTGTGCAAGGCTGGGGTCCTTTGGATGCATTATCCTTTACGTATTACGTAATTTGAGGGTGGGCATGCATGGGATGTGGAGTTTTGTGATTACCATTAGAGATGGGGATGATGATGAGTATCGATCGGCATACGGTCTCCAATCTGGCTGACGATGAGGCGGATGCGCTGGATCGGGATGCCCCCATAGGGCCGGGGGAGATCCTGCGCGAGGAATTCATGGAGCCCCTGGAACTCTCAGCGGCCGCATTGGCAAGGGCACTGGATGTCCCGGCCAGCCGGATTACGGCCATACTCAAGGGGGAGCGCGGCGTGACGGCGGATACGGCCCTGCGGCTGGCGCGTTATTTCGGCACCACCGCGGAATTCTGGATGCGCCTTCAGTCCGGGTATGAACTGCGGCGGGCGCGACAGAGCCTGGCCGATACAATCCATCGAACGGTCTCTCCGAGGGTGGCTTGAGGAATGATCATCCCCAGATCAGGGGGATGAGGGCCAGGGCCACCGCGCCGGTGATCAGGGTCATGGGGATACCGGCCCGCAGGTAGTCGGTGAAGCGGTAGCCACCGGGTCCGAAGACCATGAGGTTGGTCTGGTAGCCGAAGGGGGTGGCAAAGCTGGCGGAGGCGGCGAACATGATAGTGACGGCAAAGGGCAGCACATCCATGCCCAGGTCCTGGGCCACCGAGAGGCTCACGGGGAACATGAGCACGGCGGCGGCGTTATTGGTGATCAGGGCGGTGAGCAGGGCGGTGGCCAGGTAGATCCCCAACAGGTTCAGCCAGGGCAGGTCACCGGCCAGGGCGGTGATCCCCAGGGCCAGGCTTTGGGCCAGGCCGGTGTTCTCCATGGCCGCGGAGATGCCGAAGGCGGCGGCGATGGTGAGCAGGACGGACCAGTCCAGGCTGGCCCGGGCGTTGAACATGCCCACGCAGCCGGTGAGGATCATCCCCCCCGCCGCCGTCAGGGCCGCCTCCAGCATGCTCAAAACCCCCGTGGCGGCCCCGGCCACCATGGCCCCGAGGATCCCCAGGGCCACCAGGGCGCGGTCGTGGCGCGGGACCGCCGAGTCCTGGATCTGGGTCATGAGGAAGAAGTCCCGCCGGTTGCGGTGCTGCTCCAGGAAGCCGGAGCTGGCCTCCACCAGCAGGGTGTCGCCGGGGCGCAGGGTGATGTCGCCGATCTTGCCGTGCAGGCGCTGGCCGTTGCGGGCCACGGCGATGACCACGGCGTTGTAGCGGTTGCGGAACTGGCCGTCGCGGATGTTCATGCCGGCGATGGGGCAGGTGTCGGAGACCACCATCTCCAGCAGCACCCGGTCGGCGCGGTGGCCGTCCAGCTTGAAGACCTGCTCGGTGGCCGGGGTCAGGCCGCGGATGCGCTGCAGGTCCGCCATGGACTCCACCACCCCCACGAAGATGAGACGGTCGCCGGCCCGGAGCCGCTCCTGGGGGGAGACGGCGGGCAGCAGGGTGCCCTGGCGGTCCAGTTCCATGAGAAAGCCGCCGGGCAGGTGGCGCAGGCCCGCCTCCTCGATGGTGCGCCCCACCAGGGGGCCGCCCGGTTCCACCAGCATCTCCAGGGTGTATTCCCGTGGGTCGTCGATCTTGTCCATGACCGGGCGCCGGTCGGGGAACAGGTGACGGTTCAGCAGGAGCATGAAGACCAATCCGGTCAGGGCAACGGGGACCCCTACCCAGGCGATGTCCAGGATCCCCAGGCCTTCTCCGCCGTGCTGGATGAGCAGGCCGTTGACCACCAGGTTGGTGCTGGTGCCGATCACCGTCACCGTGCCGCCCAGGATGGCGGCATAGGAGAGGGGCATCATGAGCCGGGAGACGGGCAGTCCCAGCTTGCGGGCCCACTCGTTCACCGCGGGGATGAGCATGCCCACCACCGGGGTGTTGTTGAGGAAGGCGCTGAGGAAGGCCACCGGGGCCGTGAGCCGCCACTGGGCCCGGCGCAGGGAGCGGGGGCGCCCGAGCAGGGCGTGGACGATCCACTGGATGCCGCCGGTCTCCCGCAGGCCCGCCACCACCACGTAGAGGGCGGCCACGGTGATTACCCCCTCGTTGCCAAAGCCCGAGAAGGCCTCGGCGGGGGTGACGACCCCGGTCAGCAGCAGCACCACCACGCCCCCGAGGAACACCAGGTCCGGGGCGGCGCGGGTGAGGGTCATCACCGCGAGCATGCCCGCCACCACCAGGGCGGTGAGGCCCGCGTCCATGGTCAGGACCATCCCGGGGCTATCCGGGGATCATGCCCCGGGCCCGCAGGGCGGCGATGACCCGGTCGGCGGCGGCCTCCACGTCCAGGCGGGCGCCGTCCAGGGTCACCTCCGGGGTCTCGGGGGGTTCGTAGGGGGAATCGATGCCGGTGAAGTTCTTCAGCTCGCCCCGGCGGGCCTTGCGGTAGAGCCCCTTGGGATCCCGCTGTTCGGCCACCTCCAGGGGGGTGTCCATGTACACCTCCACGAATTCCCCTTCATCCAGCAGGTCCCGGGCCAGGCGGCGTTCGGAGCGGAAGGGGGAGATGAAGGCGGTGAGCACGATGAGCCCGGCGTCCACCATGAGCCGGCTCACCTCGGCGATGCGGCGGATGTTCTCCACCCGGTCCTCCTCGGTGAAGCCCAGGTCGCGGTTGAGGCCGTGGCGGATGTTGTCCCCGTCCAGCAGGTAGGTGTGCACCCCCAGGGCGTGGAGCTTTTCCTCCACCCGGTTGGCCACGGTGGACTTGCCGGAACCGGAGAGCCCGGTGAACCAGATCACCCCCGGGCGGTGTCCCTTGAGGTGGGCGCGTGCCGCCTTGTCCACGTCCACGGGCTGCAGGTGGATGTTGTGGGCCCGGCGCAGGGCAAAGTCGATCATGCCGGCGCCCACGGTGTGGTGCTCGAAGCGGTCGATGAAGATGAAGCTGCCCATGTCCCGGTTCTCCGCGTAGGGATCGAAGGGGATGGGCCGGTCCAGGCTGAGGTTGCACACGCCGATGCCGTTGAGTTCCAGGGTGTCGGCGGCCAGATGTTCCAGGGTGTTCACGTTCACCTGGTACTTGATGTCGGTGACGGTGGCCTGCACCGTCTGCACCCCGGCCTTCATCAGGTAGGTGCGCCCGGGGTAGAGGGGGTCCTCGTGCATCCAGACGATCCGGGCCTCGAACTGGTCGGCCACCTGGGCGGGGGCGTCGGCGCCGCAGATCACCGAGCCCCGGGAGACGTCGATCTCGTCCTCCAGGGTGAGGGTGATGGATTCCCCGGCCAGGGCCCGGGGACGGTCGCCCTCGTCGCTGACGATGCGCGCCACCCGGCTCTCCTTGCCGGAGGGCAGGACCCGCACCCGGTCGCCGGGGTGCAGGACGCCGCCGGCCAGGGTGCCGCAGAAGCCGCGAAAGTCCAGATCGGGGCGGCAGACCCACTGCACGGGCAGGCGCACCGGGGCCTGCTGCATGCGGGTCTCGTCCACCTCCACCGTCTCCAGGCAGCCCATGAGGGTGGGGCCGTGGAACCAGTGCATGGCGGGGCTGGGGTGGAGGATGTTGTCCCCCTTGAGGGCGGAGACCGGGATGGCGGTGAAGTCCCCCATGCCGATGAGGTCGGCAAAGGCCCGGTAGTCGTCCACGATGCGCCGGAAGACCGCCGGATCGTAGTCCACCAGATCCATCTTGTTGATGGCCAGGATGATGTGGCGGATCCCCAGCAGGTGCACCAGGTAGCTGTGGCGGCGGGTCTGGGTGAGCACGCCGTGGCGGGCGTCCACCAGGATCACCGCGGCGTCCGCCGTGGAGGCGCCGGTGACCATGTTGCGGGTGTACTGCTCGTGGCCGGGGGTGTCGGCGACGATGAACTTGCGCTGCTGCGTGGAGAAGAAGCGGTAGGCCACGTCGATGGTGATGCCCTGTTCCCGCTCCGCCGCCAGGCCGTCCACCAAAAGGGCCAGGTCCATGGCCTCCGCCTGGGTGCCCCATTTCTTCGAGTCCTTCTCGATGGCGGCCAGCTGGTCCTCGAAGAGCATCTGGGAGTCGAACAGCAGGCGGCCGATGAGGGTGCTCTTGCCGTCGTCCACGCTGCCGCAGGTGATGAACCGCAACAGTCCCTTGTGTTCGTGCTGCTTGAGATAGGCCTCGATGTCCGAGGCGATGAGTTCATCCTGGACGTGGGACATCAGAAATACCCCTCTTGCTTCTTCTTCTCCATGGAGGCGGCGCTGTCGTGGTCGATGACGCGCCCCTGGCGCTCCGAGGTGCGGGTGAGCAGCATCTCCTGGATGATGCCGGGCAGGGTGTCCGCCCCGGATTCGATGGCCCCGGTGAGGGGATAGCAGCCCAGGGTGCGAAAGCGCACCTTCTTCATCTCGGGTTCCTCCCCCGGCTCCAAGGGCATGCGCTCATCGTCCACCATGATCAGGGCGTTGTCCCGCCGCACCACCGGCCGCTCGGCGGCGAAGTACAGGGGCACGATGGGGATGTCCTTGAGGTAGATGTACTGCCAGATGTCCAGCTCAGTCCAGTTGGAGAGGGGGAAGACGCGGATGGATTCCCCTTTGTGCTTGCGGGCGTTGTAGAGCTTCCATAGCTCCGGGCGCTGGTTCTTGGGGTCCCAGC
>JBKGXY010000143.1:0-5372 GCA_046546415.1 Ectothiorhodospira sp.
CCATCGACGACTACCGCAGGAAGGGCGGCGGCGCGGGCGCACCGATCGCCCCGGCCGGTTCACCGCAGGCGGAGGATGTGGCGGTATAACGCCGCGCCGTGTCCCCCCGGCACCGCCCGCAGGTGTCTGCGCAGGCGGGCGAAGCGGGCGGGGTCGGGGCGCGGCCCGTAGCGAAGGTCCGTGTAGTCCCGCGTGAAGGCCATCACCGGCGCCGCCAGGTCCGGGCGTTCCCCGGCCACCCGGTGGGCGAAGTCCATGGGCGCCTCATGGGCGGATCGTGGCAACCCGAGACGGGCCATGCGGCGGTCGAAGCGGGCGTGCAGCCGGCCCAGGGGATCCCGCGCCGGCCGCCGGTTGCGCCACAGGAAGATCCCGGCGAACAGGGTCACCACCAGGCCCGAGAGGACCACCATCAGGCCCACCAGGGCCCGCCAGTCCCCCCCGTCCAGACCCAGGCGCGCCAGCAGTTCCCGCTGGCGTTCAGGGCCGAAGGCCAGCACCCAGCCGTTCCAGTAATAATCGATGCTGTCCCGCCACAGGGCCAGTTGCAGGCGCAGATCGCCGAACCAATCGCCTCCCCGGCGCAGGAATCCGGGGGCCGTGGCATCCCCCGAGAAGGTCGCCCGCACCCCGGACTCGATCCGCTCCGGGGCCACGGCCCCGGTGGGGTCCACCCGCGTCCAGCCCTGGCCGTCGAGCCAGACCTCGGCCCAGGCATGGGCATCCGACTGACGCACCAGAAGATAATCCCCCGTCCGGTTGAATGTCCCCCCCTGGTAGCCGGTGACCACCCGGGCCGGGATCCCGGCAGCGCGCATGAGTACCGTGAAGGCCCCGGCATAGTGCTCGCAGAATCCCGCCCGGGTCTCGAACAGGAACTGGTCCACCGGGTCCCGGCGCAGGGGGGGCGGGGAGAGGGTGTAGGAGAAGGGGGCCTCGCGGAAATGCGTCAGCGCCGCCCGGACCACGGCGGCATCCCCTTCGTGGGCCTCGCGCCAGCCCCGGGCCAGGGTCCGGGCCCGGGGGGCGGATGCGTCGGGCAGCGCCAGGGCCGCCCCGCGCCTTGTATCGCTCAGGAAGGGCTCCATGGGGGCCCCGGGGAGCGAGCGCACCGTGTATTGCCGGCGCTGGCGCACCGGTTCACGGGACACCAGGGCGTGGTCATGGGTCATGCGGGCATCCGGGGGCGTGGAGACGGGGACATCCAGGGCCAGGAGCCAGCGCTGACCGTGAGGCTCCAGGCCCACCGTGTGCGTCCGGTCCCCTTCCCGGGGCTCCGGTGACCTGGGAGGCGCGGGGGGCACCTCCCCGGGGCGCCAGGTGCGCCCGTCGTAGGCCCAGAAGACCGGCCCCCGCCAGTAGCGGTCGGCGGGATCGGGCAGCGGCCCGTCGAAGGTGACCCGAAAGGCCGGATCGTCGGACTGCAGCAGCCGGCTCACCGAGCCCGGGGACATGTGATCCGAAAGCCCCGTGGTGGCGGCCTGATCCTCTTCGGGCATGCTCCAGAGGGGTCCGGGGATGCGGGGGAACAGGAAGAACAGGATCACCATCAGCGGCAGGGCCTGGGCCAGCATCAGCCCCGCCAGACCGAAGGATTCCCGCCAGGGCTGGCCGCCGTCCCCGGCATTGAGCCGCACCAGGGCGGCGGTGGTGGCGAAGACCGCCAGCACCATGTAGAGGGCCAGGGGGATCTCCTGGGAATAGAAGAAATTGGTGATGACCACGAAATAGCCCAAAAAGACCACGAGCATGGCGTCCCGGAAGCGCCGGGTCTCCAGGAACTTGAGCCCCGTCATCAGCACCAGCAGGGCCACCCCCGCGTCCCGTCCCGCCAGGGTGCCGTAGTGGGCCAGCACCAGCCCCGTGGCCCCCAGGGTGATCCCGCCCAGCAGCCAGCGCCCGGGGGCCGGGGCCCGCCCGGCCTGCACCAGCAGCCGCCAGGCCAGGGCCACCGCCGCCAGGGGGACCACCCAGGGGGGCTGGTGCAGCCCATGGGGGGCCAGGGCGATGAACAGGGCCGCCGCCAGGGCGGGCAGGGTGGCGGCATGGGCCGGAAGGGGGTCTTCGGGACGCTCGGCCGGATTCATGGCTTCGTCCCGGGTGGGGCAGTGGGCGACCCGAATCGGGCCAGGTGTTCCAGGCAGCGCCGCCGGTGGGCCTCGCCCCGGCCCGGGGGGACCTCGATCCCCGGAAGCCGCAAACCGAAGTCCCGATCCGTCCCGTGGGCCCGGAGCACCAGGTGGCAGAGCATGGACAGCCGCGTCTCCACGTCCCCCGCGGGCAGGGCGTCCCAGTCCAGCCAGATCCGTCCGCCCCGCAGTTCATGAAATTCCTTTACGTAGAGGTTTCCCGTGCGGGCCAGGGCCTTCCAGTCCACCCTTCGGGGGGAGTCGCCGGGCACGTAGCCCCGCAGCCCCGTGAACTCCCCGCCGGCCTGGCGGGTGGTCCGGGCCTCCTCCCTGTCGGACTCACCGCTCCCGTCGGTGGCCTCCACCGGCAGCGGGCGGGGATAGACCAGCACGGTGTCTTCCAGATGGAGCCAGGACCAGGTGCGGAACAGCCCCAGTGGATAGCAGGAATGCAGGCGCAGGCGGCCCGCCTGCAGCAGACCCCGGCGTCGGGCGGGGATCTCCAGGGTGACCCGCGTCTCCCCGTGATCCGTCACGGCGAAGGTGGTACCGGGGTGTTCCGGGGCCTCCAGGGTCAGTCCGCGACGGGAGACCCGGCCGGGGTTGGCCACCAGGTAGGCCAGGCGGGCCGTGTCGCCGGCGAAGACCGGCTCCACCGGAAGGCGGGTGATGCGCAGACCCAGGAGGTTGCGGTGGGTGTGCCACATGGCGTTGGAACCCAGGGCCGCCAGCAGGAAGGTGAGCAGGAAGGCCAGGCTGTTGCTGTAGTTGATGGCCCCCAGGAGCATCACCACCAGGACCCCGGCGAAGGTGTAGCCGTGGCGGGTGGGCAGGATGTAGATGCAGCGCCGGTCCAGGACCACCTGGCGCGCCCCGGCGGGCTGGCGCCGGGTGATCCAGGCGATGACCCGCTCCCGCAGGGCGTCCCGGGTGCGGCCCACAGAGGTGGAGGAGGGGGGCATCTCAGGGCACCGGCACCGCCTTGACGAGGTCCAGGATCACCTCCGCCGAAGACAGGGAGGGGGTCTCCACCGGGCGCAGCCGGTGCCCGCCCACGGCGGGCAGTACCGCCTGTACGTCCTCGGGCAGGACGTGGTCGCGATGATCCACCAGGGCCCAGGCCTGGGCAGCCCGCATCAGGGCCAGGCCCGCCCGGGGGGAGAAGCCGGTCTGATACAGCCCCGGTTCCCGAGTGTGGGCGATCAGGGCCTGCAGATAATCCAGCAGGGCCTCGGAGACATGCACCCGCAGGACGCCCCGCTGCAGGTCCACCAGCTGGGTCTCCGTGATGCGGGGCGAGAGATCCTCCAGCCGGTCCCGACGGTCCCGGCCCCGCAGGAGGGACCGTTCGGCGGCGTGGTCCGGATAGCCCATGTGGATGCGCATGAGGAAGCGGTCCAGCTGGGACTCGGGCAGGGGGAAGGTGCCGATCTGCTCCTGGGGGTTCTGGGTGGCGATGACGAAGAAGGGGTCCGGCAGCGGGCGCGTGACCCCCTCCACCGTGACCTGTTGCTCCTCCATGGCCTCCAGCAGGGCGCTCTGGGACTTGGGTGTGGCGCGGTTGATCTCGTCCGCCAGGACCACCTGGGAGAAGATGGGCCCGGGATGGAAGTCGAACCGCTGGACGCTGGCGTTGTACATGGACAGCCCCAGGATGTCCGCCGGCAGCAGATCGCTGGTGAACTGGATGCGCTGGAAACGCAGCCCCAGGGTGCGGGCCAGTGCGTGGGCCAGGGTGGTCTTGCCCACCCCCGGCAGGTCCTCCACCAGCAGGTGCCCGCGGGCCAGCAGGCAGGCCAGGGCCAGGCGCACCGCCCTGTCCTTGCCAAAGACCACGGCATTGAGTTGCTCCAGGATGCCGTCGACGATGAGGGCGGCTTCGGACTGCGCGGAAGGGCTGGGGATGTTCACGGTTGGGTTCCGCCCCGGGTGTTGAAGTCCATTGTAGTCTGGCAAGCTAAGGGTTCGGCTTCAACGCCCGCGTGGGGTGGTGGCCGTATCGGGAGAGGTGCGTTGGATCGGCAGGATGGGCATCTGGAAACGGCGGCCGCCGGGGAGGGGGGCTGCATCCTCAGGCTGGCGGGGCGCCTGGACGCCTATACCGTGGCGGATCTCTGGCCCCGGGCCCTGGAGGCCCTGGAGGAGCATCGGGAGGCCCCGGTGCAGGTGGACCCGGGGGGTGTCACCTACTGCGATGGGGCCGGGGTGGCCCTGATCCTGGACCTGCTGCGTCGCCCGCGCACCCCCCCCGTGACCCTGGTGAACGTCCCCGATAAGGTGCAGCGGCTCCTGGACCCCTTTGACCCGGCGCTCCTTTCCCGGCCCCCTCCGCCGCGAACCCCGCCGCAGGGGGCCCTGCAGCGCCTCGTGGAGGCCATCCATGGCCTGGGACAGGGCCTGCACGCCCAGGTGGCCTTCATCGGTGAGGCCACGGCGGCCCTGGCCCACGCCCTGCTGCATCCCCATCGGGTCCGCTGGGGGGATGCCGTACGGATCGCCCGGCGGGCCGGGGCCGACGCCCTGCCCATCGTCGGTCTCATCGCCCTGCTCCTGGGGGTCATCCTGGCCTTCCAGTCGGCGGTGGCCATGAAGCAGTTCGGTGCGGAGATCTTCGTGGCCAACCTGGTGGCCCTCTCCCTGTTGCGGGAGCTGGCGCCCCTGATGACCGCCATCCTGCTGGCGGGCCGCTCCGCCTCGGCCTTCGCCGCCGAGATCGGCACCATGAAGGTGAACGAGGAGCTGGACGCCCTCACCACCATGGGCCTGGATCCGCTGCGCTTCCTGGTGGTGACCCGCATCCTGGCAGCGGTCCTGGTCACCCCGCTGCTCACCCTGTTCGCCAACCTGGTGGGGCTGGTGGGGGCGGCCCTGGTGCTGCTCACCTTCGATATCCCCCTGGTCACCTTCCTCAACCAGGTCTCCCAGTCGGTGAGTCTCACCGACCTGGTGGGTGGACTGGTCAAGGCCGTCGTCTTCGGCCTGCTGGTGGCTGGGGTGGGCTGCCTGCGGGGTCTGCAGACCCGCAACGGTGCCGCCGCCGTGGGGGAGGCCACCACCCGGGCGGTGGTGAGCGCCATCGTGCTCATCGTCGCCGTGGACGGCCTGTTCGCCGTGATCTATTTCCACCTGGGGATCTGAATGTCCGTGGAGGCATCCAGCACCGGCCCCGTGATCCAGGTGCGCGGTCTGACCCTGGGGTTCGGGGGGCACGCGCTGCTGGAGGGGCTGACCTTCGATGTCCAC
>JBKGXY010000144.1:0-5326 GCA_046546415.1 Ectothiorhodospira sp.
ATGGCTCCCGGCCGTGGCCCTGGCGCAGGTGCTGCGCGGCACCGTCTCCTGGTCCGCGGTCCTGCTCACCGCGGTCCTCATGGGCTGCGGTGCGGTGATCCTGCTCCAGGTCCTGGTGCCGGGCATCGACCGGCTCTGGCTGGCGGTGCTGGAACAGACCGCCGGGCCCCTGTTCGAACCGTCCGGTCAGGGCGGTGCCGCCCGGGAGGAGGCCTTTCAACAGGCGGCCACCCTGATGAGCGGGATGGTGGCCGCGGTCTCCGTGCTGGCCCTGATCCTGGGGCTGTTGCTGGCCCGCTACTGGCAGTCTCAGTTGTACAATCCCGGCGGGTTCCGACGGGAGTTCCAGGCCTTGCGGGTGGGGCCGGGTCTGGCCGCTGCCGTCACCGGATTGCTGCTCCTGGCCTGGTGGACGGGGGCGACCCTCTGGTTTGAGTTGGCCCTGGTCTGTCTCATGGCCTTCTTCATGCACGGGGTGGCCCTGCTTCACGGCCTCAACGCCCGTCTGGGGCTCCACCGGCTGTGGCTGGTGGCCCTGTACGTGCTGATGGCCCTGGCGCTGCCCCAGATGATGGTCATGCTGGCCACCCTGGGGATCGTGGACAGTGTTCTGGACCTGCGTGGCCGTCTCCCGGACCGGGCCCGGCCTGATGATACGTGATGCCCCGAGGCATTCGGGCCACATCGTTTTTCTTGATTGAGGTAGAGATCGATGGAAGTCATTCTTCTGGAAAAGGTGGAAAACCTGGGTAACCTGGGTGACAAGGTGCGGGTACGCGCCGGTTATGCCCGTAATTATCTCCTGCCCCAGGGCAAGGCCAAGTTCGCCACCGAGGCGAACCTGGCCGAGTTCGAGGCCCGCCGCGCCGAGCTGGAGAAGGCCGCCGCCGAGGCCCTGGCCGCTGCCGAGGCCCGCCGCGGAAAGCTGGAGGCCCTGACGGTCACCGTGACCGCCAAGGCCGGTGGTGAGGGCAAGCTCTTCGGATCCGTGGGTACGGCGGACATCGCCGACGCCGTCAGCACCATGGGGGTGGAACTGGAGAAGCGCGAGGTGCGTCTGCCCGATGGCCCCCTGCGCCAGACCGGCGAATACGAGGTGGGCCTGCAGTTGCATACGGATGTGAAGGCCACCCTGAAGGTGGTGGTGGCAGCAGAGGACTGAGGCGCCGCCTTCCGGGCTCGCGTCCTCTGGTCCCCGGTGCCCTTCCGGGCACCAGGGCCGGCGGGACGGGTCCGCCCGGTCCCGCTTCATCACCATCGGGATCAGGTTCATGTCCGACACGTCCACTCCCGCGCCCCGCGGGCGCGATACCGATGCCCTCAAGGTCCCCCCGCATTCCATCGAGGCCGAGCAGGCGGTGCTGGGCGGCCTCATGCTGGAGAATACCGCCTGGGACCGGGTCTCCGACCGCGTGGCCGAGGTGGATTTCTACCGCTACGATCACCGCCTCATCTTCCGCGCCATCGCCGAACTGGCGGGACGCAACGCCCCCTTCGACCTGGTCACCATCTCCGAGCGCCTGGAGGCCCGTAGTGAGCTGGAGGATGCCGGCGGCCTGGCCTATCTGGGTCTCCTGGCCCGGGACACCCCCAGCGCCGCCAATATCAGCGCCTACGCCGACATCGTGCGCGAACGCTCCGTGCTGCGCCAGCTCATCGGCGTGGGCACGGGCATCGCCGACAGCGCCTTCGAGAGCGAGGGCCGGGACAGCGATGAGCTGCTGAACGAGGCCGAGCAGCGGGTCTTCGAGATCGCGGAGCAGAGCAAGCGGACCCGCCAGGGGTTTCGCGGCATGCGCAACCTGCTCAAGTCCACGGTCGAGCACATCGAGATGCTCTTCGAGCGGGACAACCCCATCACGGGGTTGCCCACCGGTTACGATGAGTTCGACGAGCTCACCTCCGGGCTCCAGCCCGGCGATCTGGTCATCGTCGCCGCCCGGCCCTCCATGGGCAAGACCACCCTGGCCATGAACATGGCCGAATACGCCGCCCTCAAGCAGCAGTACCCCGTGGCCATCTTCAGCATGGAGATGCCCGGCGAGCAGCTGACCATGCGTCTGCTGTCGTCCCTGGGCCGCATCAACCAGCAGCGGCTGCGCACCGGCCGGCTCCAGGACGACGACTGGCCCCGGTTCTCCAGCGCCGTCTCCATGCTCTCCGAGGCACCGCTCTACATCGACGACAGCCCGGCCCTCTCCCCCAACGACCTGCGGGCCCGGTCCCGCCGCCTCATGCGCGAGCACAAGCAGCTGGGTCTGATCGTGGTGGACTACCTGCAGCTCATGCAGGTCCCCGGCAGTACGGAGAATCGCACCACGGAGATCTCCGAGATCTCCCGCGGCCTCAAGGCCCTGGCCAAGGAGATGAACGTCCCGGTGATCGCCCTGTCCCAGCTCAACCGCGGTCTGGAACAGCGCCCCAACAAGCGCCCGGTGATGTCGGATCTTCGTGAATGTGTCACCGGGGACACCCGGGTGGTCCTGGCCGATGGGCGCCGGGTACCGATCCGTGACCTGGAAGGCGAGACACCAACAGTGATCGCCATGGACGAACACGGGCGGCTGATGGAGGCCCGTTCCGACAAGGTCTGGTGTGTGGGCACACGGCCGGTGTATCGCCTGCAACTGGCCAGCGGAAGACGGATCCGGGCCACCGGGGATCACCGTCTTTACGCCTGGGGAGGGTGGAAGACCCTTGCCGAATTCGAACCCGGGGATCGCCTGGCCCTGGCGCGCCGTCTACCTGAGCCCCGGGCACCCGAGGCGTGGGCGGATCACGAGGTGATCCTTCTGGCCCATCTCATGGGGGATGGGAGTTACCTCAAGGGACAGCCGCTGCGCTATACCACGGCATCGCCGGAGAACAGCGAGATGGTGACCCGCTGCGCCCGGGAGGGTTTCGGGGTGCAGGTCCACCGGCATGAAGGTCGTGGACGATGGCATCAACTGGTGTTCAGCGGTAACGGGAATCGATGGCATCCGGCAGGGATCAATCTCTGGCTCCGGAACCTGGGTGTGTTCGGGCAACGGTCCCATGAGAAGCGGGTTCCTGAAGCCCTGCTCCGCCTGTCCAACCAGCAGATCGCATTGTTCCTGCGCCATCTCTGGGCCACCGATGGCACACTGTCCGCCCGCAAGCCCGGGCAACGGGGCAGTCATGGCATCCATCTGAGCACCAACAGCCGCGGCCTGGCGGAGGACGTGGCGGCCCTGTTGATGCGCCTGGGGATCGTTGCCCGCATCCAGTCCGTGGAAAGCGGTGCGTACCGCACCACCCATCTGGTCTGGGTCACCGGTGCGGAACAGCAGTTGCGGTTCCTGGATCGGGTGGGCGCCTTTGGGCCCCGCGCACCTCAGGCCGAGATCCTGAGGGCTTGCCTGCAGGGGGTGAAGGCGAATACCAACACCGATACCCTGCCACAGGAGGTCTTCCAGGAGGTGCGGGCGGCCATGGCGGACGGGGGCATCTCCCACCGCGCCATGGCGCGCATGCGGGGGACCACCTATGGGGGCAGCGCCCATTTCCGTTTCGCCCCCTCGCGGGAGACCATCCGGGGCTATGGTGAGTTGCTCAACAATGAAGCACTCCAGCAGCACGCCAGCAGTGATCGCTTCTGGGATCGGGTGGTCTCCATCGAACCGGACGGTGAGGAGGCGGTCTATGACCTGACGGTGCCGGGACCGGCCTGCTGGCTGGCGGATGGCATCGTCAGTCACAACTCGGGAGCGATCGAGCAGGATGCAGACGTGATCGTGTTCATCTATCGCGATGAGGTCTATAACGAGGACAGCCCCGACAAGGGCACGGCGGAGATCATCATCGCCAAGCAACGCAACGGGCCCATCGGCCACCTGCGGCTCACCTTCCTCGGCCAGTACACCCGTTTCGAGAACTATGTGCCCGAGGTCTACTCCGGCGGGGGCTACGAGGCGTGAAGCGGGCCGCCCTGGCCCGCCTGCGCCCGGCGGCCCTGGTGCATAACCTGGGCATCGCCCGCCGCGCCGCCCCCCGTTCCCGGATCATGGCGGTGATCAAGGCCGAGGCCTATGGCCACGGCCTGCTGCGGGTGGCGGAGATCCTGGCCCCCCACGCCGATGGTTTCGCCGTCTCCTGCCTGGAAGAGGCCTTCGCCCTGCGCAGTGCGGGTCACGCCCTCCCGCTGCTGGCCCTGCAGGGCTTCCGGGATGCCCACGAGCTCATCCATGCCGCCCGTCAGGGGATCGCCGTGGTGGTGCACGATCCCGTGCAACTGCGCCTGCTGGAGACCACGCCCCTGCCGCAGCCGGTGCGGGTCTGGCTCAAGCTGGATACCGGCATGGGCCGGCTGGGATTCGCGGCGGAGGAGGCCCCCGCCCGCCTGCGGGCCCTGGAAGCCTGTCCCGGCGTGGCCGGAACGCCGGTGCTCATGACCCATCTGGCCTGTGCCGACGAACCGGGACGGGCCGAGAACGCCGCCCAGCTGGCCCGCTTCGAGACCGCCACCCGCGACCTGCCGGGGGAACGCAGCCTGGCCAACTCCGCGGCCGTACTCGGTCTGCCCCGGGCCCACGGCGAGTGGAACCGCCCCGGCATCCTGCTCTACGGCGCGTCGCCCCTGGCCGATGGCGATGCCCGCCGTCACGGCCTGCAGCCGGTGATGACCCTGCAGGCGCCCCTGGTGGCGGTGCATGACCTGGCCCCGGGGGATGCGGTGGGCTACGGGGCCACCTTCCGCTGCCCCCGGCCCACACGGGTGGGGGTGGTGGCCGTGGGCTATGCCGACGGCTATCCCCGGCACGTCCCCAGCGGGGTGCCGGTATGCCTGCCCCAGGGGCGGGCATCGCTCATCGGCCGGGTCTCCATGGACCTGATCACCATCGACCTTACGGATCTGCCCGGGGCCACGGTGGGTGATCCCGTGACCCTCTGGGGCGAGGGGCTGCCGGTGGAGGAGGTGGCCCGTGCCGCCGATACCATCAGCTATGACCTGCTCTGCGCCGTGGGCGACCGGGTGCGGGTGGAGGAGGTCACCGGCCCGGCGCATTGACAGCCGCCGGCGTCGGGTCATAGATTGATTTTTTGCATTTTTTAGGGGTCTTTCCGTGGAGGAACTCTTCGATGATTGGGGCCGTGACCCCGGTTTCGACACCCTGGCGGTGCGGGCGGGACAGCGGCGGGGAATGGAGCAGGAGCACTCCGACCCCATCTATGCCACCTCCAGCTTCGTCTTCTCCAGCGCCGCCGAGGCGGCCGCCCGTTTCGCCGGGGAGGCCCCCGGAAACATCTACGCCCGTTTCACCAATCCCACGGTGCGCACCTTCCAGGATCGCCTGGCGGCCCTGGA
>JBKGXY010000145.1:0-5320 GCA_046546415.1 Ectothiorhodospira sp.
AGGCCACCCCCGAAGGGGTGGCGGGTGCAGCGGTTAAATCAATCCCCGCTCTGCAAAGCTGGTGGCAGCGACGGCTTCATGCCCGATGACCAGGTGATCCAGCACCCGCACATCCACCAAAGAGAGCGCTTCCTCAAGCCTGCGGGTGATGGTTTCATCGGCCCGCGAGGGTTCGGTCACGCCCGAGGGATGATTGTGCGCCAGGATGACAGCCGCCGCGTTGTGGCGAAGGGCCTCCTTGACCACTTCACGGGGGTGAACACTGGTGCCGTCAACGGTGCCCCGGAACAACTCCTGATAGCGGATCAGGCGATGGCGGTTGTCCAGAAACAGCACCGCGAACATCTCGTGTTCCAGACCACCCAACTTCAGGTGCAGGAACTGGCGCACCAGAGCAGGACTACTGAAGGGCTCGCTGGCCTCCTCGCAGACCCGATCCTTGAGACGGGACTCCAGGATCCGGGTGGCGTATTCTACCACCTGGTCATCCGACAGTTCGATGATGGAAATGGCTTCCGACATGGCGTCTCTCCTCAAAAACACCGGAACACGCCATGCCCTGACCGGGGGATGGTGCCCCGGCAGGGTGGTTGCAAGTGATCAGGATCCAGGCCCTCAGGCCTTGCCCTTCCTCCGGATCCGAAAGGGCTTCACAGGTGCCACTGAAAACCGCAGTGGCCACGGACAACACTGAGCTTTCCGCACGACCCGGCCTCCGGTCAGGTCCTGGGGAAAGGCCACCCCCGAGGGGGTGGCGTGGATTGATCAGTCCATGCCCTTTCTCTCCAGGGCACGCACTTGGTCCCGGGTCCGGGCCAGCATGTCCCCGACGCTCTCCTGCTCATCCAGCGGGCCATCCACGTCCAGCGTCTGCTGGGCCTGTCCGACCACCGCCCATGGCAGATAATCGCTGCGGCCGCAGGTGAGCACGTACTCAGCTTCCTGTTTCGTCATGGGGCACCCCCTTCGTCGACCGGATCCTGATTCATGCCACCTCCTTGTCAGGCTGTGTCCAGGATCGACCCACCGGGTTGAACTGATACCCCAGTTCCTTGAGCCGTGCCGCCTGGCGCCGCAGAAGCGAACGATCCACCGTGGGATCGAGCTTGAACGGCTCCTGGGGCAGTGGCCACAAACCGGCCGGCGTGAACAGGTCCGCATCATCATCGGCAGGCGCCCCGGGCACTTCGGGTTCGGCATCAGCCGCCTCGATGGGTGGTTCCGGTTCGCTCGGCACCGGCCGGGTGTCCACGTCGATCAGGGCGATGGAATCGATATCCGCCCGGACCTCGACGATGGAGCGCCCACCGGCGATGTAGTTGGCGGGGTAGATCCGCGAGATGGCGAACTCCCCCTCATAAGTGCCCGGATCGAACTCCTCGATCCCGCGCTTGGCCGAGAACTCCCCAATCTCGGTGAGCAGCCGGCCTACGTTGAACGGGCCATGCCGCCCGTCGATGGTCTTGATGACCACCTTGCCCGACAGCTTGATCATGACGTCTCTCCTCAACAAAGCCGGGACACGCCATGCCCCCACCGGGGAATGACGCCCCGGCAGGGTGGAAGGGCGGCCAAGAGGCCGCCCGGTGGTGGGTACAGATCAGGCGGCCAGATCCACCCCCTTGAGTTCAGCAAACCGCTCAGTCAGTCGCCACAGGGCCCGGTTCAGGCGCACGTCCTCGGTCACCGAATGGATGGCCCGGGTCCGTGTCCTGCGACCGGATCGGGTGTAACCGCGAATGCCGCCCTTGAGCAGGTTCTCCTGGGTCTTGTTGAACACACCCCACAGGCTCTGATCCCGCTCATCCTCACGCCGGCGCGCCTCCAGGAGGTTCTCCGGCTTGATGGGGGCCTTGCGCTGCCAGTCGTCCCCATAGCGCAACTCCAGGGCCGCCGTGGCAAATAGCTCGGCTTCATCGTGATCCACGCTCAGGGACTGGAAGGCTTCCATCGCCGTCTGGATGGTGGGGACGTGGTCGACCAGGGCCACCGAGCCCTCCAGGATCTCGTTCACCACGTTCTTGCCGTGGCGGACCCGGATGCCGCCGGTCTCGCCCACTGGTGTCACCATGCCGTTCAGGCAGATGAGCCGGAACAGGCCCAGGTCAAGCTGATAGGCCGAACTGCGGTCATGGCTGTTGGTCAGGACCAACTCCGCGACCGAATCCCCCACCGCCATCTGACGGTCAGGATCCTGGCGAAAGCGGATCATGTGCTTGGCCACATCGACCCGTTCCAGATCCCGGCAGTTGGTCTGTTGGGCCCGCACCGGGTACCAGCCCTCGTCCCGCAGGGCATGGACCACCTGGATGGTGGGTACGAACCCATACCGATCCGAAACCGCTTCATGCGGTGCCCGGGCAAATGCGGCAGGCACAGCGCGGCGCAGATGGTCGTCGTTCAGCATCATCAAGGACATGACGTGTCTCCTCGAAAAAACCGGGATGCGCCATGCCCCGACCGGGGAATGAGGCCCCGGCAGGGTGGTGGAAATGAAACAGGATTCAGGCTTGCAGGCCTCGCCCTTCCTCCGAATCCGCAAGGGCTTTACAGGTACCACTGATACCGCAGTGGCCACGGACAACACTGGCCTTTCCGCACGACCCGGCCACCGGCCAGGTCCTGGGGAAAGGCCACCCCCAGGGAGGGGGCGGCCGGGGTTGGGGTTGTTACCGCTTCTTGTGCCGTCCCCACCATGCCCGCAAGAGGGCCTCGGCGCCCTCCACGTAGTGGTGGATTTCCCGGCGTGGACTCATGTCCATGGCCAGGACAGCCAGCACATCCTCCTGGATCGAATGATCCAGGCCGCGCAGGTCGTTGAGGTTCATCGGCCACGCATCACCGTTGTACAAACCCAGCAGGAAGCGACGCACCGTGGCGGCCTGTCCACCGTGGGTCTGGGCCACCTCGAAGAGCCGCACCAGGGCAGGCAGACCCGCGGATTCACGGGCGGCCTGCGTCCTCTGCCACTGGGTGTACTCCTGTTCCACCCGATCGGCCAGTTCATCAGGACTCATGACACACCTCCCGGCAAATGCCAGGTCCGGGTCTGGCCATCGAAGCGATAGCCCTGAGACTTCAGGCGCTCCTTCTTGGCGACGAACGCCGGATCATCCCGGTTCAACTGCACCGCCTGGGGCAGCAAGGCATTGAGGTCGTCATCCGTCCCGGGTTCGGCCACTTGGTCGACCCCCGATTGGCCATTGCCTTCATTCGCCTGTGCACGATCCGGTTGATCAGCAGCCCCCATATCGGCCTGCGATGCGGAGGACACCTGATCCCGTTCGGCCTGGTAGACCATCCGGCCATCCACCTTCAGCCAGTGCAGCTTGAGCAGGCGGGCCTTCAACGAGACACCGGTCTGGCCCTGTTTGGGGCCGTTCGGGTAGGTAAACACGTCAGGGTAGAGATCCCCCAGACGAAAGCCGGCCAGTACCTTGTGGCGCAGCGTGGTGCCATCGGCCGCCAGGCGGCCGCGATCATTGATCTGATCCAGGTACTGGCGGATCAGTGCCTGGGCCTCCTGGCCGTTGACCCGGCAATCGAAGCGGGTGTACTGAGGGTCGTCGTCGGCCCCGTGCAGGGCATTGACCTCCACCGCCAGGAAGGGCTCGCCACGACGGACGGACACCTCGCGGGCGCGGTTCAGGTAGCCGAGGCCGCTGATGTGAAGATCGAAATAGTGCGTATCGGACATGGTCTGTCTCCTGTAGGCAGGCAGGAAAACACCATGTCCCGATCGGGAAGGTGTCTTCCCGTCGGGGTGAGCTCAAGACCCGGTTCGGTCTTGAGGCAAGTTGATGGCAGGCACCCCTGAAGGCTGGGTGACGCCTTGAGGATCCAGGCCCGCAGGCCTTGCATCTCCACCGGATCCGAAGATGCTGGTTGGGCGCGGCGATACCCTCGCCGCCAGGGTGGAACCCGTTCAGGGTGGCGGTCCCGGTCGGTGCCAGGCACCCGATGAAGTGCGCCGCTCATGCGTCGGCATCCGACGGTACGTCATTGGATGCCTGGCTGTTCGCCGGCTGTCCGGTTCGGGGCTTGAGGGTCACGGTGTCCAGGCGGGCCAACTCCAGGGTGAGCTTGTCGGCGGTCAGACGCAGTTCCACCCGGGGCCCGTCATCACTGTCCCAGGCATGCTCGCGCAGCCGCCCCTCCACCCGCACCCGCATGCCCTTGTGCAGCACATGCGCGCAGTGTTCCGCCAGGCGTCCCCAGGTGCTGACGCTGAGCCAGAAGCCCCCTTCGTCGGCAAACCCCCCGTCCTCCAGTGGCACGGGGCGATCGAAAAAGATCCGCATGTCGGCCACCGCCCGGGTCTCGCCGTCCACGTCCACCTGTCGCAGACTGGGCGCACCGCCCAGATTCCCACTGCCGATCAGTCGCGCGCTCATCATGGCCTCCGGGTGTCGTCCGTTGCGGATCCATCACAACACCGCCTGCCGGTGCCTGCCATGAAAAACCGTTCATCCGATGCATGATGGTTTTTCTCCCAGGCCGCCAGGGTCTCCAAGTGCTGCCGGTAGGCCTTGAGTCGGCGCAGCTCATAGCTGGCCAGATTGAAGTGCAGGTTCAGATGCGCGGCGCGTCGATCAAAATCGAGCATCACCCGTACCACGGCCGGGGACAGGGATCGCAGCAGTGCCTGGCCGGCTTCCCCCGTGAGCTCCAGGTAGGTCTGTGCCGCCGGATGGGCCGCGCGTCGCCGCCAGCGCAGACGGGCACCGGGGGCCTGACCATGGATGCTGAGCCACACCGGCGGCTGGCGAAACTGGCTGCGCCAGAGGCGACACAGCTGCCGCATCTGCTGGCCCATCACCTCACGTCGCTGGGCGACTTGCTGACAGCGGCGCCGGGCCTCGCCCAGGGAGGTGAGGGGGCCGAAGACATCCGGGTCCAGGGGCCCCTCGGGATGGTCCCTTAGGTCCGGGTAGAGGGGATTCATCGTGGATCACCGCAAGGCAAGGGCAGGGGGGCGGGTAAGGGGAAGGGTGACCGGACGCTGCCCCTTACCCTTAAAGGGTAATAAAGGGCCCTTTGGGGGATATATCTAGTCCGTGGGACGTGCAGGGTCGTCATCGTCGTCTCCATCCTCGGGGTCGTCCTCGCCCGCCGCGCCGCCGGCATCACCCGCCTGGTGCTCGGGGCCGTCCGATGGGAGGGGCGTTGCTTGGCCGAGGTCGTTCTGCCGGTGAGCCGTCTGCAACGACGCCGCCCGCGACGGCTTGCGGATGTCCGGGGCGATGCGAGGGCGCGTCTCACCCTGGAGGACATCCGGCGGCAGGGTGCCCATGGCCTTGATGGCGGACCGGCCGCGGGC
>JBKGXY010000146.1:0-5310 GCA_046546415.1 Ectothiorhodospira sp.
CACGCCCTGTATTTCCTCAGCTACACCGCCACCACCATCGGTTTCGGGGAGTTGCCCCATCCCTTCACGGATGCCCAGCGCATGTGGGTGATGTTTTCCATCTATCTCACAGTGGTGGCCTGGCTCTACGCCATCGGCAAGATCCTCACCCTGATCCAGGACCCGGCCTTCAATCAGGCCCTGCGGGGGCAGTCCTTCGAACGCTCCGTGAAGCGGATCTGCGACCCCTTCTACATCATCTGCGGCTACGGGGATACGGGTTCGATGCTGGTGAAGGCCCTGGTGCACCGCGGCCACGGTGCCGTGGTGATGGACTGGAACGGGGAACGCATCTACGACCTGGAGCTGACGGACCTGCAGTCCCACGTGCCGGGTCTGCGGGGCGACGCGGCCCTGTCCTCCAATCTGGTGGCCTGTGGCCTGCACCATCCCTGTTGCCGGGGGGTGGTGGCGGTGACCGACAGCGACGAGACCAATCTCAAGATCGCCATCACCGGCAAGCTGCTCAACGAGCGGCTGCCGGTGATCTGCCGGGCCCACGACGCGTCCACCCGGGAGAACATGGCCTCCTTCGGCACGGACCATATCGTCAACCCCTTCGACGCCTTCGGCGAGCGTCTGGCCCTGGCCCTGCGCTCGCCGGGGCTGTATCTGCTGCACGAGTGGCTCACCAGCGTGCCGGGCACGCCGCTTCCGATGCCGGTGGAACCGCCCCGGGGACACTGGGTGATCGTGGGCTTCGGCCGCCTGGGGCAGTCGGTGCGCCGGGGCATGCTGGCCCAGGGGCTGACCACCGTGGTGGTGGAGCAAACCCCCGGGCGGGCCCGCTGCGATGGCCCCTGCATCCAGGGGCGGGGCACCGAGGCGGACGTGCTCCGGGAGGCCGGGATCGAACATGCGGCGGGACTGGTGGCGGGTACGGACCGGGATACCCATAACCTGTCCTGTCTGATGACCGCCCGGGATCTGAACCCTGACCTGTTCGTCGTGGCGCGGCAGAACCTGCGGGACAACCGGGCCCTGTTCCGGGCCGCCGCCCCGGACCTGCTCATGCGTCCGGGGGAGATGATTTCCGAGGCCATCCTGGGTCACCTGAGTACACCCCTTCTGGCCCGGTTCCTGTATTGCGCCCGCGACCGGGATGAGGAATGGGCCGACGTCCTGATCGCACGCATCAGCGGTGTCACCGACGAAGCGGTGCCGGAGGTGTGGATGATCCGCGTCGATCCCGGAGAGACCCCGGCCCTGACCGCGCTGCTGAAGCATCGCGCCGTCACCCTGGGCGAACTGCTGGATGCCAGCCATCGCCGCCGAAGGGATCTGGACTGCGTGCCCCTGATGTGGACGCGTGCGGACCAGGAGGTCCTCACGCCCGGACCGGAACAGGGCCTGGCAGAGGGGGACGGCCTGCTGCTGTGCAGCCGGCCCCGGGTGGCGGACCGCCTGCGATACCTGTTGCAGGACGTTCAGGCCCTGCATCATCTGGTGACCGGCGAGAGCCGGCCCGATGGACTGATCTGGAAGCGGGTCGTCCGCCGCGGACGGACCGATCCCTCCAGCACGGCAAAAGAGACCAGAGACGGGAGGATGACCCCATGAGCACCGAGACCAAGGGCGGCTCACGCCTGGACCAGGTGGTGGCCGAGAGCCACCGCCAGCGCCAGGACCGGGAGCAGGGCTATCGCGCCCGGGCCCTGAAGATGTACCCCTGGGTGTGCGGCCGTTGCGGCCGCACCTTCACCCACCGGAACGTGCAGGAGCTCACCGTGCACCACCGGGACCACAACCATGACAACAATCCGCTGGACGGCTCCAACTGGGAGCTGTTGTGCGTCTACTGCCACGACAACGAGCACCAGCGCCTCACCGAGGCCGCGGCCCGTCAGGGCGGAGGCGACAGCGGGTCCACCGCGGGGCGGGGCGCCACCCACAACCCCTTCGCCGCCCTGGGGGATCTGCTCAAGGGGGACAAGGAGGGGTGAAAGGCCCCGCGCCGGGTGTCTTGACCGGCTCCGGTCCCCGGCGTAGCTTGCAAGGGATCCCCCCATTGGAGACACGCCATGGGTACGGCAGTGGATGTGAAGATGCTCGAGGGCCTGATGATCATCGCCGTGGTGGTGATCTTTGGCCTGTGGCAGTTCCGGTCGCTGCGCCGCGACCGCGAGGAACTGCAGCGGCGCAAGGCTGAGCGGGAGAAGGGGCAGGATCAACGATAGCCCGGCGATGGCGTTCCCCGGAGCAATCCCCCCGGGGCGGCCCCATCCAGACAGGAAGCGTTAAGGAGCCAGCATGAGAATCCTCATCACCGGCGGCACCGGCTTTGTCGGTTCCCGTCTCATCCAGCGTCTGCATCCCCAGGGGCACACCTTCGTCGTCCTCACCCGTAGCGCGGCCGGTGCCCGGCGCCGTCTGGGCAACGGGGATCATCTGGAGTTCGTCCCCTGGGACACCCGTTCCCCCCTGCCCCCCGAGGTGCTGGCGGACGTGGACGCGGCGGTGAACCTGGTGGGGGAGAGCATCGCCGCCCGCCGGTGGACGCCCCAGCAGAAGAAACGCATCCTCCAGTCCCGCATCGAGCCCACCCGCGCCCTGGTGGAGGGGATCAACCGGCATGCCCCCCGCTGCCGCGTCCTGGTCTCCGCCTCGGCCATCGGCTACTACCCGGTGAACCGCCCCGAGGCCCTGGATGAGGATACCCCCCCGACGGAGGGCTTCATGGCCCGTATCTGCCGGGACTGGGAGGCGGAGGCCCGGAACGTGGACGACCGGGTGCGCCTGGTGATCCCGCGCATCGGCGTGGTCCTGGGTCGTGGCGGCGGGGTCATCGACCGCCTCCTGCCCATCTTCAGGATGGGGCTGGGAGGACCCGTGGGCAACGGCCGGCAGGTGATGAGCTGGATCCACGTGGATGATCTGGCCGGGATCCTGGACCGGGCCCTGAAGGAGGACAGCATGCAGGGTCCCTACAACGCCGTGGCCCCCCATCCGGTGACCAACCGGGACTTCTCCCGCGCCTTTGGCCGGGCCCTGGGACGGCCTGCCTTCCTGCCGGTGCCGGCCTTCGTGCTGCGCGCGGCCATGGGGGAGATGGCCAGCATCGTGCTGGATTCCCAGGATATCTCAGGGCGCAGGATCCAGGAGGCCGGCTACGACTTCCTGTATCCGCGCATCGAACATGCCCTGGCCGAGGTCGCCGATGGCTGAGGACGGTGAGGTGACCATGGTGATCCGTCACCCCGATCCCCTGGCCATCCTGCTGCAGGCCCTGCCGGCGGTGGGGCTGGTGGGGTATGGCACCTTCTTCCTGCGGGAGACCCTGGCGGGGGATCCGCCGCATGCGGCCAATCTGGCCATTCTGTTGCTGCTGGCGGCCATGCTGGGGTATGCCCTGTGGAAGCTCTCCCCGCTGACGGTCTACCGCTTTCGTCATTCCCCGGCGAAGGTGCATATCGAGCGCCTGGGCATCACCGGTCCGCGTCCGGTGATGGAACACGACCTGTCCCGGGTGCAGCGCATCAGCATCGAGCGCTATCCCTTCGGACGGGGGCACCGCTATGTGGTCTGTCTGCACCTGCGGGACGGGCGGCGCATCATCGACGGCCTGCCGGATGCCGTCTCCCCCGAGCCCATCCACGACTTCGCGGTGAGGGTGGCCCGGTTCTACGGCCTGGCCCCGGGGCCGGGGGCGTAGGGCGCTCTCGCGGGTGGGCCGTGGCCCGGCCCGGGCAATCCGCGCCCGGTGTGTCGGCCCGAGCGGGCCCTCAGCTCCGGCGGGCGTTGAGGATGGCGGTGGCGATGTGGCGGGGCTCCACCCCGGGGAGGTCCAGGCCCTCCTGCACCATGGCCCGGGAGACGGCCACCTCCAGCCCCTCCAGATCCAGGGGCTGCCCCCGAAGCGCCCGGGCGATGCGATCCATGCCCGTTTCCGGGAATACGGTGAAGTCTCCGCTCAGGGACAGGTCCCTCACGCGCCCATCCCGGGACAGCAGCCGGGCGCGGATCAGCCCGCCCGGGGCCTTCTCCGCACCTTCGGCCAGGTATGTATCCGCGGCGATCCTGACCCCGTCCTCCACGAATCGACGGCCCTTCTGGTGGGTCCATTCCGGGTCCGCCAGGGTCCGCTCCTGTTCGGCGATGGCGGCCTCCTCGTCCGGGATGGGGGTGTCCGGCACCGGGCTCACCCCCAGGCGGTCCTCCAGGGCCTGCAGGAAGGTGGCGATGACCTGCTTCCGGGTGGGCGGGTCCTCCAGCTCCCGGGCGAGGGTGGTGATGTAGTCGTTCATGCCCTGTCGCAGCTTGTCGCGGAACTTCTCTGAAGGGACTTTGAGGCAGCGGGCCATGGTGTCCACGTCGAAGTCGAACAGGAAACTGCCCACCATCACGGTGGCCTGTCCCAGGGTGGCGGCGCCGGTGCCGCCGATCTTGCGCCCGTTCACCTGGATGTCGTTCACCGGGCGGAAGTGGGCGTCCACCCCCAGGCGCCGGTAGGTCTCGATCACCGGATCGGTGAAGTGGGCGTAGATATCGGCGATGCGCCGGGGTGCGAGGTCCGCCGGGTAGATGAAGTGGAAGAAGAGCTGGTTCTGGTCCAGATACACGGCCCCGCCGCCCACCCGGCGCCGGATCACCGGCAGGTCCCGTTCCCGGCAGTAGGCCTCGTCCACCTCCAGGGCGATGTCCTGATGCAGCCCCACGCAGACATAGGGGGCCGAGGGGTTGACCAGGCTGAGCACCGGGTCACCGCCGGCGGTCAGGGCCGCTGCGATGCCGTGGTAGACCGCCTGGGAGCGGAGGGGGGGCTGGTGGCCCAGGTCCAGGACGCGCAGTCGCATGATGGCTCCATGAGGGGGCCGCCCCTGGGGTGGGGGCGGCGCGGGGCAGGTTCGTCAGGACGTGCCCCGCTCGATGCGCATGCGCCATTCCCGGGGCCCGGTTTCATGCACCGAGGTGCCCTGGCTGTCCACCGCCACGGTCACGGGCATGTCCTTCACCTGGAATTCATAGATGGCTTCCATGCCCAGGTCTTCAAAGGCGAGCACCCGGGCGGAGCGGATGGCCCTGGACACCAGATAGGCGGCGCCGCCCACGGCCGTGAGGTAGACGGCCTTGTGGTCGCGGATGGCCGCCACCGCCTCCGGGCCGCGCTCGGCCTTGCCCACCATGCCCAGCAGGCCGGTGTCCTGCAGCATGCGTCGCGTGAACTTGTCCATGCGCGTGGAGGTGGTGGGGCCGGCGGGGCCCATCACCTCGTCCTCCACCGGGTCCACCGGGCCCACGTAGTAGATGAACCGGTTGCGGAAATCCACGGGC
>JBKGXY010000147.1:0-5309 GCA_046546415.1 Ectothiorhodospira sp.
GCAGGCGGGCGTAGACGGGGCTGTCCAGCAGCCGGGTGAGCACCCCCTCCACGTGGTGCAGGTCCTCGATGGTCTCGAACAGGGGCGAGACGCGAACGTGGCAATGGTCCACCGCCGCTTCCGCCCCCAGGGCCGCCAGACCGGCCAGGCGGGCCAGAAGCAGCACCTCCAGGACATGGGAGGCGGCGTGGGTCATGGAGATGACGTAGGTGCCGATCCCGTCGCCCCCCACCTCCTCGCGCATGCGGGCCATCACCTGGAACACCCGCAGGGTCTGGCGGGCCGTCTCCGACAGGGCCTCCGGGTCCGGCCGGGGCGGTTCCTCCCCCTGCAGGGCCGTCTCCAGCAGGGTCATGCGTTGGTGCTCGTCCAGGGCGCCGTAGTCCGGGCACTGCCCGGTGACGGACAGGATCTCGGCCACCGCCTCGGTATGCACGGAGGACTCCTGGCGCACGTCCAGGTGATGCAGGTGGAAGCCGAAGGTCTCCACCAGGCGGATCAGGTCGGTGAGCTCGCCGCCGGCGATGTTGCCGTCCCCATGACTCACCAGGGAGTCCCGGATCAGGTACAGGTCCTCCAGGAGCTGGTGGTGGTCGCGATAGGCGGACTTGGTGGGCAGTACGGCCTGTTCGCCGTTCAGGCGCCGGCGCACGGTGTTCAGGGTCTCGTTGAGCCGGTAGCGGATGAAGTAGAGCTTGCGCCGGTAGGGTTCGGTGCGCATGCGGTCGGTGCCCGCCCGGAATACGGCGGGGGCGATCTGGTCGTCCCGGGCCAGGCTCTCCAGGAAGGCCTGGGTGGGCCGGCACATGAGGGAGGAATGGGTGAGGACGAAACGCAGGTCGTGGATCCGGCGCACGTATTCCGTGAGCACCTGCTCCATGGCCAGGCGACAGGCCATTTCGGTGACTTCCGGGGTGACGTAGGGGTTGCCGTCGCGGTCGCCGCCGATCCAGGAGCCGAAGCGCAGCAGGCTGGGGATGCGCACGCGGGGGTTGCCCTGGGCATCGCTGCCGTAGCTGCGGCGGACGGCCTTCTCCAGCAGCCGGTAGGTGAGGGGGACGGCGGTGAACAGGCTCTCCTCGTAGTAGAAGAGGCCGTACTTGATCTCGTCGATCACCTGGGGCTTGCGTGTACGCACTTCATTGGTGCGCCACAGGACCTGGATCTGGGTCTCCAGTTGCCGGATCGCCTCGGCCCGTTCCTCGCGCCCGAGACGCGGGCGGTTCAGGGCCTCGGCCGCGAGGAAGATGCGCCGGTGGGCCTCCATCACCGTGCGCCGCCGGGCCTCCGTGGGGTGGGCGGTGAACACGGGCATGTAGACCACCTGCTCCAGCAGTTCCTGCAGCTGCTCCGGGGGGATGTCCATGGCCTTGAACTGACGCACGGTGTGGTCGAAGGAACCGAGCCACAGGGGCCCGCCCTCGCTCACCTGGCGCCGGCGTTCGCGGTAGAGGTAGTCCTCCTCGGCGATGTTGGCCAGTGAGAAGTAGATGCTGAAGGCGCGGATCACCGTCTCCAGGCGCTTCGGGGGCATCTCGTGGATCAACTGCATGAGCCGGGCCCGGCGGGCCGGGTCCTCCCGCCGCCGCAGGGCGACGAAGCCCCGGCGCAGTTCCTCCACCGCGGCGTAGATCTCCCGGCCCTCCAGGCGGCGGATGATATTCCCCAGCAGCTTGCCCAGGAGCTTGACCCGGGCGCGCAGGTGCTTGTCCCGGGGGATGCGTTCCGCGGTGCCGGCGGAGGGGGTATTCATGCGTTCACCAGTTCTCGGTAGAGGTCCTGATAGGCCCGGGCGCTGCGGTCCCAACTGAAGTCCATGGCCATGCCCCGTTGCTGGAGCTCACGCCAGGTCCGCGGCTGCGCGTGCAGGGCGAGGCCGCGGGCGATGGCCTCACCCAGGGCCTCGGCGGTGGGGGCGTCGAACACCAGCCCGGTGGCAGTGCCTTCGGCCAGGTTCATGGCGTCGGCGTCCACCACGGTGTCCGCCAGGCCGCCGGTGCGGCGCACCACGGGGACGGTGCCGTAGCGCAGGCTGAAGATCTGGTTCAGGCCGCAGGGCTCGAAGCGGGAGGGCATGAGGAACAGGTCGGATCCGGCCTCGATGCGATGGGCCAGGGTCTCGTCATAGCCGATGCGCAGGCCCATGCGTCCGGCATGGCGGGCGGCCAGGCCCTGGGCCCGGGTCTCCAGGTTGCGGTCGCCGCTGCCCAGGATGGCGAGTTGCACCTGCCCCGAGGCCAGCAGGGGTTCGCAGGCCTCCAGGATCAGGTCCATCCCCTTTTGCGGCACCATGCGCCCCACATGCCCCAGCAGGGGGATGGCGGGATCGGGTTCCAGCCCCAGGGCCTCCTGCAGGGCCTGCTTGCAGGTGGCCTTGCCCTCCAGATGTTCCGCGTCGTAGCGCGCCGGGATGAGCTTGTCCCGGGACGGGTCCCAGTGGCGGTAGTCGGCGCCGTTGAGGATGCCCTGGAGGTCCTTGGCGCGGGCGGTGAGCAGGCCGTCCAGGCCCTGTCCGAACTGGGCCGTCTGGATCTCCCGGGCGTAGGTGGGGCTGACGGTGGTGAGCCGGTCGGCGAACACCAGTCCCCCCTTGATGAAGGAGAGCTGGCCGTGGAATTCCAGTCCGTACAGGTTCCAGAATTCCGGCGGCAGGATCAGGTCTTCCAGGATATGCCGGGGGAAGAGGCCCTGATAGGAGAGGTTGTGGATGGTGAAGACCGTGGCGGGGCGTTCGGGGTACTGGCTCAGCAGGGCCGGGGCGAGGCCGGTCTGCCAGTCGTTGCAATGCAGGATCTGGGGTTGCCAGTCCAGCCCCGCCTGGTCCAGGGCCAGCTTGACGATGGCCCGGGCGAAGAGGCCGAAGCGCTGGGGGTTGTCCTGCCAGTCGCGGCCGTCGGAGGCGCGGTAGGGGTCGCCGGCGCGGTCGAAGTGCAGGGGGGAGTCCACCAGGTAGACCCTGACGCGGGTCCTGGGCAGCAGGCCTTCCAGGATGCGCACCGGGGCATCCCAGCCGGGTATGCTGATCTCGGCCACGGGGGTCGTCTGGCCCGCCGCGGCCCGGGCCGAGGGGTAGGCGGGCAGGATCAGGCGCACGTCGTGGCGCAGGCGTTTGAGGGCGGGCGGCAGGCTGCCGCACACGTCCGCCAGGCCGCCGGTCTTGATCAGCGGGTGGGCCTCGCTGGAGGCGAAGAGGATTTTCATGGTGGTATCGTGCCCCATCCCTTGTGACGACGCCGGGAAGCGGGCGGGCGCTCCCTGTGGTGGTTTCGTGCAGGTCATGATACGCATGCGGCCTGCCGGTGTTAATCGAGTTCTGCGGTGAGGTGCCCAGGGTGCCCTTGGTCCGGGGGTGCCCCCCCTCCGGGGGACGCCGTGGATCCTTCCCTGGAGGCTTGCGCGCCGCTTCCCTGCGGCGCACACCCCCTTCAGGAGGGCACCCCCGGACCACGGGCGTCTTTCCCGATCCGCGGGGACGCAGTGGATCCCTTCCTGGAGGCTTACGGGCCGCCTCCCTGCGGCGCACACCCCCTTCGGGAGGGCACCCCCGGACCACGGGCGCCTTTTCCGATCCACGGGGACGCCGAGAATCCTTCCCTGGAGGCTTGCGCGCCGCTTCCGTTATCTTTGCCCTTTCCGATCCTGATTCATCCCTGAGGAGCCCCCATGTCCGTGATCGCCCACGCGCCCGACAAGACCCGGGCCTGGTCCGCCCTGGAAGACCACTTCGAGGTCCTGCGCGATGTGCACATGCGCGATCTCTTCCAGCGGGATCCCGGGCGTTTTCCGCGCTACACAGTGGAATGCGGGGATCTGCTGCTGGATTATTCCAAGAACCGCATCACCGACGAGACCCTGACCCTGCTCCTGGACCTGGCCCGGGAGATGCAACTGCCCCAGTGGCGCGAGGCCCTGTTCACCGGTGAGCGCATTAACGTCACCGAGGGGCGGGCGGTGCTGCACACGGCCCTGCGCGGGGAGGCGCCGGTGGTGCTGGACGGCGAGGACGTGATGCCGGCGGTGCGCGCGGTGCTGGAGCGCATGCGGGGGTTCACCGAGCAGGTGCGTTCGGGGCGCTGGACCGGCTACACCGGCAAGCCCATCCGCCATGTGGTGAACATCGGCATCGGCGGCTCGGACCTGGGCCCGCTCATGGTCTGCGAGGCCCTGCGGCCCTACGGCCACCCGGGGCTGTCCATGCATTTCGTCTCCAACGTGGACGGCACCCACCTGGCGGAGACCCTGAAACGGGTGGACCCGGAGACGACCCTGTTCATCATCGCCTCCAAGACCTTCACCACCCAGGAGACCCTGACCAACGCCCACAGCGCCCGGGAGTGGTTCCTGGCCTCGGGGGCGGGGGAGGGGGACATCCGCCGGCATTTCGTCGCCGTGTCCACCCACACCGAGAAGGTGAAGGCCTTCGGCATCGACCCGGAGAACATGTTCGTCTTCTGGGACTGGGTGGGCGGCCGCTACTCCCTCTGGTCCGCCATCGGCCTGCCCATCGCCCTGTATCTGGGCATGGACCGCTTCGAGGAACTCCTGGCCGGCGGGCGGGATATGGACCACCACTTCCGGGAGGCCCCCCTGGAGCGGAACATGCCGGTGATCATGGCCCTGCTGGGGGTCTGGTACGTGAACTTCTTCGGCGCTCACACCCAGGCCATCCTCCCCTATGATCAGTACCTGCACCGCTTCCCCGCCTACCTCCAGCAGGGGGACATGGAGAGCAACGGCAAGGGCGTGGACCGCCAGGGCCGGCGCGTGGACTGGCACACCGGGCCGGTGATCTGGGGCGAGCCCGGCACCAACGGCCAGCACGCCTTCTACCAGCTCATCCACCAGGGCACCCGGCTGGTGCCCTGCGATGTCCTCGCCCCCTGCAACAGCCAGAACCCCATGGGGGACCACCATGACATCCTCATGTCCAACGTCTTCGCCCAGACCGAGGCCCTGATGCAGGGCCGAACCCTGGAGACGGTGCAGGCCCAGATGCGCGCCGAGGGCCTGGACGAGGACACGGTGGCCCGCCTGGCCCCGCACCGGGTCTTCGAGGGCAACCGCCCCAGCAACACCCTCCTCTTCGACCGCCTCACCCCCCGCACCCTGGGCCGCCTCATCGCCCTGTACGAGCACCGCATCTTCGTCCAGGGGGTGATCTGGAACGTCAACTCCTTCGACCAATGGGGCGTGGAACTGGGCAAGCAACTGGCCCGCACCGTACTGGACGACCTGCGCGCCGACACCCCCGCCACCGGCCACGACGCCTCCACCAACGGGCTCATCGACTGGTACAGGGGGCGGCGGGG
>JBKGXY010000148.1:0-5182 GCA_046546415.1 Ectothiorhodospira sp.
CACCCCGGGCAGGATCGGAGGGGGCGGCGGCATCGATGGCGGGGGTGACAGCCGGTTCGGAATCGTCCAGTCTTCTCGCGCTCTGCATCGGTCTCGGGCTCTTCAGGATTAAACCGATGCTAGAACGATCGCATGTCATCCCCGTGAAGCCCCGGTAACCATTGCATGAACGCCCTGGAACCCTGCCCCCTGTGCACCGCCACCGATGGCCGCACCCTGGAGACCCGGGGCACGCCGTATCCCTATCGCATCTGCCCCCGCTGCCGGCTCATCTGGCTGCATCCGGACGGACGTCCCGACCCTGCGGCGGAGAAGGCCCATTACGACACCCACGAGAACGACCCTTCGGACCCGCGGTATCGCGCCTTCCTCTCCCGTCTCACCGACCCCCTGATGCGGCGGCTGCCCCCCGGGGCCCGCGGCCTGGATTATGGCGCGGGGCCCGGGCCCACGGTGAGCATCATGCTGGGCGAGGCGGGCTTTGAGGTGACCGATTACGACCCCTTCTATCGGCCGGACGGGAACGCCCTCGCCCGCCGCTATGACTTCATCACCTGCACGGAGACGGCGGAGCACTTCTGCGACCCCAGGGCGGAATTCCGCCGCCTGGACGGACTGCTGCGCCCCGGGGGATGGCTGGGGGTCATGACGGGGTTCCCGCCGGAGGAGGAGAAGGACTTCGGGGGCTGGCCCTATCGCCGGGATCCGACCCACGTCTGCTTCTACGGTCCGGAAACGATGGCCTTCATCGCACGGCATTTCGGCTACGCGCTGGAGATCCCCCGGCGCAACGTGGCCCTGTTTTACAAACCCGCGGACACCGGCCCGTCGTCCACCCCCGCCTAGAGGGAACCCGAAAGGAGACTGCCGGCATGCCCCGGCCCCGGTTGTATCGCCGGGGGGAAGGCATCCACGTCCCCGGCGGGTGGCGAGCGCCGGTCCACGAACAGGCTGTTGCCCGGCTGCGTCTTGGCCAACCCCTTCACCTCCGAGGCCCGCTGGGCGATCTCCAGATGGGACTCGAACCGCCCCGGGGCCACCGGAACGATGCCGATGGACAGGCTCAGCAACGGGAAGAAGGCCTGCCGCCCCTGGCGGTCCCGGGTGGCGATCCCCCCCGCCAGGCGGTCCCGGTCCTCGTAGAAACCCGGCACCCGGCTCTCGAAGGCACTGAGCAGGGAGCGGCACTGACACTGCCAGTCCCGGCCGGTGAGCACCAGGATGAAGTCGTCCCCGCCCACATGGCCGATGAAATCATCGGGTTCCGTGGGGATACCCCGCAAGAGATCCCCCATGGCGCGGATCACCCGATCGCCCCGGGCATAACCGTAGTGGTCGTTGAAGGGCTTGAAGTGGTCCAGGTCGCAGTAGGCCACGGTGAAGGGGCGCCCCTCCTGCAGGAGGCGGTCCAGGTGCTCACCGATGGGCACATTGCCCGGCAGCTGGGTCAGCGGATTGGCGTAGCGGGCGTAGCGCACCTGCAGATCCGTGATCCGCTGCAGGAGCTCCAGCAGCCAGCCCACCCCCAGGTAGCGTCCGTCCGTTGCGGAGACGATGAGGAACTCCTCCTCCCCCGTGGCCTTGTGGGTGATACGCGCGCTCACCTCCTCCAGGGGCTGATCCTCCGGCACCACCAGGGGATCGCGCTTCATGAAGAAGCGCAGCGGACTGCGGTCGTGCAGCTCCCGGGTGAAGCGCTGGGAATAGAGGGTGAGGATCTCGCTGCGGCGCACGATGCCCACGGGGCGGCCGTCCTCCAGCACTGGCAGGCAGCGCAGATCCGAGGCCGACTGGAAGCGGGCCACGGTATCCCCGAGCCTCTGATCCGGCGTGGCCACGGGGTTGCGCCGCGCCAGTTCACCGGCCATGGCGTGGCGGAACGGTGAACGGCTCACCGCAGCCCCGCCCGCCTGGCCCCGCAGGAAGTGCAGGCTGCGGGGGGGATCCGCCGCCGGACGGGCGAAGTAATAGCCCTGGCCGCAGGGGATCTCCAGGGCCCGGATCACCTCGTACTCCGCCTCCGTCTCGATCCCCTCGGCGATCAGGCGGGTGCCCAGGCTGTGGGCGATCTCCCGGATGGAATGCAGGAATTGCCGCTTGATCTCATCATTGTGCACGTTCTGCACGAAATGCATGTCGATCTTGACATACTCCGGGGCGAGCTCGGACCAGTGGCGCAGGCTGCTGTAGCCCGCCCCCAGGTCGTCCAGGGCGATGGAAAACCCCATGTTGCGGTAGTGGTTCACCGCCTCGCGCATGATGCCGTAGTCATGAATGGGCTGCTGCTCGGTGAGCTCGATCACCACCTGCTCCGGCGCGATGCCGGTCTCCTGCAGGGCCTGCAGGGTCATGCCGCGTACCGCGTTGCGGTCCGTGAGCACATCGGGGTTGATGTTCAGGAACAGACGCCGGCCCAGGCCCAGCTCGGCGTAGCGCTGCAGGATCACGCGCCGGCAGAGGACATCCAGATCGAACAGGCGGCCCTGGCGGGCCGCCTCCGCCAGCAGCTTCTGCGGGGCGTGCCACTGACTGTCGGAGGGCCCCCGCACCAGCCCCTCGTAGCCCATGATCTGCCCCGAGTCCATGGCCACGATGGGTTGGAACAGGGCATGCAACTGCCCCCGGGCAATGATGTCGCCGATGGTTGGACCGATGGACACGTCGCGGGATCCGGAATGACCAATAGCGCCTGAATCCAGGCGGAGGCTCGAAAGATACCGCCCATCCGTGACGCATGCATGACATCCGGGCCCGGAGACGCCCTCAAGCCTGTTGTGGTGCCATGACCGCCTCGATCCGGGTCCCCCGCATGGCATCCATCATCCCCAGGGGGTCGCTCTGCAGATACCCCTCGGCCCGCTTCTGTCCCATGGAACGCACCAGGGCACGGACCCCGAAAAAGCCAGTGAACGGACTCTGGAACAGCCCCCAGCCGAAGAGCACTCCCCCGCTACCCGGCAGGATGGCCCACAGCAGCGACCAGGCCAGCGGGGCCCCGAGGATGGCGGCATAGGGCCACCAGCTGCTGTTCCCGCCCCATAGCGGCATCGTAAAACGCACCGGCATGCACATCATCGAGTCTCTTACACGATCCTCTATAAGCAGTTAGCGCACGAATTGGATCAATTCCAGATAACGCTTCACATTCTGATGCAGATGAGACACAGGTCACCTGTGCGAACCCTTCAGGACTGGGACCAGGGTCGGCGCGAACCACAGGGCCCTGCGGTTGCGCTTCTGCGTATTGCTGAGCAACACCCGGAAGTCTTTGCTCAGCTGCCCGAACCAAAGTGAGGTGTGACCCGGTCCTGGAACGGATGCCAAAGCCCACGCTTCGCTCGCGTGGGTTGTCCAGAACAGGCTGACAGGTGCCGGGTGCCGGGTGCCGGGTGCCGGGTGCCGGGTGCCGGGTGCCGGGTGCCGGCATTATTGAACGGGGCCGCTGCAGAACGCAGCAACCCCGAAAGGGAGGGATGGCGGGGCCGGACAGGACATCCGGCCCGGGAGCGGAGGACTCAGCGGCAGGGATCTAGTCCCATCGCCGGCAGGACCTCATCCAGGGCGAAGGCGGCCGCGCTGCCATCATCATGCACCGCGAAGAAGGCCCCGTCGGGCATGCCCGGCATCGCCTCGCGGGTCAGCCACACCCCATCGGTGTTCAGCACCTGCGCCCCCTCGAAGCCCCCCAGGGGCTCGAGATTGCCCCGCTCGAAGAGACGGAAGACGTTCACCGTCTCGTGCTGGTCCGCCACGATCCAGTAGCCCTGGCCATCCTCGCAGGTGTACTGGGTGATCCCCTCGGGCTGGTGCTGGAAGAGCCCCTCACCGATGACCCGGCCGGTGAACCGGCCCTGCAGGTCATAGACCTTGAGGTTCAACTGATCCCCGGCCTCGTCGGCCACCAGCAACTGGTCGTGACGGGGATCACCCCAGAGGGATTCCACCTCCCGAAGCACCCCCGGCCCCTCGGTCTCACCGGCGGCGAAGCGCCAGCGGCCCTTCGCCTCCCCCTCTTCCAGGGTCATGCGAAACACCTGGATGCGTCGGTCCAGCTCCGCATCCGGAGGGATCCCCTCGTCCGCGGTCTCGTAGGCGTCGGTGATATAGACATCGTAGCCCCCATCCACGGGGTTCACCCACAGACCGTAGGGCCGGATGAGATGCTCCTCCCCGAACCGGCCCAGGGGACGGAAGTCCGGGAGCGAGAACACCTGGACACGGCGGTGATCCCGCTCCACCACCAACAGGAGATCGTCGAGCACGGCGATGCCGTTGGGCCGGCTGAGGTCCACGGCCTCCCCGCCCCCCACCTGGCGCAGCAGGTCGCCCTCGGCGGCATCGAAGACCAGCAGCTGGTCCGCCTCCTTCGCGGTGGCGATCAGCCAGTGGCGCGCCTCCCCGTCATGCCAAACGGCCACGGAGTCCACGTTGGCCCCGGCGTCCCGGGGCGTCATATAGCGTTCCTCCACCACCGGATGCCGTTCCCGTTCAGCCGCAGGATCCGGGGCCGCCTGGCCCCCGGATCCCCCGCCTGTGTCACGGGAATCGCAGCCCCCCATCACCAGCAGGCCGGCCATCAGCAGGGTGGTGGCGGGAATCATCATTGTCTTCATCATGCAGGAATTTCCTCATGGATCGGTGTACACGGGGTCTTTCACCCGCCCACAAGGCCGCGGGCCGTGAGGACGGCCCGCGGCAAGGACAGCGGAGAAAGCCGGGGATCAGAACCTCAGGTTGATCCCGGCCTCGACGGTGGGGCCATACTCCTCATACTGGGAGTTGAAGCCCGGGTTTCCCCAATAGGCATACAGGGGTTCGTCGTTGAGATTGATTACGTTCAGGTAGGCTTGGGCGGTCTCGTTGATCCGGTAGCGGCTGGTCAGATCCACCTGCAGGTGGCTGTCCTGATAGCGGTCAAACTGCGGATCGGTGGGGTCTTCCGTCTCCTCGAAGAACTCACTGCGGTAGGTCGCCGCCAGCCGTGTGGAGAACCCGCCCTTCTCATACCCCAGGGCAAGGCTGGAGATGTGGTCCGACTGCCCCGGCAGGGGGACATCCCCCTGGCGTTCCGGCATATCCGAATCGCTCTGGGAATAGGTGTAGCTGCCGTCCAGGAGCAGGCCGTTCCAGGGTGCGGGAAGGAAGTCGAACTGCCGGATATAGGCCAGCTCGATCCCATAGA
>JBKGXY010000149.1:0-5180 GCA_046546415.1 Ectothiorhodospira sp.
GTGCGTGCGGGTATCCTGGCGGACGACTTGGAGGTCGCCGGTGCCTGGCTCGAGGCCGACCGCGTGATAGGTCTGGACGAGACGAAGCAGCCGGTAGAACCCCATGAATGGAACAATGGAAATCGACCTTCGATTCCAGGGAGCCCGAAACCGTGACCCGACTCCACATCCAGCTGGTGTCCAACCAGCTGGCTGGTAATCTCATCCCCGCGCTCATGGAGCGACCCGAACACGCGGCCCTGGTCGTCACACCGGATATGGCCGCGAAGGCTCGCCAGCTGCGCGAGCTGGAGGAGGAGGCCGGTATCGTAGTCCGGACCTTCGAGAACGCCCCGGATGCCGACCTGCCGCGTCTGCACGAATTCGCACTGGAAGTCCTCGATGGGCTGCCGGTGGTGGACGAGGTGGTCCTCAATCTCACCGGCGGCAACAAGCTCATGGCCCTGGGCTTTCTGGAGATGCTCCGGGATACGGTGCATCGCCGCATCTATACCGACACGGCCCACGGTCGGCTGGAGCACCTGCCGGTGGGGTCGGAGCGGGCCGATCCGCCCACCCCCCTGGGGCATGTGCTGGATGTGCCGATCAGTCTGCGTGCCCAGGGCTTTCGCTATCGCAGCGCAGTCTCTGCCGGCGAGGACTGGCGGCGCGTGGCCGGCGAGCGCAAGCAGGTGGCCAAGAAGCTGGCGGAGGTCGCGCGGGATCACGGCGATTTCCTGGGGGCGCTGAATGGGGTGGCCTCCCGGGCCCTGGACCGGGAGGGCCGGTTGGTGGCCCATGAACAGGCCTTTGACCAAACGCCGCGCGGGCGCTGGGCCAACCATCTGGGCTGGCTCCGTGACCAGGGTCTACTGGACTGGGAGGGCGGTGCCGGGGTGATCTTCCTGGACGAGGCGCACACCCGCTTTCTCAACGGCGGCTGGCTGGAGGAGTATGTCTATCACCGGCTGCGGGACGAGGGGGTCGACGATGTGGCGCTTGGGGTGGAAGGCACCTGGGACGGCACCGACGGGGCCCGCAATGAGCTGGATGTGGTGGCGGTCCATGCCAATCGCCTGCTGGTGGTGGAGTGCAAGACCGCGCGCCACGGCCGCGATGATGCCGTGGACGATCAGCAGCTGTATAAGCTGGACAGCATCGGGGACAAACTGCGTGGTTTCTTCGGTTCCAGCTGGATGGTCAGTGCGCGTCGGCCCTCGCAGTCCATGCGTGAGCGCGCCCGTCAGCATGATATTCAACTCATCGGCCCGGAGGAGCTGCCCCGGCTGCGGGATATCGTGCGGGCGTGGAAGGCCTCGATGGAGGGGGCCGGTAGGGCCTGAGCGCCCCGGCATCCGGCCATAGGGGGGTATCAGTCGATGGGCTGGACATGGAAGGCCTGCACCCGGGCCCCCAGGGCTTCCAGGTCGTCGGCGGAGAGTTCCCGCCCCCGCAGGTGCGGGGGCAGGTCGATGGAGAGGTTGAGATAGCGGCCGCTCCGTTGGCAGACGCGGGCGGCCAGGTGCACGGGCAGGGTGCCAATGACCGTGTCGCCGGGCTGGATCCGTTCCACCTCCAGATGGTCGATCTGTTCATCCACCTGGATGCCGTGCCGGGCGGCCCATTCCATGGCACCGGGATGGCGGCTGACGAAGTAGGTGCGCGGGGCCATGTCATCCCTCCGCCGGGAACACCCGGCACAGGGTGAACTGGTTGCCCTTGGCCTCCACTTCCACCCGGCGGGTGATGGTCTTTTTCTTCTTCTGTTGCTTCTTCAGTCTTTCCAGCTCCGCTGACTCCCCCAGGACCTGGATGATGGCCTCCTTACCCACCACCTGGGCCGTTTTGCCCTCGTGATGGGCCAGCAGGGTCTGGTTGTTGGGGGTGTATTCCAGTCTGGCCGCTTCCCAGGTGATGCGCCGGGCCCGCACCGGGGCGTCGGAGCCGGTTTCCGGGGCCAGGGGGGAGGCCAGGTTGCGGTCCTCCAGCACGCCATAGCCCACGGCAGTCTTGGCGCCGAATCCCAGCCAGTCGAAGGCATGGGCGAAGACCGCTTCCATGAGGGGTTTCCAGCCCGTCTGCAGGGCCTCGGGCAGAGACTGCGGCGCGCAGGTGACGTGGAAGTTGAAGTCCGTCCCATCGGGTACGGCCAGAAACGGGACGGGAACGGGCTGGCCGGCGTCGTGGGGCGGTTGGCCGTTGAAGTAGTAGTCCCTGTAGTGGGGGGTCATGATCTCCACCACCATGCCCCTGGCCTCGGGGAAGACATCCCAGAAGGTGAGGGCACCCCGGTGGTGGATCTGCCGGGGCAGCTCTTTTGATTTTTGGAAGTTGTTCAGGTAGGCGGCGCGGTTGTCCACCGTGCCGGTGTAGCGTTCCCGTTCCCCGGGTTGGCCCGCCAGGCCCTGGCGGATGAAGTCGTCCAGATCCGCCCGTTGGGCCAGGGCCTCCAGGGCCCTTTGCCAGGCGGGGTCCTTGAGGCATTCATCATTCGGGGCCTCGAAGCCGAACAGCCACCAGATGTCCAGCAGGGTGGGGCGCTGGTTGGTGGAATAGGCCCCGGGGTACAGGGCCAGTTCCTCGGCGGCCCGGCGCAGGACCCCCTTTACCCCGCTGCCGGCCAGGTAGGGCAGGCCATAGGGGCTGAGGAAGGCGAAACCATTCTCCACCGGGTGTTCGTTGCCCAGGCCCGTGGCGAAGGGGGCGGTGGAGCGGGCCTCCACCCGCAGGCCGTGGGGGTGGTTCTGGAACAGGGCGTTCTGACGCTGGACCAGGGCATCACAAAGGTCCTGGCTGCTGCGGGGCAGCGCGGTGGCTACCTGCTGCAGGGCCGTGTGCTTGGCGTTGTCCTGGCGGGCGAAGTTGTGATCCCACACCGGGAAGTAGAGCAGGAAGCGGTGCCCCGGGGCGCAGTCCTTGTAGTCCGCTGCCCGGGCCACAGCTTCTGGGATGGCGGGCTGGTTCATCGTGCGTTCCCTCCCTGGGCCGGTTCCACCGCGTCCACGAACTGGCGGATCCATTTGAGGGTTTCCAGGGCGCTGTCGGTGGCCCGGCGGTAGGTCTCGGAATCCGCCTGCTGCAGGCGCTGCATGAAGTCCTGAAAGAGGTTTTGACCGGCGTTTTCCGGGAGGTTCTCGCCCCAGACCTCCAGGCTGATGCCCCGTATGATGTGATCCAGCAGGCGCTGGTGATGGGCGTCCTTGCTCCTGTAGAAGGCCAGCACCGGCATGAGCCCGCTGGTCATGATCAGGGCGGGGGCCCCTTTGGCCAGGGCGCGGTAGCTGTCGCCGCCGTGTTGCATGCCCTGGGTGGCCACTTCCCAGGCGAAGGCGGCGCGTTGCTGATCGAGGGTCTGGTGCATGGCTCAGGCCTCCCGGGAGACGGGGTGGATCAGGATCAGGCCGCGGCCGGTGCTGCCGTCGCCACCCATCTGTACGATGCGATCGGCGATGCCGGGCAGGGTCCCCTCCCCCTGCAGGACCCGGGAGAGGACCTCCCCGGCATCCTCCAGGGTGTTTTCGGGTTTCTTGTCTTTCTTGTAGCGCTCCACGCTGGCCTGGATCAGGCCCACCAGCAGCGATTCCGGCGGCAGGTTCTCCACGTAGAAAAGGCCGCCATCGGAGGCGGTACCGGAGTGGTCATCGATGCGTACGTGGGGCTCCACCACGGTGCCGTGCCGGGCGAAATGAGCAAAATCGGTATCCGAAAGGATCACCAGGTCCTTTTGGAGTTTTTCCGCGAAGAATGTGTTCTCCGGCCCCGGGGGCAGGGCGTGCCGGGCCAGCCATTCAGCGATGGCTGCACGTCCGGTTTCGGCCTCGCAGGGGGCGAAGGTGAAGGCCTCCAGCACGAGCCGGTCCCGGCTCAGCAGCTCCTTGCGTACGGCGGCCTGGTTGTCGGGGATCGCCGGGACCTCCCAGGGGCAGGGCAGGCCGGCCATCCCCGCCAGGCGCCTGGCCCGGGCCAGGGCCAGGGGGCAGGTGGCATAGACGAACCCCCCCTTGAGGGCGCGCACCGGCAGGCACACCAGCTGCGCGTCGCTGAAGGCCACGGCCCCGGCGTGGTCCGAGGCGTTGGTATCCGGGCCGAAGAGGCGTTCCAGCAGGTTGTCCGTCTTGCCCCAGAGGGCGTTTAGGTGATGGCGCACCGCCCCCTTGATGCCGGAGGCGGCGAACTGGGGATGCTGGGTGTGCACCTCCCGCTGGATGGGGCTGTCGATGGCGCCCACCGCCGTGCCGGCCCCCATGTGCACGGGGCTGGTGGCGTAGTAGAAGACCAGTTGTTGTGCGGCGAACATGTGCGGTTCCTTGTGATGCGTGGTTGAGGGATGCAGATTCAGGCGGCCAGGGTGGCCTGGTTGTAGCCTTCGGCACGGCGGGCCTCAGAGCAGGCCGAATCCCGGGTCAGGCCGTCGGCCACCCAGGCGGCCAGGGCCTTGGGGTCGCCCTGGAGGTCCTCGAACCAGTACACGGCCCCGGCGGGGACGACGCGTTGGGCCGGCTTGGGGCACCATTGATACAGATCCCAGCCGCTGATGATCCCCGCACGTGCGTGGGCGCAGCAGGTGAGCCGGGCGGAGAAGCCCTCCCCCTGCAACCGATATTCCTTCCCCTGTTGCTGAATGGCCTCCGGCAGATGGCCGCCGGCGAAGAGGCCGGGGGTGTCCAGGATGACCCGGAAGCGGCGGTTGCGGGCGATGGTCTCCAGGGGCGGTGCCTCAGGCTGGAAGGACACGGGCCGGAAGGCGGCGGCCCGGCCGTCCCCGCCCAGGCGCAGCAGGCCCTCACGCTCCAGGAAGGCGTCGGCTCCGTCCACCCCCACGAGGAACCCGGTGGCGGTGCCCTCGGGCCCCTCGGGGGTCAGGGCATGGCCCTCGGTGGTGTAGATCAGGCCCTCCCGGGCGGTGCGGGCGCTGGCATCCAGGCCGATGCCCAGGCGGGGATCGGGGCGGTGCAGTGCCCCGTCCTCCACCACGTGCCGGTCGGCCTCCGGGAGGTCCCCCCGCAGATGGGCCCGCCATCCCGCCGGGGTGAGATAGCCCCCGCCCCGGGGCTTTTCCGTGTGCGGGCAGTGGAGCAGGGCCACCTTGGGCAGGGGTTGCGGACCCTGGATCATTTCGGGGGCCGGGGACTGGGGGATCAGGGGATGCAGCCCGGATTCCAGCCGTACCAGGTCCGCCGGCCGGGGGTGCAGTGGTTCGC
>JBKGXY010000150.1:0-5179 GCA_046546415.1 Ectothiorhodospira sp.
GACATCGGTGTCCCGATCCGGAAGGCCCCGTGCAATGCGCGGGGCCTTCTGCGTATGGCGCCTCCTCCCGGCGGTACGCCATACGCAAACCCGGGCAATCACCGCCCGAGCCTGAACCCGAAGGACCATAGCCACCATGCTCCTCCCCTCCCTCGCCGTCCTCCTGGGCCTGATCCTGCTGGTGTGGAGCGCCGACCGTTTCGTGGACGGGGCCTCGGCCACGGCCCGACACCTGGGGATGCCCCCCCTGCTCATCGGCATGGTGGTGGTGGGCTTTGGCACCTCGGCCCCGGAGCTCCTGGTCTCGGTGCTGGCCTCCCTGCAGGGCAACCCCGGGCTCGCCCTGGGCAACGCCTACGGCTCCAATATCACCAACATCGCCCTGATCCTGGGGGTGACGGCCCTCATCGGGCCCATCGCGGTCCATTCCCAGGTGCTGCGCAAGGAACTCCCCCTGCTCACGGCGGTGACGGCGGTGGCGGCCTGGCAGGTCTGGGACGGCCTGATCACCCGCTGGGATGCGGTGATCCTGCTGGTACTGTTCGTGGGCATCATGGGCTGGAGCATCCGCCAGGGCCTGCGCAGGGGGCCCGATCCCTGGGCGGACGAACTCACAAAGGCACTGGAGACCCAACCCATGCCCATGCCCCGGGCCCTGACCTGGCTGGGGGTGGGGCTGGTCCTGCTCATCGTCAGTTCGCGCATCCTGGTCTGGGGGGCGGTGGACATCGCCCAGGGGCTGGGGGTGAGCGACCTGATCATCGGCCTCACGGTGGTGGCCATCGGCACCTCCCTGCCGGAACTGGCCTCCTCCGTGGCCGCCGCCCGCAAGGGGGAACACGACATGGCCCTGGGCAACATCCTCGGGTCCAACCTGTTCAACACCCTGGCCGTGGTGGGGCTGGCCGGGGTCATCGCCCCCATCGCCTCGGGGCCGGAGGTCTTCACCCGCGACATGCTGGTGATGGGCGGCCTGACCCTATCCCTCTTCGTCTTCGCCTACGGCTTCCGCGGCCCCGGCCGCATCAACCGCATCGAGGGCGGCCTGCTGGTGATGGTATACGTGATCTACACCGGCTACCTGGTCACCATCGCCCTGGGTTGATCCGCCCCAGCCCCTATCCCGGGGCGCCCGGACCGGGGATCATGGGATCTGCTCACTCTTCTTGAGTTCTCCCATGGCCCCCTATCCCCCTGCCCTGGCCGTCTTGCTGACCCTCCTTAGCCATCCGGTAGAACAGCCCCCGTGCCAGGCGCACCGGCTCCACGCGCCCATCCGCCTCCAGGGTGCCCAGGTACTTGTTCACCTCGTTGGCGTGGAGCCCCAGGATCCCTTCCAGATCCTCCACGGTGCAGGGGCGGCGGGCGATGGTATCCAGGATGGCCGCCTCGGTGTCGCGGCGGTAGGCCGGACCCTGGCGACGGGCCACGGCGGCGATGATCTCCACGTGTTCCAGGCCCCAGTCCTCCCGGATGCGCTCCAGGGTCTCGGGGGAGACCGCCCGCAGATCGGAAAGCACCCCGGGGCGGTCCAGGGTGTTGAGCTGGATGCGGTCCGGCGCGATGCGCACCAGGGCCTCACGCAGGAGTCGCAGATCCTCGGGGTTGTCGTTGTAGCCCGCCAGGATCATCACCTCCACCCAGATGCGTCCGGCAAACTCCCCCCGGAAGTCCACCAGCCCCTGGATGCAGTCCGCCAGGCGCACCGCGTGCACGGGGCGATCCATGCGCCGGAAGGTGGCCTCGGAGGCGGCGTCCAGGGAGGGGAGCACCAGGTCCGCCGGCAGGAGTTCCCGCCGGACCTGGGGATCAGACAGCAGGCTGCCGTTGGTGAGCACCGCCACGGGGATATCCCGGGACCGGGACTTGATGAAGTCGATCACTTCGCCGAGGCGAATATTGAGGGTGGGTTCACCGGAGCCGGAGAGGGTGATGTAGTCGGGGGCGGGGTTCTCCTCCAGGAAACGACCCAGTTCCGCCAGCACCTCGTCCACGGGTACGTATTCATCCCGGCGTGCCGTGGGGGTGGTGGTCCTGCCGCACTCGCAGTAGACGCAGTTGTAGCTGCAGACCTTGGCCGGCACCAGATCCACCCCCAGGGACATGCCCAGGCGGCGCGAAGGCACGGGGCCGAACAGGTGTTTGTACATACAAACCTCGCATGGCTGGAGGTGGAGCGGCGTCGCCCGCACGGCCCCGGCATGGGGCAGGTACGGGGCTGGCAACGGCCTGTCACCGGATGCCCTCCGGGTGGCAGGACGGAGGCTCCGGCGTCGCGCCGGATCGGGCTCCCGGAGACAGACTGCAGGGTTTCCGGGGAAGGCTCGGTCCCCTGGGTTGGACTGCAGGATTTCCGGGGCACATTCAATCCCCTGCGGCGGGCTGTATACAGGGTTCCTGGGGTGGGGCGGGTCCCCGGAGGCGGGTGTCGGCCGCAAGGATGCGGCCGTCAAGCCTACAGGGAAGTATTCACGGCGTCCCGCCTCCGGGGACCCGGCCCGCCCCTGAGAACACCCCCCTGAGAACGCCCGGAAATCCCTTGGTTTCCCGAGGGGCACCCGTGGTTCCAAGGCCCCGAAGACGAACGGGATTCGCCCCCGCGAGCGCCATCTTACTGAAAGCGCTGCAGCTCCCCCGACTTCCAGGCCGCATAGGCCCGTTCCACCGTCATGCCACCGGCGCCGATGAAGGTCTGCACGCCGGATCGCTGCAGCACGGAGGCGGCGTTTCCACCGGGTCCGTTGCCGGTCACCAGGACCTGCGCCCCCATCTCGAACAGCCTGCGCGCGGTCTGCACCGCCGCGCCGTGGGCCACGCCCTCCACCTGTCGATTGTCGCAGTGTTCATATTGCCCGCTCTCCTCATCATACACGAGCAGAAAGGCGGTCCGTCCGAAACGCGGGTCCATGAGGGCATCCGACGTGGTGCCCTGACTGGTGAATGCGATCTTCATGGGTGATCTCCTTTGCGTTCTGTTCCCAGCAGGGTGCGCAACCTGGTCCAGCTCTCCTCCAGGGCCCGGGCCAGGGGGCTGCCCTGCTTCTCCACCACGGTGCAGCCCTCCACCATAGCCTCGGTGAAGGCCTCGTCGTAGGGCAGGTCCGCCAGATGGCGGATGTCCGCCTCTTCCAGAAAGGTGTGCATACTGCGGGTCATCTCCGGGTTCAGATCGGCCTTGTTGATGATGCAGGCCGTGACCATGTCGAAGCGGCTGACCAGCTCGTACACCCGCTTGAGGTCATGAAAGCCTGAAACGGTGGGCTCCGTGACGAACACCACGGCATCCGCCCCGGACAGGGAGGACATGACCGGGCAGCCGATGCCCGGGGCCCCATCCACCAGGATCCATTCCCGACCCTGCCCGCGGGCCGCCTCCCGGGCCTCCTGCTTCACCTTGGCCACCAGCTTGCCGGAGTTCTCCGCGCCGATGTCCAGACGGGCGTGGACCATGGTGCCGCCGGTACGCAGACGGGAGCGGTACCACTGCCCCACCCTGCGCTCCTGGAGCAGGATCGCCTGCTGCGGGCAGACCCGTGCGCAGTAGCCGCAGCCCTCGCAGTCCAACTCCCGTATGTGGTGATGCCCGTCCGTCACATGGATGGCATCGAACCGGCACACCTGGGCACAGATCCCGCATTCGTCGCAACGCGCGGGATCGATGCGCGCCAGCAGGCCGCTGTAGAAATCCTCGGCGTGGGCGAAATCCGGCGCCAGCAGCAGATGCAGGTCGGCGGCATCCACATCGCAGTCGGCGGTGATCACCTCCTCGCCCCCCAGCAGGGAAAAGCTGGCCGAGATGGAGGTCTTGCCCGTGCCCCCCTTGCCGGAGATCACGACGATCTCTTTCATACCGCCCCCTCCTGCTCGATGCGTTGGATGAATCCCGCCACCGCCTCCAGTTGGGCGGCCACCTCCGGCACATGGGGATGGATCAATTGCCCCCGGGCATAGCACCGGGCCGCCTCACGGCTGTGGGGCAGACGCGCCGCCACGGGGATCCCCTCCTGGCGGCAATAGGCCTCCACATCGGCATTGCCCAGTCCATGGCGGTTGATGATCACGGCAAAGGGCCGCCCCAGACCACGCACGGTCTCCACCGCTAGCTTCAGATCATGCAGACCGAAGGGGGTGGGCTCGGTCACCAGCAGGACGAAATCGGCATCCTTCACCGCCTCGATCATGGAACAGGCGGTCCCGGGCGGGGCATCGCACAGGATCAGGGTATCCCGGGGGAAACGCTCCCCCAGGTAGTCCAGGGTATGGGCGATGAGGGGCACCACCTGTTCCTGTCCGATGTCCAGACAACCCTGGACCAGGTCCAGACTACCGCTGCGGCGGTGGGAGAGATCCCCGATCTTCATGGGGGTCATGGGCAGGGCCTCCACCGGACAGAGCTCGGAACAGGCGTAGCAGCTGTGGCACAGCTCCCGGAAGACCATCACCTCACTGCCGGTCTCGATGAGGGCGTTGAACTGGCACACCTCCTGACAGACCCCGCAGAAGGTGCACTGATCCCCCTCCCAGGACGGGACCATGCGGTGCACCGCCTCCTGATGCACCATCCCGGCCTGGACGAAGAGCCCGGAATTGGGTTCCTCCACATCCAGGTCTACCAGCACCACGGGGCGGTGCTGCGCCAGGAGGTCTGCCAGATTCACCGAGACGGTGGTCTTCCCGGTCCCGCCCTTGCCGCTGGCGATGGCCACCCTCATGACCGGCCCTGACGCTTCTCGTTCAGCAGTTCCTCGCGGATCATGGTGTGTCCGCACTGGGGGCATTTCACCTGGGTGCAGGACATCCCCTGCTCATGGGGGACCCGGGCGCCACACTTGGCACAGATGCACTGCCCCCCCGGGCCAAAGGCCCCGCCCACGTTGCGGCCCTGCCGCTGGCCACCGGGACCCGCACCCAGGCCCCGTCCACGACCGTAGCCCGTACCCGCCGGACCGGTTCCGTCTCCTCTTGGCATGGCACTCACCTCCTCGCTGGGACGATCCCGCCGGGACCTGCTCCCGGCGTCTGGAGGAACAGTAATGCGCATATGTCCATATTGTCAACCACAGTCCTTCCCCGGAATACCACCGGCAAGGGGACCCATGGGCCGAAAGCGGCCGACCCGCGGTCCGGCGATTCAGGCGGAAGGAGCCGCCTCCCGGGCGGCCCAGGCCCGCTTCAATCG
>JBKGXY010000151.1:0-5169 GCA_046546415.1 Ectothiorhodospira sp.
CTACCTGGCCGGCTACCTGGTGCGCCACGGCGAGGCGGTGCGGCGGAGCCTGGGGGGGTTCATCAAGCCCCTGATCCTCATGGGGCTGACCACGCTCCTGCTGCTGGCCCAGCCGGATTTCGGTGCCGCGGTGGTGCTCCTGGCCATGGCCCTGGGGATGCTCTTTCTCGCCGGGGCGCGCCTCTGGCAGTTCGCCCTGCTGGTGGCCGGGGTCGGCCTGCTGATGGGCTATGCCATCGTTCAGACCCCCTATCGCATGGCGCGTCTCACCGGGTTCCTGAATCCGTGGACCGATCCCTTCGACACGGGTTTCCAGCTCACCCAGTCCCTCATTGCCATCGGCAGCGGCTCCTGGTTCGGAGTGGGGCTCGGGGGGAGCGTGCAGAAGCTGTTCTATCTGCCGGAGGCCCACAACGATTTCCTGTTCGCCGTGCTGGCGGAGGAGCTGGGCCTGGTGGGGGTCGCCGTGGTGGTGGTCCTCTTCGCCGTCCTGGTGTGGCGTTGTTTCGTCATCGCCCAGGCCTCGGAGTCCGCCGGACGGCCCTTCGGGGCCTATCTGGCCTACGGGATCGGGATCTGGTTCGGCCTGCAGGCCATCATCAATATGGGGGTGAATATGGGGCTGCTGCCCACCAAGGGACTCACCCTGCCCCTGATGAGCTACGGCGGCAGTTCCATGCTGATGAGCCTGGCCGCCATGGGGTTGCTGGCCCGGGTCTACCGGGAGACCCGGGCCAGCGGCGCGGCGGGTCGCAGGAGGGGATCATGAGTCGTGGTCCCATCCTCATCATGGCCGGCGGCACCGGGGGGCACGTCTTCCCGGGGCTGGCGGTGGCCGAGGCCCTGCGGGCCCGGGGGGAAGCGGTGTGCTGGCTGGGCACGGAGCGCGGGCTGGAGGCCCGGCTGGTGCCCGCCGCGGGCATCCCCTTCCATACCCTCCCGGTGAGCGGTCTGCGGGGCAAGGGGGTGGTCCCCTGGATCATGGCGCCCTGGCGCCTGGGGGTGGCCCTGTGGGCCGCCCTGGGGCTGCTGCTGCGGCTGCGTCCCCGGGCCGTGCTGGGTCTGGGGGGCTTCGCCTCCGGCCCCGGCGGGCTCATGGCCGCCGCCCTGGGGCGGCCCCTGGTGATCCATGAGCAGAACGCGGTGGCCGGGCTCACCAACCGCGCCCTGGCCCGGGTGGCAGACCGGGTCCTGCAGGCCTTCCCGGACACCTTCCCCGCGGCGCGTCACCCGCATGTGGTGGGGAACCCGGTGCGCGAGGCCATCCTGCATCTGCCGCCACCCGAAGAGCGCCTGGCAGGTCGGGAAGGGCCCCTGCGTCTGTTGGTGGTCGGGGGCAGTCTCGGGGCCCTGGCCCTGAACACCCTCGTGCCCGAGGCGGTGGCCCGGCTGCCGGCGACGCAGCGTCCGCTGATCCGTCATCAGGCGGGGGAGCGGACCCTGGAAGCGGCCCGGGAGGCCTATCGGGCCGCGGGTGTCGAGGCGGATGTGGGCCCGTTCATCGAGGACATGGCCGAGGCCTATGCCTGGGCGGACCTGGTGATCTGCCGTGCCGGGGCCCTCACCATCTCCGAGCTGGCCGCTGCCGGCGTGGCCGCGCTGCTGGTGCCCTATCCCCATGCGGTGGACGATCACCAGCGGGTCAACGCCCGCCACCTGGGGGACGCCGGTGCGGCCTGGGTGGTGGCCCAGGATGAACTGGACACGGCCGCCCTGGTGACGCGTCTGGAGGCCCTGGACCGGGGGGGCCTGCTGGTGATGTCCCGCCGCGCCCGGGACCTCGCCCGTCCCGACGCCGCCCGGGAGGTGGCCGGGGCCTGCATCGCCCTCGCCGAGGGAGGAGGACAGCCATGAACACCCCCACCGCCATGATGGGTATGCGCCGCATCCGCCGCATCCACTTCGTGGGGATCGGCGGGTCCGGCATGGGGGGGATCGCCGAGGTGCTGGCGAACCTGGGCTATGAGGTGACCGGTTCGGACCTGGCGGAGAATGCCGTCACCCGGCGTCTGGCGGACCTGGGGGTGGTGATCCACCGGGGCCATGCGGCGGCCCACGCGGAAGGGGCCGATGCGCTGGTGGTCTCCAGTGCCGTGGGGGCCGAGAACCCCGAGGTGCGGGCGGCCCATGAGCGGCGCATCCCGGTGGTGCCCCGGGCCCAGATGCTGGCGGAGCTCATGCGCTTCCGCTACGGCATCGCCGTGGCCGGCACCCACGGTAAGACCACCACCACCAGCCTGGTGGCCAGCCTGCTGGCGGAGGGGGGGCTGGACCCCACCTTCGTGATCGGCGGGCGGCTCAACAGCACCGCCAGCCATTCCCGCCTGGGCCAGGGGCATTACCTGGTGGCGGAGGCGGACGAGAGCGATGCCTCCTTCCTCTGCCTGCAGCCCATGATCTCGGTGGTCACCAATATCGACGCCGATCACCTGGCCGCCTACGAGGGGGACTTCGATCGCCTGCAGGAGGCCTTCCTGGAGTTCCTGCACCACCTGCCCTTCTACGGACTGGCGGTGCTCTGCGTGGACGACCCGCAGATCCGCCGGCTGATCACCCGGGTGGGTCGGCCCGTGCACACCTATGGGGTGGATGAGGCGGCGGACGTGCGGGCCGTGGACCTGCAGCCCCGGGGCACGCAGACCCGGTTCGGGCTGTGCCTGCCGGGCCGGCCGGAGCCGTTGCCGGTGACGCTGAATCTGCCCGGGCGGCACAACGTGCTCAACGCCCTGGCCGCCGTGGCCGTGGCCCACGAGCTGGGGGTGACCGATGCCGCCATCCAGCGGGCCCTGTCGGGGTTTGAGGGCATCGGACGCCGCTTCCAGGTCTATGGCGAGATCCCGGTGCCGGCGGGCCGGGTGCTGCTGGTGGACGACTATGGACATCACCCCACGGAGGTGGCCGCCACCCTGGCTGCCGCCCGGGCCGCCTGGCCGGACCGGCGCCTGGTGCTGGCCTTCCAGCCCCATCGCTACACCCGTACCCGGGACCTGTTCGAGGACTTCACCCAGGTGCTCTCCGAGGCCGATGCCCTGGTGCTGCTGGAGGTGTATCCCGCCGGCGAGCCCCCCATCCAGGGGGCCGACGGCCGGACCCTGGCCCGGGCCGTGCGCATGCGCGCCCGGGTGGATCCGATCTTCGTGGAGACGCCGGACCGGCTGGCGCCGGTGCTGGCGGACCTGCTGGAGGATGGAGATGTGCTGCTCACCCAGGGGGCCGGCAACGTGGGGGCGCTGGCCGCCTCCCTGCCCGGGGCCCTGGCGCCCCGGGGGGGTGCGGCATGAAGGGCATGGCGACCCCTGTGCTGGACGGTACGGGACTGCGCGGCGAATTGCGCCACGACGAGCCCATGGCGCGCCATACCTTCTGGCGCGTGGGGGGGCCGGTGGATCGCTGGTACCGCCCCGCCGATGCCGAGGACCTGGGTCGTTTTCTTGCCCAGCTGCCCCCCGGGGAGCCGCTGTTCTGGCTGGGGCTGGGCAGCAACCTGCTGGTGCGGGACGGCGGCCTGCGGGGCACGGTGGTGGTCCTGGGTCGGGGGCTGGACCACCTGGCGGTCCTGGAAGGGCACCGCGTCCGGGTCGGGGCCGGGATCAGCTGCGCCCGCCTGGCCCGCCAATGCGCGGGGCAGGGCCTCACGGGTCTGGAGTTCCTGGCCGGCATCCCGGGGACCCTGGGCGGGGCGCTGGCCATGAACGCCGGGTCCTGGGGCGACGAGACCTGGTCCCATGTCGACTCCGTGGTCTGCATGGATCGCCGCGGCGGGTTGCACCGCCATGTCCGGGCGGAGTTTTCCGTGGGCTACCGCCACGTGGAGGGCCCCCTGGAAGCCGGTTTCCTGGAGGCGGTCCTGCAGCTGATGCCGGGGGATGCCGGGGCGTCCCGTCGGCGCATCCGGGACCTGCTGGAGCGGCGCAACCGCACCCAGCCGGTGGGCGTGCCCACCTGTGGTTCGGTCTTTCGCAATCCCGAGGGGGATCATGCCGGACGGCTCATCGACACGGCGGGGCTCAAGGGGATGGCCATCGGCGGGGCACGGGTGTCGGAGCGTCACGCCAATTTCATCGTCAACACTGGCGGGGCCCGGGCCGTGGACGTGGAGGCCCTGATGGGCCGGATACGCCAGAGGGTGTTCGAGTGTCACGGCGTGGAGCTGCAGCCCGAGGTGCGCATCGTCGGCGAGCCGGCGGGGGAGGTGAACCCGTGACGCGGCGCGATCCCATGGATTACGGCCGGGTGGCGGTGCTCATGGGGGGGTGGTCCGCCGAGCGGGCCATCTCCCTGCGCAGCGGTCAGGCGGTGCTCGACGCCCTGCGGGCGGCGGGGGTGGATGCCCAGGGGGTGGACGCGGGCCGGGACGTGCTGGAGGTGCTGCGGCGTGGAGGGTTCGACCGGGCCTTCATCGCCCTGCATGGCCGCGGCGGTGAGGACGGGGTCGTGCAGGGGGCCCTGGAACTGGCGGGGATCCCCTACACCGGCAGCGGCGTGGCCGCATCGGCGATGGCCATGGACAAGCTCATGACCAAGCGCCTGTGGCGCGGCGCGGGTCTGCCCACCCCGGACTTTCGGGTATTGGAGACGGGTTTCGATCCGCAGGCCGTGGCCGAGTCCCTGGGGCTGCCGCTCATCGTCAAGCCGGCCCTGGAGGGTTCCAGCATCGGCATGACCCGGGTGACCCGGGCCGAGGAACTGGTCACGGCCCATGCCACGGCGGCGGCCTGCGGCGGGCCCGTGCTGGCGGAACGATGGATCGCGGGGGGGGAGTACACGGCGGCCATCCTGGACGGCGAGACCCTGCCCCTGATCCGCCTGGAGACCCCAAGGGCCTTCTACGACTACGAGGCCAAGTACCGGGCCGGGGACACCCGCTACCACTGCCCCTGCGGTCTCCCCCCGGAGGAGGAGGCGCGGCTCCGGGCCCTGGCCCTGGAGGCCTTTGCCGCCGTCTCGGGGGCGGGCTGGGGACGGGTGGACCTGATGCGGGATGAATCCGGGCAACCCTGGCTCATCGAGGTGAACACGGTACCGGGGATGACCGACCACAGCCTGGTGCCCATGGCCGCCCGGGCCGCGGGCCTGGATTTCCAGGCCCTGGTGCTGCGCATCCTCGACACCGCCCGGCCGGCGGGGACCGGGGGATGACATGGTGCGGCGCAGACGCAGGATGGCCCA
>JBKGXY010000152.1:0-5143 GCA_046546415.1 Ectothiorhodospira sp.
CCCCTCGTTGTGATGGAACACGTCGCGCACGACACCGCCCTCTCAGAGGACCCGCACCCGGAGCACGCCATCGATCCCGGCGATGCCCCGGGCCGCCTCCTCGTCGATCACCCCTTCCACATCGATCAGGTTGTAGGCCAGCCCCGCCCGGGACTCGTTCACCATGTGCACGATATTGATGCCGTTCTGGCCCAGGATGTGGGAGATCTGGCTGACCATGTCCGGGCGGTTGCGGTTGATCACCGCCAGGCGGCCCTCACCGGCCCGGGGGAGATGCACCTCCGGCAGATTCACGGCGTTGCGTACGTTGCCGTGCTCCAGATACGCCCGCAACTGGTCCGCCACCATGATGGCGCAGTTCTCCTCCGCCTCCACCGTGGAGGCCCCCAGGTGCGGCAGGGCGATGACCCGGTCATGCCCCTTCAGACGGTTGCCCGGGAAGTCGCAGACATAGGCGTGCAGGTGACCGGCGTCCAGGGCCCCCACCACGGCGGCCTCGTCCACGATCCCGTCCCGGGCGAAGTTGAGGAGCACGGTACCGGGGCGCATGGCCCTGATCCGGTCCGCGTCCATCAGGTGACGGGTGTGCTCGTTCAAGGGCAGGTGGAGGGTGATCATGTCGCACCGGGCGACGAGATCGTCCACGCTGGCCGCCTGCTGGACCCCGGCATCCAGTTGCCAGGCCCGGTTGACGGTCATATGGGGGTCGAAGCCCACCACCCCCATGCCCAGCGCCCGGGCGGCATTGGCCACCTGCACGCCGATGGCCCCCAGACCGATCACCCCCAGGGTACGTCCGGGCAGTTCGAACCCGGCGAAGCGCTTCTTGCCCGCCTCCACCTGCCGGTTCATCTCGGCATCGTCCCCCTCCAGCTGGCGCGTGTAGGCCCAGGCCTGGCAGATATTGCGGGCCGCCAGGAGCATCCCCGCCAGGACCAGCTCCTTGACGGCGTTGGCATTGGCCCCGGGGGCGTTGAACACCGGGATCCCCCGCTCGCTCAGGGCATCCACGGGGATGTTGTTCACCCCGGCGCCGGCCCGGCCCACCGCCTTGAGGCTCTCGGGGATCTCCATGTCGTGCATCTTGAAGGAACGCACCAGGATGGCATCGGGATGAGGGATCTCCGAGGCCACTTCGTAATGCTCGCGCCCGAAGCGTTCCAGCCCCTTCGAGGCGATGTGGTTGAGGGTGAGGATGCGATACATGGCGGATCAGGCCTTGCGCTGCTCGAAGTCGGCCATGAACTCCACGAGGGCGTCCACACCGGTCTCGGGCATGGCGTTGTAGAGGCTCGCCCGCATCCCGCCCACGGAGCGGTGGCCCTTGAGGTTGGTGAGCCCCGCCTGCTCGGCCTCCTTGAGGAAGATGCCATCCAGTTCCGGGTCGGCCAGGGTGAAGGGCACGTTCATGAGGGAGCGGGACACGGGCTCCACCGGGTTGGAATAGAAGGCCGAGTTGTCGATGGCGTTGTACAGCTTCTGTGCCTTGCGCCGGTTGATCTGCTCCATTGCCTCCAGCCCCCCTTGTGCCTTGAGCCACTGGAACACCAGTCCCGCCAGATACCAGGCGTAGGTGGGCGGGGTATTGGACATGGACCCGGCCTCCGCCTGAACCCGGTAGTCCAGCACGGAGGGCACCTGGGGCATGGCATGTCCGATGAGGTCATCCCGCACGATCACCACGGTCAGCCCCGCGGGGCCGATGTTCTTCTGGGCCCCGGCGTAGATGAGCCCGAAGCGGGACACGTCCACGGGACGGGACAGGATCGTGGAGGACATGTCCGCCACCAGGGGCATCCCGCCGCTCTCGGGGATCCAGGGGAATTCCAGGCCGCCGATGGTCTCGTTGGGAGTGTAGTGCAGATAGGCGGCCTGGGGATCGCACTGCCAGGTCTCGAAGGGGGGGATGGTGGTGAAATGATCGGCCTCGCTGCTGGCCACCACGTTCACCTCGGCGTACTTGCGGGCCTCGGCGATGGCCTTCTTGGACCAGGCGCCGGTGTTGACGTAGTCGACCCGGCGGCGCTCCCCCAGGAGGTTCATGGGGATGGCGGCGAACTGGGCCGAGGCCCCGCCCTGGAGGAACAGGACCCGGTAGTGGTCGGGCACCTGCATCAGGTCCCGCAGATCCTGCTCGGCCCGCTCGGCGATGGAGACGAAGGCCTTGCCCCGGTGGGTCATCTCCATCACGGACATGCCCGTGCCATTCCATTCCAGCATCTCGTCGCGGGCGCGCTCCAGCACCGGTTCGGGCAGCACGGCGGGACCGGCGCTGAAGTTGTAGACACGTGTCATGGCTTGCTCCTGGTTTGCATCACGGTAGGAATCGGGGTGCCGGGCGGGATCTCAGTCGGCCGGTTCGCCATCCCCTGGGGCCTCGTCCTGCCCGTCTTCGGCATCGGTATCCCCGTTGAGGCCCTCCACCCGGGCCATCTCCACCAGCTTCTCCTGATCCGAGAGGCGAATCAAGCGCACCCCCTGGGTGTTGCGCCCCAGTCGCGGGATATCCGCCACCGGTGTGCGCACCAGGGTGCCGCCGTTGGTGATGAGCATCACCTGGTCCTCCTCGGCCACGAGACAGGCCCCCACCACGTCACCGTTGCGTCCGCCGGTCTGGATGGCGATCACCCCCTGACTCCCCCGGTTGTACAGGGGGAAGTCATCGGGGGAGGTGCGCTTGCCATAGCCGTTCTCCGTGGCCACGAGGATGGTGCCCTGATCCACGATGATCAGGGAGATCACCTGTTGGCCCTCGCCCAGACGCATGCCGCGCACCCCGGCCGCCGTGCGGCCCATGGCACGCACGGCGGCCTCGGTGAAGCGGATGGCCTTGCCGGCGGAACTCAGGAGCATCACGTCCTGGCAGCCGTCGGTGAGCTTCACGTCCACCAGCAGGTCATCCTGCCGCAGACCCACGGCGATGATGCCGTTGCTGCGGGGTCGGGAGAACTCCACCAGGGGGGTCTTCTTCACGACCCCCTGGCTGGTGGCCATGAAGACGTAGTGGTCCTCCCGGTATTCGCGCACCGGCAGGATGGCATTGACCCGTTCCGTCTCCTCCAGGGGCAGGAGATTGACGATGGGACGGCCGCGGGCGGTGCGGCTGCCCAGGGGCAGTTCGTAGACCTTCAGCCAGTAGGCCTTGCCATGACTGGTGAAGCACAGGATGGTGTCGTGGGTATTGGCCACCACCAGGCGGTCCACGAAATCCTCGTCGCGGAAGCTGGCGGCGGCCTTGCCCCGGCCTCCGCGCTTCTGCGCCCGGTAGGCGGTCAGGGGCTGGTATTTCACGTAGCCCGCGTGGGAGAGGGTGACCACCACATCCTCCTCGTGGATCAGGTCCTCCAGGGTAAGGTCCTTCTGCCGGGCCAGGATCTCGGTGCGGCGGGCGTCGCCATACTGGTCCCGCATGGCCACCAGCTCGTCGCGGATCACCTCCATGAGCCGCCCGGGCCGGGCCAGGATCTCCAGGAGATCCTCGATGCGCTCCAGCAGTTCACCGTATTCGGTGACGATCTTGTCCTGCTCCAGGCCGGTGAGGCGATGCAGGCGCAGATCCAGGATCGCCTGGGCCTGGGTCTCGGAGAGGCGGTACCCGCCTTCCTGGAGGCCGTATTCCGGGGCCAGGTCCTCGGGACGGGAGGTCCATGCACCGGCGCGGCCCAGCATGTCCGTCACCACCCCGGGGGCCCAGAGGCGCTCCAGCAGGCCGGCCCGGGCCTCGGCGGGGCTGCCGGAGGCCTTGATCAGGGCGATCACCTCGTCGATATTGGCCAGGGCCACCGCCAGGCCCTCCAGCACATGGGCCCGCTCCCGGGCCTTGCGCAGATCGTACACCGTGCGCCGGGTCACCACCTCACGGCGGTGGCGCAGGAAGGAATCCAGGACCTGTTTCAGGTCCAGCAGCCGCGGCTGGCCGTCCACCAGGGCCACCATGTTGATGCCGAAGACGTTCTGCATCTGGGTGTGCATGTAGAGGTTGTTGAGCACCACCTCCGGCACCTCGCCCCGCTTGAGCTCCACCACCATGCGCATCCCATCCTTGTCGGACTCGTCGCGCAGCTCGCTGATGCCCTCCAACTTCTTCTCCTTCACCAGTTCGGCGATCCGCTCCAGCAGACGGGCCTTGTTCACCTGATAGGGCAACTCGGTGACGACGATGGCCTGACGACCCGTGTGGTCATCGGTCTCCACGTGGGAGCGGGAGCGCACATAGACCCGCCCCCGGCCGGTCCGGTAGGCCTCGTGGATGCCCCGGTCCCCGTTGATGATCCCCGCGGTAGGGAAGTCCGGCCCCGGCAGGTGGGCCATGAGGCCGTCCACGTCCAGATCCGGATCGTCGATGAGGGCGACGCAGGCATTCACCACCTCGGTGAGGTTGTGGGGCGGGATGTTGGTGGCCATGCCCACGGCGATACCGGCGGAGCCGTTGATCAGCAGGTTGGGCAGCTGGGTGGGGAAGACGGAGGGCTCGGTCTCGGATCCGTCGTAGTTGTCGACGAAATCCACCGTCTCCTTGTCGATGTCCGCCAGCAGCTCGTGGGCGATGCGGGCCATGCGCACCTCGGTGTATCGCATGGCCGCCGGGGCATCCCCGTCCACGGAACCGAAGTTGCCCTGCCCGTCCACCAGCATGTAGCGCATGGAGAAGGGCTGCGCCATGCGCACGATGGTGTCGTACACGGCGGAGTCGCCATGGGGATGGTACTTACCGATGACATCCCCCACCACGCGGGCGGATTTCTTGTAGGGCTTGTTCCAGTCATTGCCCAGCACGCGCATGGCATAGAGCACGCGCCGGTGCACCGGCTTGAGACCGTCGCGCACATCCGGGAGGGCGCGGCCGATGATGACGCTCATGGCGTAGTCCAGATAGGACTGACGCATCTCGTCTTCGAGGTTGACGGGCAGGATTTCTTTGGCGAAGTCGACCATTCAGTCTCGGGTCCCGATGGTGAGCGTGGGAGGACTGGAAATAAGCCGTCAAGGATACCACAACCCCGGGAGAGGCATCAGGGTGCCCCGCAGACCGATCCGGGGATGGCCCGGGGTCCCCCCACCGGGCCATCCCCGGAGACGCCCCCCGGGCCCCCGGGTGCACGGATGCGTGCCCCGGGGAAGCAGGGCATACCCGCGCCCGCCC
>JBKGXY010000153.1:0-5060 GCA_046546415.1 Ectothiorhodospira sp.
GCCCATCTTGCTGGCCTGGTACTCGGCGGTGTAGGAGGGGGGGACATAGGGCATGGCACCGGCCAGGCCCGGCAGTAGGAGCAGCAGCAGCGTCAGCCATGCCGGCCATGCCGGTATGGGGCGGTGGGTCGCCACCGGCGAGCAGTCGCTACGTCGGTGGGTCACGGTCGTCGGCCGGTACTTCGTCCGCCCGTAGGGGGGTCTGCAGGGGTTGGTCATCCAGGTGCACCTGTCCATCATCAGCCAGTTTCAGCCGCCCCTCGCAGAACCAGCGCACCACCCGAGGGTAGATGCGGTGCTCCTGGCACTGCACTCGGGCGGCCAGCGATTGCGGGGTGTCGTTCGCCTCCACCGGTACCCCAGCTTGGGCGATGGCGGGGCCGCCGTCCAGTTCACCATTCACGAAGTGGACCGTGCAGCCGTGGGTTTGGACACCCGCTTCCAGGGCGCGTTCATGGGTATGCAGCCCGCGAAAGTCCGGTAGCAGGGAGGGATGGATATTGATCAGTCGACCGGTGTAGTGGTCCACGAAGGCCGGGGTCAGCACCCGCATGAAACCCGCCAGCACCACCAGGGCCGGATCGTGGGCATCGATGTGCGCCATCAGGGCCTGATCGAAGGTCTCCCGGTCGGGGTAGGTCCGGTGGTCGATCACCTGGGCCGGGATCCCGGCGCGTTCGGCCCGTTCCAGCCCGGCCACCCCGGGGCGGTTGCTGAGCACGGCGCGGATGCGCCCCGGGATCTCCCCCCGGGTGACGGCGTCGATCAGGGCCTGGAGGTTGGTGCCCGAGCCGGAGATGAGGACGACGATGCCGGGCAGGGGGCGATCGGGCATCAGCACCTCCAGTCCACCCGGGGGGCACCTTCTCCCGCGGTGATCCGCCCGATGGGGAAACCTTCCACCCCCTGGGCCGCCAGCAGCGCCCGGGCCTTGTCCTTGGCCTCCGGGGGCAGGATCACCACCATGCCGATGCCGCAGTTGAAGGTGCGCAGCATCTCGCCTTCCTCAATCCCGCCGGCCTCCTGCAGCCATCCGAAGACCGGGGGACGGGGCCAGGCCGCGGGGTCGATGCAGGCACGGGTACCCTCGGGCAGGACCCGTGGCAGGTTCTCCAGGAGCCCTCCGCCGGTGATATGGGCCAGGGCGTGTACCGGGTGTGCAGCGAGCAGTGCCAGCAGGGGTTTGACGTAGATCCGGGTGGGGGCCATGAGGGCAGACCCCAGGGACGTCTCACCGCATGGGGTATCCAGGTCCTTCTCGGTGAGTTCCAGCAGGCGCCGGATCAGGGAATAGCCGTTGGCGTGGGGTCCGGAGGAGGCCAATCCCAGGATCACGTCCCCGGGGGTGACGCGGCTGCCGTCCAGGATGCGGGATTTCTCCACGATGCCCACGGCGAATCCCGCCAGGTCGTACTCCCCGGCGGCGTACATGCCCGGCATCTCCGCCGTCTCGCCCCCCACCAGGGCACAGCCGGCCTGGGCACAGCCATCGGCGATGCCCTGGACCACCTCCTCGGCGGTGTCCACCTCCAGGGCGCCGGTGGCGTAGTAGTCCAGGAAGAACAGGGGTTCCGCCCCCTGGACCACGATGTCGTTCACGCACATGCCCACCAGGTCGATGCCGATGGTATCGTGGCGGCCCAGTTGATGGGCCAGCTTGAGCTTGGTGCCCACGCCGTCGGTGCCCGATACCAGGACCGGCTCGCGGTAGTCGGCGATGGGGAGCTCGAAGAGGGCCCCGAAACTGCCCAGACCCGCCATGACCCCGGGGCGCCGCGTTCGCCGGGCGTGGGGCTTGATCCGTTCCACCAGGGTATTGCCCGCATCGATGCTGACCCCCGCGTCTTCATAGCGGAGCCCGTGGAGGAGTGGAGGGACCTTTCGGATCATGGAGGATTTCCTTGCGTGAAGGTGGGGGGGTCGGCAGGGACCGCACGCCCAATGGGGCGCTGATGTTAGCGGTGGTTCGGGTGACTGTAAACCGAGGCGGCCGGATCCCGAATTATGCTATTTTAACGGGCCCGATGTGCGTAGTCCTGTTCCCATGGAATCGACCTTCCCCGTAACCCCGCGTTCCTTACCCCTCCCGGGGCTGATCTTCGCCGTGATCGTGGCGCTGTTCCCGGTGCATGCGTCCGGGGCGCCCCCCCTGGAAGAGGTCCGGGTGGCCGTGGAGGGGTCTCATGCCGAGGCCCGGGAGACCGCCTTCACCCAGGCCCTGGAGCAGGTGCTGGTGCGGATGACCGGTCGCCGGATCCTGCCCGGTGCCCCGGAGCTGGAGACCTTTATGGAGTCCGCTCCCGAATATGTCCAGGCCTACCGCTACGAGGAGGGGCCGGAGGGGGAGCGGACCCTCTGGGTGCGCTTCGACCGGGCGGATCTGGAGGCCTTCATCCGTGAGGCGGACTGGCCCTTCTGGGATGCAGACCGTCCCGCCCTGATGGTGTGGATGGTGGTCCAGGAAGGGGCGCGCCGTTCTCTCGTGGCCGACGACGACGGGACCGGGATCCGTCGGGAATTGTCCTCCCTGGCCCGTACCCGGGGCCTGCCGCTGATCCTTCCCCTCATGGATCCCGAGGACTGGCGGCGGGTGAGCGCGGCCCATGTGGTGGGTGGCTTCACCGGGACCCTCCGGGAAGCATCGGAGCGTTACGGGCCTGATGGCATGCTGATGGCCCATCTGCGTCCTGGAGACGGCGGCTGGCAGGGTCGGTTCCGCCTCAGCCTCGGGGGGGAGGCGTTGGGGGATCGCCGCTTCGAGGCCCCGCAGCGAGAGGGGGTCCTGTCGTCCGGGGTGCATTGGGCCGCCGATATCCTGAGCGGGAGGGAGGCCGCCCGGGGCGATCGTACTTCGTCCCCGGACCATCTGGAGGTGACGATCGAGGGTGTGGGCGACCTCTCCGACTATCTGGGTGCCCGGGATCACCTGGCCCGGCTGGAACCGGTGCGGGAGGTGATACCCGGCGGGTTCACCTCCGAACGCGTGCGCTTCCGGCTGCGCCTGCGGGGCGACGCATCCGACCTGGAGCGCGCCGCGCGCCGGGATCCCGCCCTGGAGGTGATGCCCCCGGAGGATGCCGTGGATCCGGTATCCCTTCCGGCCTTCAGGTGGGTGCCGTGACGCCGCGTCAGATCCCCAATCTCATCACGCTGCTGCGCATCCTCATGACCGGGCCCATCATCTGGGCCCTGGTGACCCGGCAGTACGGCCTGGTGCTGCTGCTGCTGGCGGTGGCGGGGGGGTCCGATGCACTGGATGGCTGGCTGGTGCGGCGTTACGGATGGTACACCCGTTTCGGGGGGTATCTGGACCCCCTGGCGGACAAGGTCCTGGTGGTGGGGACCTATACCACGATGGCCATCACCGGGCTGCTCCCCTGGTGGCTGGTGGCCCTGGTGCTGGGACGGGACCTGGTCATCATCGGCGGGGCGGCGGCCTTCCGTGCCGTCACCCGTTCTCTGGATATGCAGCCCCTTTTCATCAGCAAGGTGAACACCTTCCTGCAGATCACCCTGGTGTTGTCGGTCATCATCGACGCTGGCCTGCTCCCCCTGCCGGGGGGCTATCTGGACGGGATGCTGGTGCTGGTGACGCTGACCACCGTGAGCAGTGGCCTGGCCTACGTGGTGGCCTGGAGCCGCAAGACCCTCGATCACCGGCGGTACGGCACGTGATGGCGCCGGAGGCGTACCGGTTGGGCCGTGCCGCGCCCGTCCGCGGGGACCTGGTCCGATGCAGCAGCTGACCCTGGACGTGGCCCTGCGCGACGGGGCCAGTTTCGAGACCTTCCACGCGGGGGATCACCCGCTGGGACCCGAGGCGGTGCAGGCCCTGGCCCGTGGGGAGGGCGAGGTGCAAATCTATCTCTATGGCGAGGCGGGTTGTGGCAAGACCCACCTGCTGGAGGCCGCCTGCCATCGGGCGGCGGCGGATGGCGGACGGATCGCCTATCTGCCGGCCGGCCTGGTGGCCCGCAGCGGTCCCGAGGCCCTGGAGGGCTGGCAGGCGCTGGACCTCATCGCCCTGGACGACCTGGACCTCTTCCCACGGGATGCGGAACTGGAACGGGCCCTGTTCGACCTGATCAATCGTTTGCGTGAGGGTGGGGTCCGCCTGCTGCTGGCCTCGCGGGCGGCCCCCCGGGCCCTGCCGCTGTCCCTCCCGGACCTGCGATCCCGCCTGCTCTGGGGGCCGGTGGTCCAGTTGCAGGAACTGGACGACGTCCACAAGCCCGGGGTCCTCATGGCGCGGGCCCGGCGGCGGGGGTTCGAGCTGCCCCGGGAGGTGTGTGAGTATCTCCTTCGCCACTACCGCCGGGACCTGCCCTCCCTCATGCAGGTGGTGGACCGCCTGGACGAGGCCTCCCTGTCCGCCAAGCGCCGCATCACCGTGCCCTTCGTGCGCCGCCTCCTGGACTGAGGTCCCCCCCGGCACCCCCCTGCGCCCCGGATGGCGCGGTTTCCCGCAGGCGCAGCCGGGCGTAGCCCAGGCAGCCGGTGAACAGCGTCAGGCTCAATCCGGTCATGAGCAGCCCGTAGGGCAGCAGCTCCGGTGTGGCCGCCAGCCAGGAGCCGATCAGGAAATAGGGCAGCACCAGGAGGCTCGTGGCCAGATGGGTCCGGGGGCGCCCGTGGAGCAGGCCCCTCAGGGGGAGGAGCAGGGGCAGGGCGAGCACCGCCAGTACCAGGGCCCGGGGGAGGCGTTCCGGAGGGGAGATCCAGAGGGTCTCCATCAGGATCAGGAGCAGCAATCCGAAGAGCCCGCCCAGGGTGAGCAGCCGGAAGAGGGACTTCCAGTGAGACCGGTTCATCGCGGATCCCCTCCCCGAAGACGTTGCGCCGTCTCCGCCAGGCGCCGGCCCAGGGCCTGGCACAGCTGCCGCTCATGCTCGGTGAGCGGGTTCTCTCCCCGGGGGCCGGCCACATGGCTGGCCCCGTAGGGGGTCCCCCCGGAGCGGGTCTCCGTCAGGGCCGGCTCGGTGTAGGGCAGGCCCAGCACCAGCATCCCGTGGTGCAGCAGGGGGAGGATCATGCTCAGCAGGGTGGATTCCTGGCCGCCG
>JBKGXY010000154.1:0-4997 GCA_046546415.1 Ectothiorhodospira sp.
CCTCCTGCGCCGCCGCCGTGTCACCGTAATGCTTCTCCACGTACCGCGCCCGCGCCAGGGCCTCCTCCGGGTCCCCGGCCTCCCGGCGGGCCTCGGCGGCCCGCAACTCCGCCCCCGCCAGCCCCTCCCGCAGACGCACCAGATAGGGCACCGCCTCCTCCCGGTAGGGGGAATCCGGATAGCCCCGCACCAGATCCCGGAATAGCACGAAGGACGCCCGCGCGGCGGCACTATCCCGCTCCGGCGGCGGCGGATCCTCCCCGGCGTGCAGTGCCTCCCACTGCGCGAAGCGGGCCACGGCCGCCAGATAGCGGGCGTAATCGGCATGGGCATGGCGCGGCGCGGCCTGCAGGAAGCGCCGGCTCTCCTCGAAGGCCCCGCCGGGACTTTTGGCGTTCAGGCAGGCATAGGCCGCCTGCAACCGCCCCTCGAGGACCGGCGACGCCCCAGCGGCCCCCCCCTGCGCCAGCCGCGCCACCGCCGCCCGGGCCCCCTCGCAGTCTCCCGCCGCCACGGCCGCCTACAGATCCGGCCCGTCTGACTCGGGCTCCGGACCGGACGGCGGGGTGGCACAACCGGCCAACAGGATCACCGACGTCACGGAAAGCATCCGGAAGGTGGCACGGCGGGCTCGTCGCGGACGGGATGGCTTACTGGACATGCAACGCGGCCCCTGATGGAAGTGTCTGTAGCTTAGCCTTTTTACCCAAGGCCGTTCACCCCCTCGACCTTCCATCCCCCGCAGGTCCTCACCATGACGCAAGCCCGGGACGGGCCATTCCCCTGGCGCCGAGGACACACGCCTTGTATCTTCATCCCCTCGCAGATACAGGGAAATCCAGGCCTCCATGAGCGAAGACACCCGCGAAGACCGCGTCTCCAACCACCGCATCGGGCCCATCCATCTGGCCCCCGGCATCCGGCCCCTGCACGGCTGGACCTTCCTCTACGCGGGGTTCGTCTCCATCGGCCTGATCGTGTTCATCACCATCGGCCAGACCTACATCCTCAACGAACACCTGAACATCCCCACGGACCAGCAGGGCCGGCTGAGCGGGGACCTGGTCTTCTGGACCGAGGTGGTGGCGCTGTTGCTGTTCATCCCGGCGGGGATCCTCATCGACCGCATCGGGCGAAGGCCGGTGTACGTGGCCGGGTTCATGCTCATGGCCGCCACCTACGTGCTCTACCCCCTGGCCAGCTCGGCGGATGACCTGTTCCTCTACCGCACCATCTATGCCCTGGGGGTGGTGGCCATCGCCGGGGCCCTGTCCACGGTGCTGGCGGACTACCCGGCGGAACGCTCCCGCGGCAAGCTGGTGGCCCTCATCGGCATGCTCAACGGTCTGGGCATCGTCCTCATCGGCCAGGGCTTCGGCGGCTTCCCCGACCTGTTCACCGGCATGGGCGCCAGCGGCACCGACGCCGGGCTCTACACCCACCTGCTGGTGGCGGCCCTGGCGGTGATCTCGGCCCTGGTGGTGGCCTTTGGCCTCAAGCCCGGCGTCCCCCCCAGCCGGGAGCCCCAGCCCCGGGTGCGGGAGCTGCTCTTCTCCGGCTTCGCCCAGGGGAAGAACCCCCGCATCCTGCTCTCCTATGGCGCGGCCTTCATCGCCCGGGGGGACCAGTCCATCAACGCCACCTTCATCGTGCTCTGGGGCACCACCGTGGGCTTGGGTGCGGAACTGGAACTGACCACCTCCAACGCCGTGAAGCAGGCGACGCTGATGTTCGTCGTCACCCAGGTGGCGGCCCTGGTGGCGGCCCCCTTCCTCGGCCCCATGATGGACCGACTCAACCGCGTCACGGCCCTGGCCGTGTGCATGGCCCTGGCGGCCCTGGGCAACCTCTCGGTGATCTTCCTGGAGAGCCCGCTGGGGGGCTGGAACGCCGTGCCCTTCTTCATCCTGCTGGGCATCGGCCAGATGAGCGTCTTCCTGGGCGGGCAGTCCCTGGTGGGGCAGGAGGCCCCCAAGCCCAAGCGGGGCTCGGTGCTGGCCGCCTTCAACATCAGCGGTGCCCTGGGCATCCTGCTCATCGTCCTCATCGGCGGGCGCCTGTTCGACGCGGTGGACCCGCGGGCCCCCTTCGTGCTGGTGGGCAGCATCAACTTCCTGCTGATCTTCGCCAGCCTCTACGTGCGCCTCAAGGCCCCCGGTGAGGACCCTGGCGAACTGGAACGCCGGCGGGAACAGGATGCAGCCTACGAAGACCCCTGGATCGACCCCGCCCACCGGCCGGAACGGGACGGGGCCTGAGCCCCTTCCGTGATGCAGCCGCCCCCCACCGGGGCGGATTGCCGGGGGCATGGGTCCTGCAGGGGGAGGCCACCTCCCCTGATGCGGTGGCGAATCGTGATGGGAACAGGGCGGATATCGCAGTGAGTGGCCCCCCCCGAAGGGGATCTAAAGGCGGCCGTCCAGGTTCAGGGGGATGCGCCCCTCGCTGTCGGGTCGGCCGATGAAGCGCAGGGCCTGCTCCAGTTCTTCCCCGGCCTCCGGGCGGGTGCCCAGGCGGGCCCGGAGGCGGTAGCGTCCGTCGGGCTCCAGTCGGGCGGCGCCCTCCAGGAACAACGGGCCGCCCCGGTCCCGGACATCGGCGGTGAGGGCACCGTCCTCATCCCCCAGGCGGGCGTGCAGATCCCCCAGGGCAAGGGGCTCGGGGTAGCCGGAGGCGGCCCCGAGCCAGGCGACCGTACCCGTCACGCCGTGGAAACGGCCGTCACGATCCAGGGCGAGCCCGGGGATGTCCGCCACGATCCGCCCCTCCACCACCACCGGCCAGTCCACCAGGGCCCCGGCCACCGGGGCGGCGGGAAGGTCCAGGCGCAGGTCCCGGATCCCGATCCCCCCGGGCCGCAGGCGCAGATCGGCGCTGCCACCGGGGGCGGGGCCGGAGAACCCCGCCTCCACCCCCAGGGCGCCACGAAGCAGATCCATTGGGCGCACCCGCCAGGTCACCCCCTGCAACGTGAGATCCTGCCATCGGGCCTCCTGCGCCTGGCCCGACCAGAGGCTGCCCGTCACCCCATGAAGGTGCAGGCCTTCCGGCAGCCAACCCCGTTCCCGAGCCCAGTCATGGGCCAGGGGGGCGGGCAGGGTGACCCCCAGGGACACCAGGTAGGCGGCCAGCCCCAGCAGGACCAGGGACGCGATCCACCCAATCCGCCGTGGGGCCTCCCCGGACGCGGCCGGGGCCTTGCGCCTGCGCAACCCGGGAACCCTCATGCCCCCTGCCCCTCCAGGACGATGCGGGCGTTCACCCGGCCCTCCTGTGCCTGACGGTCCACCACCAGGCTGGCGATCCGCACCCCGTGGCGACGCTTCAGGCGATCCAGCCATTGCACGGTATCGTCGAAGGGGGCCTCCTCCAGCCACACCCGCACCGTGCCGTTCCCCTCCGGCTGGACACGGCGCAGGGCGCCCCCCAGACCCGCATCCCGGGCGGTGGCATCCACCACGCCCAGCAGCGAGCGGTCCCCCGGATCCGGCGGCGGTGCGTCCTCCTGCCCGCGGGCGGAGCGTACCGCCTCTGCCGCCGCCTGCATCCAGGCCAGATCGGCCCGCAGTTCCGCCACGGCCTGCTGCGAGCGCGCCACCCGCTCCGTTAAGGGCAACCACAGGCCCCACCAGAGCAGGATCAGGGCCAGGGCGATGCCACCCAGGCGCAGTATGCGCCGGTCCCTGGGGGCGAGTTCGTTCCACCAGGTCCGGATCATCCCGTATCCCCGATGACGATACGGGCCTCCACCCGATCCTCCCGGGCGCTGGCGGAGCGGATCTCCACGGGTTGCCCCGCCTCCGACTCCAGACGGGTCTTGAGGCGATCCAGGGTCTGCAGGTCCGCCAGATCCAGATCCAGGTCCAGGCGGCCGGACTGATAACGCAGGCTGCGCAGGGTCAGGCCCTCGGCCCCGGCCAGCACCGGTCCGGCCCGGCCCAGGAGGGCGGCCAGCCCGTCCCCCCCGGCCCCGCCATCGCCCCGCTCCCATTGCCGCAGGGCCGACTCCATCTGCCGCCGGGGATCCACGATACGCCCGCCGGGGAAGGTCTGGCCGTAGACCTGCCGGATCCGCTCCTCCAGACGGCCGCGCTCACGCTCCAGGGCCTGCAACCCCCAGAGTTGCGAGGTCAGCTGCACCAGGACCACCGCCACAAACAGGACGGCGGCCGCCCGCCAGGGACGCCACCCCTGTCCGCGACCCTCCCGGAGGGCATAGGGGCCGGTGAGCAGGTTCAGGGGGGGTCGCGCTGGCCACCGGGTGGCCAGGGTCTCCATGAGCCCCGGTGCGCTCTCCTCCCAATGCAGTTCCAGACCCGGCCGTTCCGTCAGCGCCTGCAGGTCCGTATCTTCCGCCCGGGGGGCATCGACGCGGTGCAGGGTGATCCGCCCCGGGCGCCCCCCCTCCGGGGTCTGCTCCCACTGCCGGCGCACCCAGAAGGCGGCCTGGGTACGATCCAGGCCCAGACCGCAGGCATCCCCCGGTGCCAGCCAGGCCCTCTCCCCCTCCAGCCACAGACACCAGCCGTCTTCCGGGACGGGCAGGAGGGTGGTCTCGGGCACCAAGGAACGGAGCTGGATCCCGGCCGCGCCCAGGGCCTGCGTCCAGGCATCCATGTCGCCCCGGGCCACCACGGCCACGGGTAAGGCCCCATCCGGAAGACGGGCACCGGGCACGAAGTGCAGGCCCTCCACGTCTTCCGCCAGCTGATCCTCCAGGGCATACGGCAGGGCGCGCTGGATGGCGCGGGGATTGCGGGTGGGGAGATGCACCCGGGTGAGCAGCACCCGGTTGCCGGGGGCCAGGATGTCCCATGTCCGGCCCTTCAGCCGGGGCGCCAGGGCCTCCAGGGAGACCGGACCGTGACGCCGCGGCCGCCCCTGCTCATCGGGCAGCACGGCCTCCCACAGGTGCGGATCGTCGGTGGGTCTGAGCAGGGGATGGACGGGATTCAAGGCGCGCTCCTGAGGATCGGCCTTATCTTGGTGCAGCACCC
>JBKGXY010000155.1:0-4993 GCA_046546415.1 Ectothiorhodospira sp.
CATGCACTGCTCCAGCAGTTGCCGGGCCCGGGCCCGCGAAAAGCTGCGCACCACCCACTTCACCCGTGCCAGGGCCGCCACGTTCACGCTCAGGGCGTCGATCCCCATGCCCAGCAGCAGGATGACGGAGGCGGGATCGGCGGCCATCTCGCCGCAGACGCTGATCTGCTTTCCGGCCCGGCGTGCCCCCTCAGCAGTCTGCATCAGGGCATGCAACACCGCCGGATGCAGGGCGTTGTAGAGATCCGCCACCCGGGCGTTGTTGCGGTCCACCGCCAGCAGGTACTGCACCAGGTCGTTGGTGCCCACGGAGAGGAAGTCCACCCGACGCGCCAGGGTCTCCGCCAGGTAGACCGCCGAGGGCACCTCCACCATCACCCCCACCCGGGGCATCGGGATGACGTAGTGCTCGTCCAGCAACTCCTCCCGGGCCCGCTGCAGCAGCTGCAGGGCCCCCTTGAGCTCCTCCAGTGAACTGATCATGGGGAAGAGGATGTTCAGGTTGCTGAGCCCCTGACTGGCCCGCAACATGGCCCGCAACTGGGTGAGGAAGATCTCCGGATGGTCCAGGGTGATGCGGATGCCGCGCCAGCCCAGGAAGGGATTGTCCTCCGATACCGGGAAATAGGGCAGCGACTTGTCCCCGCCCACATCCAGGGTGCGCAGGGTCACCGGACGCGGATCGAAGGTCTGCAGGATCTCCCGGTAGATCTCCGTCTGTTCGTCCTCCCCGGGGAAACGCTCCCGAATCATGAACGGCACCTCGGTGCGGTAGAGCCCGATGCCATCGGCCCCCGACTGGATGGAGGGGGCGATGTCCGCCAACAGGCCGCTGTTGGCGTAGACGGGGATCTCGTGGCCGTCCTTGGTGACCGCCGGTTCCTGGGCCAGGGACCGCAGGCCCTCAGCCAGTTCCCGTTCCTCCTCCTGGAGGTGGCGGAACTCCTCCAGCAGCTCCGGGCTGGGCTGGATGAAGAGGCTGCCGCGGTAGCCGTCCACGACGATCTCACGCCCCTCCATGCGCCCCACCGGCAGGTCCGAGACCCCCATCACCGCGGGGATCCCCATGGCCCGGGCCAGAATGGCCACATGGGAGGAACCGGTCCCGCGCGAGGAGACCACCCCCGCCAGCCGATCCGAGGGCACCTCCGCCAGTTGCGTCGCGGTGACATCCTCCCCCACCAGGATGGTGCGGGCGGGGAACTCCTCGGGATCGCGTACATGGGCTTGCAGGCGCATGAGGATGCGCCGGCCGATATCACGCACGTCCGTGGCCCGTTCCCGCAGATAGGGATCGTCCATATCCTCGAAATTGCGGGTGCTCTCCCGCACCGTATCCCGCAGGGCCGCCGGGGCCCAGATCCCGCTGCGAATACGCTCCACCGTACCGTTCACCAGGCTGTCGCTGCCCAGCATCATCACGTAGGCCTCGAACAGCAGGCGCTCCTCCGGCGGCAGCACCGACTCCATGCGGTCACGGATCTCGGTGAGCTCGTCCTGGACGGCCTTCAGGGCCTGATGGAAGGCCCGTTCCTCGTCCTCCACCGAATCCGCCTCCCGGTCAGGGACGGAGTCCAGATCCGCCAGGGCATAGGCCACCACGCCCTGCCCCACGGCCACACCGGCGGCCCCGGGAATCCCGGCCACCAGCACGTTCTCCTGCTTGAGCAACTCGCGCCGGCTACCCACCTCGCCGATGAGTTCCGCATGGCTGATGGCACCCGCCAGCTGGGCCGCCAGGGTGACCAGGAAGGCCACGTGTTCATCATCGAACCGCCTGCGCTCCCGTTGCTGGGCCACCAGCACCCCCAGCATCCGGCGGTGATGCACGATGGGCACGCCCAGAAAGGCGTGATAGCGCTCCTCCCCGGTCTCGGGGAAGTACTTGAACCGGGGATGGTCCGGGGCATTCTCCAGGTTCACCGGCTCGGCCCGCTCCGCCACCAGGCCCACCAGCCCCTCGCCGGCGTTCATCAGGACATGCCCCACCGCCTCCGGATTGAGCCCCTCGGAGGCCATGAGCAGAAGACGCTGGTCATCCCCGTCCGGATCCCGCAGATAGACGGAGCAGACATCGATGACCAGCTCCTGCTTCACCCGGCGAACGATGATCTCCAGTGCCTCCGTCAGGTTGTCGGCGGCACCCACCTCCAGGACGATCCGTCTGAGTACATTCAACATGGGCGCATGGCCAGAGTGCGGGCCGCCCTCGGCGGCGGATGGGTCAAAGCCGTCGGCAACGCCGTTCGGCAGGATCGGAAGGCACGCCACCGTCGAAGATCAACGGCGCCAGTTCCTTCAGGGCACGGCGATAGACCTGGCGCTTGAAAAAGACCACCTCACGGGTGGGCTGCCAGTAATCCACCCAGCGCCAGGCATCGAACTCGGGATCGGCGGCGGCATCCAGGCGCACGCAGGACTCATCCCCCACAAGGCGCAGCAGGAACCAGATCTGCTTCTGGCCGATGCACACCGGGTTGGAGCGCCGGCGGATCAGGTGCTTGGGCAAACGGTAGCGCAGCCATTCCCGCGTACTGCCCACCACCTCCACGTGATGGGTTCGCAGCCCGGTCTCCTCCTCCAGCTCGCGGTACAGGGCCTGCTCGGGGGTTTCATCCCTGCGGATGCCTCCCTGCGGGAACTGCCAGGCCTGCTGGCCGATCCGCTTGGCCCAGAACAGGCGGCGCTCCCCGTTACAGAGGATGATCCCCACATTGGGCCTATAACCATCAAAATCAATCACTTAAGACGCCACCCGGATACCAGTTTCCTGACTGGCATTTTTCCATAAGCAGGACAACTGGGCAAATGCCCCGCGGCGACGCATGGTGCATCCGGGACAAGGACGGGTATCATGCGCCCTGACCCACATCCCCGGGAGGCCTCTACGTGAGCCTGGCCCTGTTCGATCTCGACAACACCCTCCTGGCCGGGGACAGCGACCTGGAATGGGGACGCTTCCTGGTGGATCTGGGCGTGGTGGACCCACAGGTGTACCAGCACAAGAACCAGGCCTTCTTCGAGCAGTACCAAAACGGCACCCTGGACATCCACGAGTTCTGCCGTTTTTCCTTCGCCCCCCTGGCGGCCCACCCCCTGGAGACGCTCCAGGCCTGGCGGGCCCGGTTCATCGACGAGCGCATCCTTCCCATGCTGGCACCCCGGGCCCGGGACCTCCTGCAGCATCACCGCATACGGGGGGATACCCTGCTGATCATCACCGCCACCAACCGCTTTGTCACCGAACCCATCGCCCGCCTGCTGGAGGTGGAGCACCTGCTGGCCACGGAACCGGAACTGCGCGACGGCGCCTACACCGGTGAGCTCGCCGGAATACCCTGTTTCCAGCACGGCAAGGTGGAGCGCCTGGAACAATGGCTGGCCGCCCATCCCGATCTGGACCTGGAGGACAGCTGGTTCTACAGCGACTCCCACAACGACCTGCCCCTGCTGGAGCAGGTCGCCCGCCCGGTGGCGGTGGACCCGGACGAGACCCTGGAGTCCGCCGCGCGGGCACGGGGATGGCCCCGCATCACCCTGCGGAACTGACTCCCCAGGGCGATCCGGCCTCAATCCGCCATCAGTTCGAAATCCTCCTTGCCGGCCCCGCATTCCGGGCAGACCCAGTCCTCCGGAAGCTCCTCCCAGGGGGTGCCCGGGGGATAACCCTCGTCCGGCAGGCCCTGGGCTTCATCGTAGATGTAACCACAGATCACGCACTGGTATCTCTTCACGGCGACTCTCCTCCCATGGCCATGCCCCGGTGTCGGGGATGATGTCGGTGATACACTCGGCACAGACACACAGCGGGAGCTTACCATGATCATCCAGCCGTCGGTTCCCATCGTCATGACCCTGGCCGGCAGTGATCCCACAGGGGGCGCCGGCATCCAGGCGGACATCGAGTCCATCCTGAGCATGGGTGGACACGCCACCCCCGTGATCACCGCCGTCACCGTCCAGGACACCCGCGACGTGGTGGGCCTGGCCCCCATGGAAGGGGAACTGATCATCCAGCAGGCCCGCACGATCCTCGAGGACATGCCCGTGGCCGCCCTCAAGGTGGGCCTGCTGGGTTCCCTGGAGGCCGTCGAGGCCCTCCACGCCCTGCTCACCGACTACCCCGACCTGCCGGTGGTGCTGGATCCGGTGCTGGCCGCCGGTGGCGGTGCCGCCCTGGCGGACGAGGAGATGGTGGACGGGATCCTCCAGTTGCTGGTGCCCCGGACCACCGTGCTCACCCCCAACACCCTGGAAGCCCGGGCCCTGGCCCGGGGATCCGACACCCTGGATGCCTGCGCCATGGCCCTGCTGGACCAGGGAGCGGAATACGTGCTCATCACCGGGACCCACGAACGCACCAGCGAGGTGCAGAACACCCTGTATGGCAACCATCGGCGCCTGGACGTCTTTACGGTGCCGCGCCTGGAAGGCGAGTTCCACGGATCCGGCTGCACCCTCTCCGCCGCCATCGCCACTCTGCTGGCCCAGGGGACCCCGGTCCCCGTGGCGGTGCACGAGGCCGTTCACTTCACCTGGCAGAGCCTGCAGGCCGGGCGACGCCTTGGCATGGGCCAGAAGCTCCCCAACCGTCTGTTCTGGGCCCAACCCGAAGAAGAAGGCGTTGACGATGAGTCCCGCGGAAACACCCACGAAGCCCGCTGACGCCTTGCACGGACTCTACCTCGTCACCCCCGAAGGAGGACCCGGCACCCTGGTCCACCGCGTGGAACAGGCCCTGGACGGCGGCGCCCGCATCCTGCAATACCGGGACAAATCCGGCGACGCCTCCCAGCGCCTGGAGACCGCCCGCGCCCTGAAGGCCCTATGCACCGCCCACGGGGCCCTGTTCCTGGTCAACGACGACGTGGAACTGGCCGCCACGGTGGCGGCGGACGGCGTCCACCTGGGGCGCGAGGATACCGGTCTGGAAGAGGCCCGGGCACGGCTGGGCCCCGACGCCCTCATCGGGATCTCCTGCTACGATCGCCTG
>JBKGXY010000156.1:0-4965 GCA_046546415.1 Ectothiorhodospira sp.
CGGGGTGCGGCCCATCACCCTCCTGAGCCTGGCCCTCCTGGGGGGCTACGGGGGGTTCCTGCTATGGCATCTCTTCGCCCGGGGCTGAGGGCCGCCTTCGCCTTCACCCTTCCCGGTGCCCGCCCCGATGGCGCCCGATCCAGTGCCGGGCGGCCCCGGTGCCGGCACGGGCGGCCTGGTCGAGCACCTGCCGCCACGGCCCCCGGGCCCCCTGGTGCACCACCCGCAGGGCACGGCAGCGCCGGGCCCGATCCATGTGGGCCGCCAGCAGTGAGAGGATACGTTCTCTATTAAAGACCGTGCCGGGGGGATCCAGGCGTGCCGGCACCAGGTGTTCCAGGGGGATCTCCAGGTCCGCGGCCACGGCCTCCAGGGCCTGACGCATGGCCTGTTCCTTGGGGCGCCGGGGGGTGTCGGTGTCGTAGGGCGGGGCCCATTCCCGGGCCGGAGACAGACGGTCCACATGGCTCACCACCCCCAGCAACGGCGGGGCGGGGCGGGTGGTCTCCTGGCACCAGTGCTGGCGCAGGGCCTGCAGGGCGCGGCGGTCCACGGCCCGGTCGGCGCGGTGGGCGGCGGTCACCCAGAGGATGCCGTCGGCCTGATCGGCCTGGGTCAGCAGGGTGTTGATCCCTTCATTGCCTTCCAGGGCGGGGGTGTCGATGAGCACGATGCCGGACAGATCCCCCGCCTCCAGGGTGTGCCCCTCGGGCAGGCGGGTGGCCGGTAGCACGTCCACCCCGGCCGCCGTGCGTCCGGTAAGGGCGTTGATGAGGCTGGACTTGCCCGCCTGGCCCGGTCCCGCCACCAGGATGCGCACCGGTCCCGGGGGCACGTCCACCGGCACGCCCGGCCCCGCGGCCTGCTCCAGGGCGGTCTCGTCCAGGGCCCCGGCCTGGGCCTGCAGCCGCCCGGAGTAGAGCTCGATGGCGGCCCGGCCCACCTCCTCCACCCAGATCCGGCCCCCCCGGCGGCGCAGTTCATCCCCTGCCTCATCCAGCAGGCTGGAGAACAGTCGCTCCCGGGTCTCCGCCAGCACCGCCCCCATGGGGTTCACCAGGCGGGCGGCGCGGTACACCCAGGCCGCCCCCCGGAACCACTTCATCCCCGTGCGGGCCGCCGGCTGGAACTCCCATAGCCGCACCAGACGGCTCACCCGGATCAGGTGGGCCCCGGGCACCCGGTCCAGCAGCACCCGGCGCAGGCGCACGCTCACCCGTTCGGTGAGCAGCAGGGCCTCGGGCAGGGTGAAGCGCCACACCGGATGGCGATCCCCGGGGTGGTAGTGGGCGGCCACCGTCTGGATGGTGCGCCGGGCCACCGCCAGCAGGTCCCGGTAGCGGGTGACGATGGCCGGGTCCACCTCCGAGGCCAGGGCCTGCACCGACGCCCAGGCCGCCAGGTCCCGCTGTGACCAGTCCGCGTCCGGCGGCGAGACCGCCCCCTCCGGGCTATCACCCGGCACCGCGGGGGAAGGCGGCCCCTGCAGCCATCGGGACAGGCCATAGCCCACCAGGCTCAGGACCGCGCCCGCACCCAGCCAGTACAGCAGCCATCCCTGCTGCCAGAGCCAGAGGACCCCCAGGGGCATGAGGGCCAGCAGGGGCAGCAGCAGGACGAGGGCGGTGGCCAGCAGCGTCCACAGGCGGGTTCCGTCCTTCACGGGATCCGGTCCCCCGGCCTCGCCGTGCCGGTGTCGGGTCCCCGCCGCCGGAACAGGTCATGGGCCTCCCGCAAGGCCCCGCGGTAGGCCGCGCGCACCCCCTGTGGGTCCTCCACACCCCGGCGGCGGGTCTCCAGGTAATACGAGGCGGCCTGGCCCAGGGCGTAGGTCACCGAGGCGCTGGCCACCCCGGCGGCGGTGGCCCCCACCACTTGCCCATAGCCGGGCACCAGCTTGCCCACCTGCCGGGCTGCGAAACCGGCGCCGATGCCCAGCAGTGCCCCCGTCCCCAGGGAGGCGGCAAACGCCCGTAGGAGGGACCGGTCCCAGGGGACGGCATGGAAGCCGGCGATGGTGTGGAGCATGCGTCCCTGCACCGTGGGCACGGCCACCGCGCCCACCATGGGGAACACGTCGGCGGCCCCGGCGGCGAGGGCATAGCCCAGGATATGCGGCCGCAGCCGGGCCGCCCGTCCCGCCCGGGCCTCCGTGGCCAGGTCCCGGATCCAGCCCTCCCGGCCATCGGCACAGCCGGCGTCCAGGGCATCCAGCAGGCCCTCCAGGCCGTATTCCGGGTCGCTGAACCCCTCCTCCGGCGGGGTGAGATCCACCGCCGCCATATGCACCGGGCCGTCCCCCGGCAGTGCACGGAAGGTCCGGGCCTGGGCCTCCAGGGCCCGGCGCAGGTCCGCCAGGTCCGGGTCCCCGGCCAGGGTGGCGGCATCGGGGTGGTCGCGGCCGTCGGGATAGCCGTCGTGCAGCCGGGTCTGCACCAGCACCACGGGCCAGTGGGGATGGCGCTGGCGCACCGCCCGCAGCACCTCCAGCACGGCCTCCTGGTGCGGGTCCATGGCCCGGGCCACGGCCACCACGGCATGGGCCCGGCCCTCCAGCAGCGCCAGGTCCCCGGCGGGATCGTAGTCCGCCTCCTCCAGCCCGCGGGTGTCGAGAAAACGCACCACCGGGGCCTCCGGCGGGAACTCGTAGAGGCGCGAGGTCCGCGTGCAGGGGGTGAAGGCATTGCCGATGGCGACCTCCGCATCCCCCGTGACGGCGCGCACGATGGAGCTCTTGCCCGACTGCACCTTGCCCAGCAGCCACAGCACCGGGGCCTCGGCCCGGGCCTGTTCCCGGATGCGCTCATCCAGCCCCGGCGCGGGGGCAGCGCCGGTGACGGCATCCAGCAGGCGTCGCCAGGACGGGGCAGGGGGCAAGAGGACCTCCGTCGGGGAAGAGGTATGGATTCAGGTACGCGTACCGGCCTATCTTTGCAGAGGCGGGCGCCCGGTATCCAGCGGTGACGCGGCATCTTGCCTTCGACACCGCTTTCGGGTACAGCCTGGGTTAGAGTCCGTCAGTCAATAGCCCCAGGACCAGGAGACCCCCCATGCCCGAGCATCCCGGTAACCGTATCCTCCAGCGCCGCATGACGCGGCGTGACTTCCTCTGGCTGATGTCCGCCGCCTCCGCCGGGGTGGCGGTGCCGGCGCTCCATGGCTGCGCCACCGACCCGGTCACCGGGGAGCAGCGGCTCATGCTCATGTCCGAGGCGCAGGAGGTCGCCATCGACCGGCAGCAGGCGCCGCACCAGTTCTCCAATGACTACGGGGTGCTGCGGGATGCCGCCGTCAGCGCCTATGTGAAGGAGGTGGGCATGGGTGTGGCGCGGGTCTCCCACCGGCCGGACATGCCCTATGACCACCATGTGGTGAACGCCAACTACATCAATGCCTACACCTTCCCCGGCGGCACCATGGCCTGCACCCGGGGGATCATGGTGGAGATGGAGGACGAGGCGGAGCTGGGGGCGTTGCTGGGGCACGAGACGGGGCATGTGAACGCACGTCATTCGGCGCGCCGCTACACCAAGGGGGTTTTGGCCTCCCTGGCCCTGGGGGGGCTGGGCATCGCGGCGGGGCAGTCGGAGCAGCTCTCGGGCTACAGCAATCTCATCTATGCGGTGAGCGCCGTGGGGGCCACGGCCCTGCTGGCCCACTATAGCCGCGAGAACGAGCGCGAGGCGGACGCCCTGGGGCTGGAGTACATGGTGAAGGCGGGGCACAACCCCGAGGGGATGGTGGGGCTGATGGACCATTTGCGGGCCATGTCCGATCACGAGCCCAACGCCATCGAGGCCATGTTCTCCACCCATCCCATGAGCCAGGAGCGCTACGACACGGCGCGGCGGGAGGCCCGGGAGCGCTACGGCGCCGCCATGGACCGGACCACCCGCCGCGAGCGCTATATGGACCAGACCGCCAGCCTGCGCCGGCTCAAGCCGGTGATCGAGAAGGAGCGGGAAGGGGAGGCCCTGATGGCCAAGGAACGCCCCTCCGAGGCGGCGAAGCACTTCGAAGAGGCCCTGCGGCGCGAGCCGGAGGACTACCCCGGTCTGGTGCTCATGGCCAAGGCCCAGTCGGCCCAGGGACGCCACCGGGAGGCGCAGCGCTACCTGGAGGCCGCCCGGGAGGCCTATCCCGAGGAGGGGCAGGCCATTCACCTCAGCGGGGTGAACCAGCTGGCCCTGGACAATCCGGAGGCGGCCCTGGCGCAGTTCCAGCGTTATGAGTCGTTGCTGCCCGGCAACCCCAACACCGTGTTCCTGCAGGGTGTGGCCTACGAGGGGATGCAGAATCGCAGGGCAGCGGCCACGCGGTATCAGCGGTATCTGGAGCAGGTGGGCACGGGGACGCCCCAGGGCCGTTTCGCCCTTCAGCGGCTCCAGCAGTGGCAGTAGGTCCGCCGTGATGGCCTGTGCGGGTGCGGGCAGGTACACTGACGGGCCTTTTGTGGCCCGAATGCTGAATCGCATCCTCAAGGAGACCGAGCCCTTGCCTTCCTATCTTGACCCGTTCCATGACCGTGAAAGCGGCGGCGTGCGCGTGTCGCGCCACCAGGCCAGCCGCTTTGCCAAGGAGGTGGCGGGGGATTTCAACCCCATCCACAACGAGGACGCCAAGCGGTTCTGCGTGCCGGGGGATCTGCTGTTCTGCCTGGTGCTGGCCCACTACGGGGTCAGCCGCCGCATGGCCTTCACCTTCCGGAACATGGTGGGGGACGGCGTGCACCTGCACTTTCCCGAGACGGATGCATCCCACCTGGAGATCGTGGACGCCGCCGGCAAGGTCTACCTGGAGGTGGACCGGGAAGGCGAGACCTCCCGCGATCCGGCCCTGATGGAACAGATGACCCGGGACTATGCCGCCTTCTCCGGCCAGAACTTCCCCCATGTGCTGGTGCCCCTGATGAAATCCCGGGATGTGATGGTGAACCCCCAGCGGCCCCTGGTGTTCTACAACAGC
>JBKGXY010000157.1:0-4949 GCA_046546415.1 Ectothiorhodospira sp.
CCCCTCGCCGGCGGTGTTGGTGCTCAGGAAGTAGTTGCTGATGTCCTTGTAGAACATACCGGCGGACACCAGACCGATCCCGCCGGGGTAGTAGTCCCAGCGCAGGTCCAGGTTGGTGGATTCCAGGGGTTCCAGATCCGGATTGCCCTTCTCCGCCACCCTCTCACCGTCCTCAATCTCGATGATCTGCCAGGGGCCGGCGGCCTCGAAACCGGGGCGGGCGATGGTACGGGTGATGGCCCCGCGCACCGTCATGTCCTCCCGGGGGCGGTACTGCAGGTGCAGCCCGGGCAGGATGTTGGTGTAGCGCTTGTCATCCGAGAACGGCCGCAGTGTGGGGTCACCGTCGTTCACCGCCGCATCGATGGTGGCCTGGGTGCCCTTGGCGGAATACTCCGTGCGCTCCAGCCGCACCCCGCCCAGAAGGGTGAGACGGTCGAAATCGGCATTGGCCATGACATAGGCGGCATGGACATCCTCCTCGATGTCATAGTCCTCCGCCCGGCTGTCCAGCAGGCTGTCCGCCTCATTCACGGGCAGGTCCCCGCGATTGGCATGGAAGAACTGCCGGTAGCGATCCCGGTCCACGGCGGGCCCAAAGTCACCACGGGGCGGGAAATCCACCTGACCGTCCTGGGCGAAATCGGCGATGGTATAGCCCTCGATATCCTCATACTTGGTGATTTCGATATCGTTCTCCTTCTCCCGCAGCCGGGTCTTGGCCCCGAACTGGAGAAAGCCGGGAACATCGCCGAAATCCATGTCCCTGCGGGCATTGAAGGCCAGGGCCAGTTCCCGTTCCTCGTTGAAGATGCCCTCTCCCTCCGCCGTCTGCAGCTGGAAATCCTCGGCGCGGGTTCCCTGATCCCCCACCACGAACATCCGGGGTTGCTGGGCATTCCCCGAGCGGTCGTAGCCCATGGTGACCCCCGTGGCGAGGGACTCACCGGTGATCTCCAGGTCCCCCTGCTCACCCGCCTCGGCATAGCCCAGGCTGTAATCCAGCGACCAGGGGGCGAGATCGTGCTCACCACCCAGACTGAAGGCCAGGATCTCCATGATCTTGTTGCTGTCGGAATGGGCCTTCTCGAACTCCGCATCCTCGAAGATCCCGCGGCTGCCGGTGAGCTCCTGGATGGCCCCCTCCTCAAACTTGTAGATGTTTTCCTCCTTGGTCTCGGCGTCATCGAACTCGCTGTACATGGTGCGCAGATAATACTGGTCCTTCTCCGTCGGCCGGTAATCGAGGTTCAGGGCCAGACTGGTGCGCTTGCGGGTCAGCACGTAATCCCGCTGTTCCCCCTCCGGCAGGGCGCGGAACTCCTCCCCCTGCGGGTTCTCCATCATCTCCCAGGGGGCCCCCTCGATGCCGTCGGAGACCGTATCCCGGTCGAAATGGCTGAACGAGAAGGCCACCCCTAGGTTGTCCTCACCCCCAGCCACGCTGTAGACATCCGTAAAGCGCCCGGCGATGTCGGGACTGGTCTCTTCGTTGGTGGTGTTGTGGCTGCCGCCCACGGACAGGCTCATGCTGCGTCCGCCCAGGTCGAAGGCGGTGAGGGTCTTCACGTCGATGTTGCCGCCCACCGCATCCCCGTCCATGTCCGGGGTCACGGCCTTGTGGGTGGTCACCGACTCCACCAGATCCGAGGAGATGACATCCAGGTTCACGGCCCGGGAATCGTTCTCCGGTCCGGGGATGCGCATGCCGTTGATGGTGGTGGAGTTGAACCCGGGATCGATGCCCCGGATCACCACGAAGCGTCCCTCGCCCTGGTCCCGCTGCACCGACAGACCGGGTGAACGCTGCAGGGCCTCGGCCACGTTCTGGTCCGGAAAATTCCCCACCTTGTCTGAGGAGAGGACATCGACCACCGTCTCGGAACCCTTGCGCCGATTGATGGCCGCGGCCTGCCCGGCCGCCTGGCTGTCGATCAAAAGCCCCCGCAACTGGCTACCCCCGGCTTGGACGCTCTCACCACCAATACGCACCTCCACATCGGCCGCACGGCCGTCCACCACTTTTACGGGAACCCGTTCCGTCATGGCGCCGGCATAGTCAATGACCAGCGTATATTCCCCGGCGGGCAGATCGGTGAGACGAAACCGTCCGTCCCGTCCGCTCACAGTAGAAACGCGCCGGTCCTCCACGCGGATTTTGGCATCGGGGAAGGTGTATTCCCCCGTGGCATCGGTGACCTTGCCGGTGATGCTGCCGGCCGCATGGGCAGGCCCCACCATCAGGAGCAGCAGCGGCAGTGAGGCCGCGGTCAGTCCCGTAGTTCGCAGTTTCGGGTACATCCGGATATCCCCCAGGTTGAGCTCGATGGTATCGGTTCCGGTCGCCCCCCCCTGGGGGGAACTTCCGGGCGCCGGTTACGGCAGTGCACAGGGCCCCGCGGTCTTCACGCAGGCCTCCGCTGTCGAACCGGCCAAACCGACACGATCACGCCCGGACCACCCGGGGTATCCGTCCTGTACGGTTGTCTCCCTGCCGATCGTGCGATTCCCCCGCATCCCGGTGCGCTCGCACATTCCCGTCCCGCTTCCTGTACCGAAGGGTCAGGCAGACCCCGCCTCCCGTACCCGGTCGCACGGCAGACCCTAGCCCGGCCATGCGACAAGGGGATGAGAAAGCGGTGAAGGTTTTCTGAAGGCGGCACCCGGATTGTCATCGCAACTTCATGAAAACGTTGTCATCCCGTCAATCGCTGGTGAGAGCATGCCCCTCGCCTGAGATACCAACGATCAGGACACCGGCTCCCGATGGAGCCGGGCATCGGAGGGAGCCGGTCCGGGCACGATCTGTGACACAGTAATCCACGGTGAACCGGCCGCCACGGCCCGGCCGGTCGTCCTCGGAGACTCCCCCATGTTCGACTGGAACTGGCAATCCCTTGCCGATCTGATCTCCCTGGGAGGACCCATCGTCGTCCTCCTGGTGCTCATGTCCGTCTATAGCCTCGCGGTGGCCCTGCTCAAGCTGTGGCAATTCCGCCAGGCCCGCTTGGGGGAACGCGATTTCATCGAGCCCGTGATGACCGCCTGGGGCCAGGGGGATACGGGCCAGGCGCAGAAACTCCTGGAAGGGCGCAGGAGCCCCATCGCCCGGGGGCTGTCCCTGGCGATCCGGGGTCTTCGCCGCAACGTGGAGGAACGGGTGGTGCGCGAGGAGGTGGCCCGGACCGCACTACGGGATGTGGCCATCCTCAGACGGAATCTGCGCAGCCTGGAACTCATCGGTAACCTCGCCCCCCTCCTGGGCCTGCTGGGCACGGTCATCGGTATGATCGATGCCTTCAGCCAGCTGGAGGCGGCCGGCAGCCAGGCGGACCCAGGCGTATTGTCCGGGGGCATCTGGGAGGCCCTGCTCACCACTGCGGTGGGCCTCACCGTGGCCATCCCTGCCCTCTCGTTGCTCAACTACCTGGAGGGCCGGTTAGAGCACTTCAACGAGGATCTCCAGGATGCCCTGACCCGTGTCTTCACCACCCGGGATCTCACCCCCCGCCCGGAGGACCCCCGGCCCGCCCCGCAAGGCGCTCCGGGCCGGGAGGAGGCCATCGAAGGTGCTTGAAGAACTGCCCCGACGCAGGCGCCGTCGGATCAGCCTCACGCCGCTGATCGACGTGGTTTTCAACCTGCTGCTGTTCTTCATGCTGGCATCCAGTCTCTCCACGTGGCACGGCATCGACCTGGCCACCGGAAGCGAACGGGCCGAAGCCGACGAAGCCCCGGCGGCGGAGGTGCGGCTGAGGCGGGATGGACTGCTGGCATACGACGGCGAGCGCCACGAACTGGAGCCTCTGGGAGAACGGCTGGCACAGGCGCTCGAACAGGGGGAGATCTCCTCGGTGATCCTGCGGGCCGATCCGGAAGTCCGACTGGCCCGACTCGTGGACACCTTCGATCAACTCAACGCCCGGGGCATCACCGCCCTCGCCCTGGGGGAAGACGTCTCCCGCGAACCCTGAGCCGAAGGTCCCATCCATGCGTTCATCCCCACTGCTGCCCCCGTACAGGAGACGCACGCCGAATGCGGACAATGGCGTGCTGCCCCTGATCAACATCATCTTCCTGCTGCTGATCTTCTTTATGATCGCCGGCACCGTGATGCAGCAGCCCCCCTTTGATGTGATCCCGCCGATCTCCGCTCATGCCCCGGCCCAGGACCCGCATCCCCGCTATCTGGCCATCGCCCACGATGGCACGCTGGCATGGCAGGGTCGGGTCATCACGGAGGAGGAACTGGACGCGGCCCTGAAGGAACGGGAAGACCCCGAGGAACCCCTCCAGGTCCGGGCCGATATGGACCTGGAGGCCCGGGCTCTGACCCGCTTGCTGGAGGACCTTCGCGGCGCAGGGGTGGCGCAGATCCGGATCCTGACCCGAGAAGATGATTAGACAACCCCGCCCCCGCCACTGGCTCCTGGCGCTTGCGCTGGCCCTGTGTGCCCACGCCGCCGCCCTGTTGAACTACACCCCCCGACCGGAGCCCGCATCGCCCCCGGAAGGCACCGAGGAGCGCGGCATCGCCATCGCCCTGCTCCGTGCCGTCATCCTCGACGCCGTCACCCCTGTCCGGTGCGGGCTCGGGTTCCTCAGAGGAGCCACCGGCACAGGCGGACAGGGTCACGGCTGCGGCGAGCAGCGCGGCGAGGACCGGTCGGATCGACACGATGGCAGGCTCCGGATAGATAAGGTTAGGAATACCTTATGCTACCAGTGTGCCGGTCACCGCAACGCCGGCTGGGGCGTGATGGTGGGGTTGCCGTCGCGGGCGTCGCGGCTACGGGCCCCGATGGGTACCACCATGGGGGTGCCGGTGACCGGATCGGGGACGACGCGCGACTCGATCCCGAACACCGCGCGGACGGTGTCCTCGGTGACGATCCGCGCCGGCGGCCCGGACGCCACGATGCGGCCCTGCGACATCGCCACGAGGTGGT
>JBKGXY010000158.1:0-4912 GCA_046546415.1 Ectothiorhodospira sp.
CTCCGGGGCAGGTGCGCACCCTGCACGTGCTGGAGCGGCCCCTGGAGCCCCACGGGGCGGAGCCGACGCAGGAGAACCCCTTCGCCGCCCGGCTGCGGGCGGCCATGTCGGGTCGGGAGAGGTCGTCATGAACACCCCGCGCCGGTTCATCCCGGCCCTGGGGGCGGTGCTGGCGCTGCTGCCCCTGGATGCGGCCCTGGCCCAGAGCGGATTCGACATCCTCACGGTGGAGCCTGGGGAGGATGGGGGCGAGACCTATTCGGTGACGCTGCAGATCCTGGTGCTGATGACGCTGCTGAGCCTGCTGCCGGCGGCGCTGATCATGCTCACCTCGTTCACGCGCATCATCATCGTCCTGGGGATCCTGCGCCAGGGGATCGGCACCACCCAGACCCCCTCCAACCAGATCCTCATCGGGCTGGCCCTGTTCCTGACCCTGTTCATCATGGCCCCGGTCTTTCAGACGGTCTATGAGGAGGCGGTGCAGCCCTTCATGGACGAGGAGATCTCCCAGGAGGAGATGGTGGAACGCGCCTGGGCTCCCTTGCAGGATTTCATGCTGGAGCAGACCCGGGAGACGGACATCGCCCTGTTCGCCCGCATCGCCGATCGCGATGACTTCGAGACCCCCCAGGACGTACCGTTCTCCATCCTGGTGCCCTCGTTTATCACCAGTGAACTCAAGACCGCCTTCCAGATCGGGTTTTTGATCCTGATCCCGTTTCTCATCATCGACCTGGTGGTGGCCAGCGTGCTCATGTCCATGGGGATGATGATGCTCTCGCCGCTGATCATCTCCCTGCCGTTCAAGATCATGCTGTTCGTGCTGGTGGACGGCTGGGCCCTCATCATGGGGACCCTGGCCAGCAGTTTCTTTGTCTCGTGATCCGGAGAGGCATTCATGAATCAGGATATCGTCATCGACGTGGGGCAGCATGCCCTGATGATCATCATCATGCTCTCCGCCCCGGTGCTGCTGACCGGCCTGGCGGTGGGTCTGCTCATCGGCATGCTGCAGGCGGCCACTTCCATCCAGGAGATGACCCTGTCCTTCATCCCCAAGCTGCTGGCCATGTTCCTGGCCCTGATCGTCTTTGGCAGCTGGATGCTGGACCTGTTGGTGGACTACGTCCTGCGGCTTTACGACGCCATCCCCGGGCTGATCGGGTAGGGCGGCCATGTTCCAGTTCAACGAGGCACAGCTGATGGCCTGGGTCGGATCCTTTGCCTGGCCCTTTGTGCGCATCACCGGCATGTTCCTGGCGGCCCCCATCTTCGGTGCCGGCATGATCCCGGTGCGGGTGCGCATCGTGCTGGCCCTGCTGCTGGCCCTGTTCGTGGCCCCGTTGCTGCCCGAGACGCCGGCCATCCAGCCCTTCAGTCTGGAGGGCCTGGCGGTGACCGTGCAGCAGATCCTCATCGGTGTGAGCATGGGGTTCATCCTGCAGATGGTGATGAGCGCCCTGACCATGGCGGGGGAATCCATCGCCCTGTCCATGGGCCTGGGCTACGCCTCCATGGTGGATCCGGGTATGGGGGTGCAGGTGCCGGTGGTGTCGCAGATCTTCGTCATCATGGGGACCTTGCTCTTTCTCAGCATGAACGGCCACCTGTTCATGCTGGATATGCTGGTGCAGAGCTTCACGCTGCTGCCCGTGGCGGTGGACGGCCTGACCCGGGTGGATTTCTGGACGGTGGTGCAGTTCGGTTCCACCATGTATGTGGGGGCGGTCCTGGTGGGGCTGCCCGTGGTGGCGGGCATGCTCATGGTGAATCTCTCCATGGGGGTCATCACCCGGGCCTCGCCTCAGTTGAACATCTTCGCCGTGGGATTCCCCATGATGATCCTGCTGGGATTCCTGCTCATCCTGTTCAGCCTGCCGGCGTTGGCCCCCCAGGTGGAGAACCTGGTCCTGGCCGCCTTCGAGTCCATTCAGCAGATCCTGGGGGCAACATAGGCCATGGCCGAGAACGAATCCTCCCAGGAGAAGAGCGAGGAACCCACCCCCAAACGCCTGCGGGATGCCCAGGACAAGGGGCAGGTGGCCAGTTCCAAGGAGCTGAACACCACGCTGGTGTTACTGGCCGGCTCGGTGACCCTGCTCACCTTCGGCGGGGCCATGATGGACCGCATCCAGGAACTCTTCCGCCGCAGTTTCATGATCGACCGCGGACGCATCTTCGATCCCGCCTACATGCTCACCGCCCTGGAGGACCGGCTGGCCCAGGGGCTGCTCCTGCTGGCCCCGCTGATGGGGGTGCTGGTCATTGCCGCGTTGATCGGTCCGGTGGTCATGGGGGGCGGGCGCTTCCGGCCCCAGGGCCTGGCCTTCAAGGGGGAGAAGCTGGACCCCATGAAGGGTATCAAGCGCATCTTCGGCCCCCAGGGGGCCATGGAACTGGGCAAGACCCTGGCCAAATTCGGCCTCATCGCCACCGTGGCCTCCATCATCCTCTGGACCTTCTCCAATCGCATCATCGCCCTGGGAAACCAGGAGATGGGTCCGGGGCTGGCCCACGCCGGATATCTCATCGCCTGGACCTTCGTGGCCCTGAGCGCCACCATGATCCTCGTCACCCTGGTGGATGTGCCTTTCCAGATCTGGAACCACCAGCGCCAGCTGCGCATGACCAAGCAGGAGGTGAAGGACGAATACAAGGAGACCGAGGGCAAGCCGGAGGTCAAGAGCAAGATCCGCCAGACCCAGCAGGAGATCTCCCGCAGGCGCATGATGGCCGAGGTGCCCAAGGCGGACGTGGTGGTGACCAACCCCACCCACTTCGCCGTGGCCCTGAAGTACGACCAGTCGAAGATGGGTGCACCCCGGGTGGTGGCCAAGGGGGCCGATTACATAGCCGCCGAGATCCGCGAGACGGCCCGTAGCCACGGCGTGGCCGTCTTCTCAGCGCCGCCCCTGGCCCGTGCCCTGTATTTTGGCACCAAGCTGGATCAGGAGATCCCTGCGGCCCTGTATGTGGCCGTGGCCCAGGTGCTGGCCTATATCTATCAGCTGCGCAGCGCGCAAAGACAGGGGGGGGAACCGCCCCCGCCGCCCACGGATCTGCCCGTGCCGGATGATCTGGCCAACCCCGATTCCACGCCTTCGGAGAACCCATAAATGGCGACCCTGGCCGACACACTGAGGAACATCAATCGATCGGGTCTGGGGGCCCCGGTCCTGTTGATGGCCCTGTTGGCCATGATGGTCATCCCCCTGCCGCCCCTGGCGCTGGATCTCCTGTTCACCTTCAATATCGCCCTCTCCCTGGTGGTGATCATGGTGGCCGTGTACACCCCGCGCCCCCTGGAGTTCGCGGTCTTCCCCACGGTCCTGCTGGTGGCCACCCTGCTGCGTCTGGCCCTGAACGTCGCCTCCACCCGGGTGATCCTGCTGGAGGGGCATACCGGAACCGCGGCGGCCGGGAACGTGATCCAGGCCTTCGGCGACTTCGTGGTGGGAGGCAACTACGCCGTGGGTCTGGTGGTGTTCGCCATCCTGGTGATCATCAACTTCGTGGTGGTGACCAAGGGGGCGGGCCGCGTCTCGGAGGTGAGCGCCCGTTTCACCCTGGACGCCATGCCCGGCAAGCAGATGGCCATCGACGCCGATCTCAATGCCGGGGTCATCTCCCAGGAGGAGGCCCGGCGGCGGCGCGAGGAGGTCACCCAGGAGGCGGACTTCTATGGTTCCATGGACGGGGCCAGCAAGTTCGTGCGCGGGGATGCCATCGCCGGGATCCTGATCCTGTTCATCAATATCATCGGCGGCCTGGTGATCGGTACCCTGCAGCATGATATGAGTGTCTCCGATGCCGCCACCAATTACGTCCTGCTGACCATCGGCGACGGACTGGTGGCGCAGATCCCCGCCCTGCTGCTGTCCTCGGCCACGGCCATCATCGTCACCCGCGTCTCCGCAGCCCAGGATATGGGCCAGCAGGTGCTCTCCCAGCTCTTCGGGGCCCCAAGGGCCCTGTACGTGTCCGCCGCCATCATCGGCCTGCTGGGGCTGGTGCCGGGGATGCCCAACGTGGTGTTCCTGAGCCTGGCGGCCCTGATGGGGGCCAGCGGCTATCTCATGCGCCAGCAGCGGGTGGCGGCGGAGGCGGCCGAGGCCCGGCAGATGGAGGCGGAGGCCCCCGCCCCCCCCAGTCCCGAGACCAAGGAGCTCACCTGGGACGACGTGCCGCCGGTGGACCTGGTGGGGCTGGAGGTGGGGTACCGCCTCATCCCCCTGGTGGATCGTTCCCAGGGGGGGCAGCTCATGGGCCGCATCAAGGGGGTGCGGCGCAAGTTGTCCCAGGAACTGGGCTTTCTCATCCAGCCGGTGCACATCCGGGACAACCTGGATCTGGGGCCCAACCAGTACCGCATCACCCTCATGGGGGTGACCGTGGGGGAGGGCGAGGTCTTCCCGGACCGGGAACTGGCCATCAACCCCGGCCAGGTCTTCGGGGAGATCAAGGGCACCCCCACGAAGGACCCCACCTTCGGCCTGGATGCCCTGTGGATCGCCCCCTCGCAGCGGGAGGAGGCCCAGGGGCTGGGCTACACGGTGGTGGATGCCGGCACCGTCATCGCCACGCATCTCTCCCAGATCCTCAAGGATCATGCCCATGAACTGCTGGGCCACGAAGAGGTGCAGCACCTGCTGGATACCCTGGCCAAGCATTCACCCAAGCTGGTGGAGAACCTGGTGCCCAAGACCCTGAGTCTGGGGGTCGTGCTCAAGGTGATGCAGAACCTCCTGTCGGAACAGATCCCCATACGGGATATGCGCACCATCGCCGAAACCTTGGCGGAGCATGGTCCCAGGAGTCAGGATCCCGACGTCCTGACCGCTGCCGCACGGGTGGCCCTGTCCCGCTCCATCGTCCAGAACATCCTCGGGACCGCGCCGGAGTTGCCCTT
>JBKGXY010000159.1:0-4892 GCA_046546415.1 Ectothiorhodospira sp.
GCGCCGTGCCCGGCCGGCATCCCGGGAGTCGGCATTGAAGCGATGGGCCAGGGCCAGGGCGGCGGGCCCGAGGAAATCCGCCTTCAGGCCGTATTGCGGGCAGGCGGCATAGCACAGCAGGCAGTGGATGCAGGCGGCGGTGTCCAGGTAGTCCTGCATCTGTTCGGGGGTCTGCTGGTGGGGGCCGTCCTCGGGGGTCCGGGCCTCCCCGGGGATCAGGTAGGGGGCCACCTGCCGCAGCTTGTCCAGGAAATCCGAGGGATCCACCGTCAGGTCCCGCTGGATGGGGAAGTGATCCAGGGGCTCCACCCGCACGCAACCGGGATGGTAGTCCCGCAGGAACACCTGGCAGGTGAGCACCGGCTCGCCGTTGACCATGCAGCCACAGCTGCCGCAGATGGCCATGCGGCAGGACCAGCGGAAGGTGAGGCTGCCGTCCAGGTGATCCTTGATGTACTGCAGCCCCTCCAGCACCGACATCTCCGGGGTGAAGGGCACCTCGAAGCGCTGGTGATACGGTCCGGCGTCCCGCCCGGGGTGATAGCGCAGGCACTCCAGGACGATGGTGCGGGTATCGCTCATGCCGGCCCCCCGTAGACCCGTTCACCCGGTGCCGAGCGGGTGAGGGTGACGGGGGTATGGTCGATGCGGGGTGGCTCCTCACCCCGGTCCCATGCCAGGGAATGACACAGGAAGCGTTCATCGTCGCGCCGGTCGTAGCCATCGGCCCGCAGATGGGCCCCGCGGGACTCTTCCCGCGCCAGGGCCGCGTGGGCGATCGTCTCGGCCACCTTCAGGGCCTGGCCCAGCTCGATGGCCGTGAGCCATTCCGTGTTGAAGGCCCGGCCCGTATCATCCAGGCGCAGCCCGCGGCGGTATCGCGCCCGCAGATCCGCCAGGGTCTCGCAGGTCCGGCGCATGCCTTCGGCCTCGCGCACGATGCCCACCCCCTCCTCCATGGCCGCCTGCATCGCGTCCCGCAGCACGGCGGGTCGCTCGCCCCCTTGCGGCTCCAGCATGGACACCCACCGCCGCCAGGCCGCCCCGGCCTGGCGCTCCACCCCCGGGGCCGGGGTGGGGGCGGTGCGGGCATGGGCCACCGCCGCCTCCCCCGCGGCCCGGCCGAACACCAGCAGCTCCGCCAGGGAGTTGGACCCCAGGCGATTGGCCCCATGCAGCCCCGTGCTGGCGCATTCCCCGGCGGCATACAGCCCCTCCACGGCGGTGGCCCCGTGGGGGTCGGTGGGCACACCGCCCATGGTGTAGTGCACCGCCGGGCGCACAGGGATGGGCGCCTCCGCCGGGTCCACGGCGGCGAAGGTGCGGGCCAGGTGCAGGATCTGGGGCAGGCGCTCCTCCAGGGTTGCCCGGCCCAGATGGCGCAGGTCCAGATGCACCGCCGTGCCCTGGGGCGTGGAGAGGGTGCGCCCGGCGCGGTCCTCGTGCCAGAAGGCCTGGGAGACCCGGTCCCGGGGGCCCAGCTCCATGGCCCGGGGCCGGGGCCAGGGGTCCACCGGGCCCAGGCCATGGTCCTGCAGATAGCGCCGCCCGTGGCGGTTGAGCAGGATGCCCCCCTCGCCCCGGGCCCCCTCGGTGATGAGCAGCCCGCTGCCGGGCAGGGTGGTGGGGTGCCACTGCACGAATTCCATGTCCCGCAGCCCCGTGCCGCAGGCCAGGGCCATGCCCATGCCCTCGCCGGTGACGATGCCGGCGTTGGTGTTCTGCCGGTAGACCCGCCCGGCCCCGCCGGTGGCCAGCACCGCCGCCCGGCACTGGAACAACAGGCTGTCGCCGCTGGGCACGTGCACCGCCAGCACCCCCCGCAGGCGGCCGTCCTCCACCAGCAGGTCCATGCAGAAGCATTCGTCGAAGCGGCGGATGGACGGGTACTTCAGGCTGGTCTGGAACAGGGTATGGAGCATGTGAAAACCGGTGCGGTCGGCGGCGAACCAGCTGCGGGGCGACCTCATGCCGCCGAAGTAGCGCACGTTGATCCCCCCGTCCGGGCGGCGGCTCCAGGGGCATCCCCACTGCTCCATCTGCGTCATCTCCGGGGTGCATCGCGCCACGAACCCCTCCACCACGTCCTGTTCGCAGAGCCAGTCCCCGCCGGAGACGGTGTCGTCGAAATGCCGGTCCAGGTGATCGTCCGGATGGATCACCCCGGCGGCCCCGCCCACCGCCGCCACCGTGTGGCTTCGGGTGGGCACCACCTTGGATACCAGGGCTATGGAGACATCCGGGTCCGCCTCCGCCGCCGCGATGGCGGCCCGCAGCCCGGCGCCACCGCCGCCGATGATCACCACATCCGTCTCGATCGTCTGCATGCGTGTTGGGGTCTCCTGGTGCGGGGGGCGGACCGCCGGGCCCGTCCATGGCCGGGCATGGTACCCAAGCGGGCCAGCGCGGGCCATCCCCGGGCACCGCATGTCCGCCCCGGCCTGCGATTCATCGGCTATGCCCCAAGGGGGGTGAACGCCCCACAAGGGGTCGGGTCATAATGCCTGCATGGAACAGGAACACACGAGACCGGCGGCCATGAAGGTGTTTCCCCCCCACAACCTCCCCGCCCAGCGCGGATTCTCACTCACCGAGGTCCTGGTGGCCCTGCTGGTGCTCTCCGTGGGGCTTTTGGGGATCGCGGGGCTGCATCTGTTGGGCATCCAGTCCATCCACTCCGCCCATCAGCGCACCCTGGCCAGTGTCATGGCCCAGGAGGCGGCGGAGCGCCTGTGGATCTCCGCCGCCGTGGATGGCACCCCCGACGCCCCGGAGGTGCAGGCCCGCTGGCGTGAGGCCTGGGAGGCGGATGGCGAGGGTGCGTCCCCCGCCCGGATGCGGCTTCCCGGTATCACCGGCAGCACCCTCGACTGCGACGGGACCTCTCCAGCCACCTGCACCATCCGGGTACGCTGGGCCGAAGGACGTTTCCAGGGCGAGGGCGACGAGGCGGCCTTCGAATACGCCGTCACCCTGCCGGCGGGGGCGGGCACGTGACCCCCGCGATGCCTGGCCCCCGGGCCCAGCGTGGGATCGGGCTGGTGGAATGGATGATCGCCCTGGTGATCGGGCTGATCCTGCTCTCCGGGGTGGTGCAGATCTTCGCCGCCAACCAGGCCGCCTACCGGGAGTCCCGGGACCTCGCCCGGGTCCAGGACGCCGTGACCCACACCATGGACCTCCTGATCCGGGACATCCGCGGCGCCACCGGGGTGGACACCGGTACCCCCGGGCGGCTGGGGGTCACCCGCAACCGCCCGGGGGATTGGTGCGGTCAGCCCCCGGGGGAATCGGAGGTTTCCTACTGGGTGGTTGACGGGGCCCTGCGCTGCGGGGCCGACCCCGATGCCGCTGGCCAGATCCTGGTGGAGGGGCTGGCGCCGGGCACCGATCTGGAGGCCGAGCCCGTGCGCCACCCCGTGGACCACGGACTGCTGGGCCTGGACCTGTCCGTGACGTTCCGCATGCACGATGAAAGCCACCGCAGGCTGGACTACCGGGTGGCCCTGCGCCGTGCCATCCTGCAACGGCTATGATGCCTCAATATTCCATCGCAAGGAGGCCGGAGATGCCCATGCAACCCCAGGGAAGACAGACCGGTGCCGTGCTGGTGGTGAGCCTGGTGATCCTCACCCTCACCACCCTCCTGGGCGTGGCCGGGATGAACAGCGCGGTGATCCAGGAACGCATCGCCGGCAACCAGAAACAGGCCACCGAGGCCTTCATGGCCGCCGAGAGCGGGCTCGCCCGCGTCCTGGCGGTGATGCGCCACGAGGACTTCGACGCCTGGGGCGACCGGGAAGCCACCCTCCAGGCCGTGGGGGCGGGCACCCACCCCGTCACCGGCGACCGGCCCGGCCAATGGCGGCTGGAATCCGTGGACTACGACCATGGCCGGGCCACCGTCCGGGTTACCGGCCTCCTGCCGGACACCGGTGCCCGGCGCACCCTGGAGGCCGAACTGGACAAGGGCCCCGGTGGTCCGGTGCCCGAATCCGCCTACACCTGCTACGGCGCCGGTTGCCAGACACGCACGGGCAGCAACAGCGGCAGCGCCATCTACTTCGACGGAAGCAACTGGAACCTGCCGGAAAACGACTGCACCGGGGACGGATGCGATGGCACCCAGGCCGGGGAGGGCGACCGCGCCGGCATCTACCTGGTGGGCAACGAGGACACCGATGCCGTGGGCACCGGCAACCAGGCGGGCAACAACCGCCCGGACCAGATCCGGGGGGATCCCGCCCTGCGCCAGACCGGCGGCGAAGCCACCGAGGGCGGCGTCACCGCAGGGCACTGGGGTGAATACGCCGATGCCCTCGCGGATCGGTCCGGGACCCGCAGCCACACCCTCGAATCCGGCGAGCGGGTGGATCTCTCCAATGACCTGGGCAGCCGCGATGCCCCGGCGGTGGTGGAGGTGAAAGGGGAAGGGGAGGTCCGCCTCGGCGGCAACACCCACGCCGCCGGGGTGCTCATCCTCTCCGGCGATATCGACCTCGGCCCCGCCAACGGCACCTTCACCTTCGAGGGCCTGATCCTCCTGCGCGACGGGGCCCGGCTCACGGCGGGCACGGGCACCGCCAACCTCTTCGGTTCCGCCGTTTCCCTGGAGGGTAGCCTGGGTCGGGTGGATGCGGACCTGGGGGGCAACTTCACCCTCAAGTACAGCACCGAGGCCCTGGAGCAACTCAATCGCCACGGCCTCTGGGGCGAATTGGCCACCCCCCGCGTGGTGGCCTGGCGGGAGATCCTGGGCACCTTCTGAGGCCGATCCCGGATCCCGGGTACCCACGGATCCCGGGTACCTGGCACCTTTTTCCCCGGAAAAAGGTGCCAGGTACCTACCCCGAGGTACCTACCTCCCCCCCCCCCCGCCGTCAGGAGCGGTC
>JBKGXY010000160.1:0-4835 GCA_046546415.1 Ectothiorhodospira sp.
ATCGCCCTGGGTAAGGGACAGACTGGTAGGGGTGACGGAGAGGGAAGGCCCGATGAAACGCAATCCCAGGGTGGCCTCGAGATCGGAACGGCCCTCCACCCGGGCCGTCACCAGGGCGTTCCCCCCCAGGAGTTCCTGGGTGCTCCCCAGGGTGGCGGTCAATAATCCCGCGGCATCGGTCTCTTCCCCGTTGACGATGAGGTTGTAGCCCGGATCACCGCCGGAGCCATCGGGATCGACGGTCATTCGCACCGGCACCCCTTCCAGGGTACGGTTGCCGGCATCCTTGACGAGGACCTCGAGGTTGGCCCGATCGCTGCCGTTGGCCGCGATCTCGATCTCGTCCGAGAAGATCTGGATGCTTTCGGCCTGGGCCGCCTCTTCGGTGAGGTCGCCGTTGCCAGCATCTCCGGTGAATCCAGCGTCATCCCCACCGCCCCCCCCACAGGCGGTGAGCAAAGAGAGGACCACCATGCCAGCCCATGCACTGATGCGGGTGGGGTTGTGTTCCTTGGATGTCATCATCTTGTCATGCCTGTTTGAACATGGTGGTTGCTTCAAGGGGACTTGGAGCGGGCTCCGATGCCATTTCACTGCGCCAGCGTGGATTCCTCCACCACCTTGGGGGTGACGAAGATCAGCAGCTCCGCCTTGGCGTTGGAACTGGACCGCCTCTTGAAGAGGTTGCCGATGCCGGGCAGGTCGCCCAGGAAGGGGGTCTTTTCCAGTTGTTCCAGCGTACTGACCTCGTAGACCCCTCCCAGGACCACCGTCTCGCCGTTGCGCACGAAGACCTGGGTCTCCACCTCGCGGGTGTCGATGGATGGGGTACCTTGAATCTCCCTGGATCCGGGATTGTCCTGATTGACCCGGATGTTCAGGATGATGTTGCCGTTGGGGGTGATCTGGGGGGTCACCTCCGTGGAAAGCACGGCGTCTATGAATTCGACGCTGGTCGCCCCCGAAGCGGTGGCCTCTTCATAAGGGATCTTTTCCCCTTGTTTGATCACGGCGGTCTGGCCGTTGGCGGTGATCACCCGGGGGCTTGAAATGATCTCCCCCCGGCCTTCCAGTTGCAGGGCGGAGAGCTCCAGGTCCAGCAGGACATCCGGGCGCAGGATGGACAGGCCGATGCCGCTGGCGCCGGAGCCGGTCACGGGCATGTTGACGTTGAGCCGGTCGTTGAGATCGGGGATGCCCACGGGGAAGGGATTCCCCGTTTCGTTCAGGTTCTCGGCGGCCTCGCCGGTCATGCCGTCGGTGGCGTCCAGGCGTCCGCCGGTGCTGTAGATCGTGTCGCCATTGCGACGGGTGCCGGTGACCCCGAAGCGCATCCCCAGTTCCCGGTCGAAGTCGTCGGTGGCGAAGACGATGCGGGTCTCGATGAGCACCTGCTGCACGGGCACATCCAGTTTGCCCACCAGTTGGCGGATCTCCTCCAGCTTGTCGGCGGTGTCCTGCACCAGGATGGTGTTGGTGCGGGAGTCCACGGTGAGGTCGCCGCGTTCGGAGAGGAAGCTGATGCCCTCCCCTTCGATGATGCCGGCCACGTCCTCGGCGCGGGCGTAGTTCACCTGGATGAACTCGGACCGCAGCGGGGCCAGTTCGGAGGCCTGTTGTTCGGCCTCCATGAGCAGGCGTTCCCGGGCGGCGATCTCCTCGGCGGGGGCCACGTAGATGACGTTGCCGTTCTTGCGCATGTCCAGGCCCTTGGTCTCCAGGATGATGTCCAGGGCCTGGTCCCAGGGGACGTTGCGCAGGCGCAGGGTGATGTTGCCGCTGACGCTGTCGCTGACCACCACGTTCAGGTCGGTGAAGTCGGCGATGAGCTGCAGCACGGAGCGCACCTCGATGTCCTGGAAGTTCAGCGAGAGGCGCTCGCCGGTGTACTGGAAGCGTTCCTTCTGCAGGGCATCCCGCTCCTCCTCGGTGAGGGGCTTGACCTCCAGGGTGAATTCCTCGTCCGTCTGGTAGGAGAGGGCGTCGTATTCGCCGTGCACGGCGATGTCCATGCGCACGCCGTCGTCCTCGCGCAGGGTGTCGATGTGCTGCACGGGGGTGGCGAAGTCGGTGACGTCCAGGCGCCGCTCCAGGGCCTCCGGGAGTCCGGCGCGGGGGAAGGTGAGCTCGATGCGACCGTCCCGGCGGACCATGTCCACGGGGATATTGGGTTTGGACAGGGTGATGAGGATGCGGCCCTCATCCTCGGGCCCGCGGCGGAAGTCCACCTGGGTGATGCGCGGTTCGCCGCCGCCGCCTTCAGCGGAAGGGGTTTCCCCGGTGAATCCGGTGGGGTCGGTGTCCTCGCGGGAGGCGGCGTCGGTGGTTTCGGCGGTGTCGTCGCGGGAGGTGGTGTCGGCGGTGGAGGGGTTGAGGGTGAGGATGAGGTCATTGCCTCGGGTGCGGGTGTCGTAGCCCACCATGCGCACCAGGTTGAAGACCACCCGGGTGCGGTCCCGGGCCTCGGCGATGTGCACCGAGCGGGTCAGGCCGGTGTCGATCTCCTGTCGGCGCTGTTCCAGCGTGGACCGGGTGTCGGGGAGGTCCAGGGCCAGACGCGGGGGGTTGTCGATGGTGAACCCTTCCGCTTCGGGAGGGGTGTCCGAGAAGCGCAGGAGGACCTGCAGCCGGTCGCCGGGCAGGGTGTTGTAGACGATCTCCTCCAGGGTGTGTTCGGCGGCGCCGGCGCCCTGCCAGAACAGGGCGAGCAGGCACAGGATCAGGAGCCGCTCCAGGGGTCGGGATCGGCGTCCCTGGGGGCCGGGGGTCCGGGGCTGGGGGCGTCTCGGGGTCGCCTGGGTCATCGGGTCGGTCCTCATTGCCTATTCGCTGAGCGCGATGGAGGTCTCGCGCTCCTCGTAGCCGCCGAAACCGTCCGGGACGATCTCGGTGAGCTGGATGCCGGCGGGGGTGATGGTGTCGATCCGGCCGTGATTCTTGCCCATGTAGTTGCCTTCGCGCACCCGCAGGATGACGCCCTCGGGGGTGCGGATCAGCCCCCAGCGGGTGTCGTCCTGCTCCAGGGTGCCCATCATGCGCAGGCTGTCCAGGGGGAACTGCTCCAGGAATTCCTTGGGGCGATCCGGGTCGATGCGCACGTCACTGTCCTGCTGCCCGGCACGCGGGTCCACCTGGGTGTCCACCACCGAGGGGTCGAAGGGGTCGCGTTCGTGCCCGGGGTAGGTGAAGGGCTCGTGGGGTTCCACCTCGGGGATGGGTTCGATGCCCCCGCCGGGACGCTGTTTGATGCGCTCGGCGTAGGTCTCCAGGTCGGACAGGTCCTGGCCGCAGCCGGCCAGCAGGACCGACAGCAGGCAGGCGGCCGCCGCGGGCAGCCGGTGTCGGGCGGGGGCCGGGCGCTTGGGATCAGGCATCGCTGTCTTCCAGATACCGGTAGGTCTTGGCGGTGGCTTCCATCACCAGCACGGCGGCGCCCTGTTCCGGCTGCAGGCTGATGTCGTGGAGGGTGACGATGCGGGGCAGGGCGGCGACGCTGCTGGTGAAGCGGGCCACCTCATCGTAGCTGCCCTTCATGCGCAGCCGGATGGGTTTTTCGGCGTAGAAGCCCCGGCGGGTCTCGTCCTCGGGGCGGAAGAGGTCGATCTCAAGCCCCGCGGAGAGGCCGGACTGGGAGATGTCCACCAGCAGGTTGGGGATCTCGGTCTGGCTGGGGAGCTGGCGCAGCAGGGTGCCGAAGCTGCGCTGCATCTCCTCCAGCTGGACCTTGTAGGCATCCAGGTTGGCGGCGCGGCGCTGGCGGGTCTCGAACTGCTGACGCAGCTGGGGTTCCCTGGCCTGGGCCTGTTCCAGGCGCTGCAGCTGGTTCTTGGTGTCGAACCAGTAGCCGGCGCCGACCAGGGCGGCGGCCAGCACCACCAGCACGAGGATGCGCGCGGGCAGGGGGGCGCTGCCGATGGTCTTGAGGTCGATGTTGTTCAGGTCGTTGAGGTCCAGGCTGCCCAGGTTCATCGTGCGTCCCCCTCCTCGCCGCCGTCTTCCCCTTCCACGTCTTCCGCCCCGTCGCTGGTCTGGGAGACGGTCAGACGGAATTCACTGAGCCGGACGCCGTCGGTCTCCCGGGTCTCGATCACCTGTAGGGTGGGCTCGCCGAACCAGGGCGAGTCCTCCAGGTTGCGCATGAAGGCGGAGACCCGGGCATTGGATTCGGCCCGGCCCGCCAGCTCCAGGTTCGTCTCCCGCTGGGTGAGGCGGGTGAGGTAGGTGCCGTCGGGCAGGGTGTTGACGATCTCGTCGAACAGGCGCACGGCCAGGGGCCGGCTGGCCTGCAGTTCCTGGATGATGGACATGCGGTCCAGCAGGGCCTGGCGGGTGGCCTCCAGGTCCTGGATCTCCCGGATCTGGCGGTCCAGGATGCGGATCTCGTTCTCCAGGTAGGTGTTGCGCCGTTCCTGGTAGCCGATCTGGGTGTTGATGTAGATGTGGGTGAGGAAGATCCCCACCAGGCAGGCCAGCCCCACCAGCACCGCCAGCACGGTGAATTCCTTCTGCTGCTCCTTGCGCTGCTGTTCCCGCCAGGGGAGCAGGTTGATGTGGGACATCAGTCGAAGCTCCTCAGGGCCAGGCCGCAGGCGATCATCAGGGCCGGGGCGTCGTTGCTCAGGCGCTGCGGGTTGATGCGCGAGTGCAGCCCCATGAGGCCGAAGGGATTGGCGATGCGGGTGGGGGTGCCCACCCGTGCCTCGATCTGCTCGTCCACGCCGGGGATGGCGGCGCAGCCCCCGGCCAGGATCAGCTGTGCCACCCGGTCGTGGAGCGGGTAGTCGCGCCAGGCGACGTTCGGCGCGAAGAGCGCCGTACTCCGGTCCGCCCCGATG
>JBKGXY010000161.1:0-4815 GCA_046546415.1 Ectothiorhodospira sp.
AGCTTGATCTTCAACTGCGGGTTGACGATGCAGGGACCACGCTGCCAGCGCAGGAAAAGCCGCCGGTTATAGGGATCGTTTCCGCTCACCTCATTCTTGGCCAGTAGCGAGCTGATATATTCCCGCCGCTTGCGCCGGGCAGGAAGCACATGTTGACCAGCTTACAGAAGCCCGCCCGCATGGATTCGATTGACCCCTGTCCATATTGACACTGCGGTAACTGATCCCCAGGATCCAAGCCGCCGCCTCCTCCGGAGTGGCCGCTGCGGCACTCACTCCACCGTCACCGACTTGGCCAGGTTGCGGGGCTGGTCCACGTCCGTACCCTTGAGCACGGCGGTGTGGTAGGCCAGGAGTTGCAGGGGCACGGTGTGGATGATGGGGGAGAGACAGTCGTCCACCGGCGGCACGGCCAGGCGCTGAATCCCCTCATCGTTGCCCAGGGCGGCGACGTCATCGGTGAACACCATCAGGTGCCCGCCCCGGGCCCGCACCTCCTCCAGGTTGGACCTGAGCTTCTCCAGCAGGGAGTTGTTGGGGGCCACCACCACCACCGGCATGTCCGCGTCCACCAGGGCCAGGGGGCCATGCTTGAGCTCCCCGGCGGGATAGGCCTCGGCGTGGATGTAGGAGATCTCCTTGAGCTTGAGGGCCCCTTCCAGGGCGATGGGGTAATGGGCCCCCCGCCCCAGGAACAGGGCGTGGTGCTTGTCCGCCAGGGTCAGGGCCAGGCGCTCCACCGGGGCGTCCAGGGCCAGGACCTTCTCCAGGGCGGCGGGCAGGCCCCGCAGGTGTTCCACAAGGCTGCGGGCCCGGGCCGGGTCCAGTCCGTGGTGGCGCCCCAGGGCCAGGGTGAGCAGGAACAGGGCCACCAGTTGTGTGGTGAAGGCCTTGGTGGAGGCCACCCCGATCTCCGGGCCGGCATGGGTCATGAGCACCAGGTCCGACTCCCGCACCAGGGAGCTCTCGGGCACGTTGCACACCGCCAGGGCGGCCAGGTAGTCGTCCTCCCCCGCCTGACGCAGGGCCGCCAGGGAGTCGGCGGTCTCCCCGGACTGGGAGATGGTCACCAGCAGGCTGTCGGGCAGCACGGCGTGGCGCCGGTAGCGGAATTCGCTGGCCACCTCCACCTGGCAGGGGAGCCCCAGCAGGCCCTCGATCCAGTGGCGGGCCACCAGTCCGGCGTGGTAGCTGGTGCCGCAGGCCAGGATCTGCACCGAGCGCACCCGCGCCAGCAGGTCCTCCGAGCCGGGGCCCATGATCCCCTCCAGCACCCCATCCTCCGAGAGCCGCCCTTCCAGGGTCTCGGCCACGGCCCGGGGCTGTTCGTGGATCTCCTTGAGCATGAAGTGGCGAAAATGGCCCCGATCCGCGGCAGCGGCGGTGAGGGTGCTCTCGGTCACCTGACGGAGCACGGGCCCACCCTCGGCGTCGAAGAGACGCACCGCATCCCGGGTCAACTCGGCCAGGTCACCGTTCTCCAGATGGATGAAACGCTGGGTGACCGGCAGCATGGCCTGGATATCCGAGGCGATGAAATGCTCGCCGAGCCCCAGCCCGATGATGAGCGGGCTGCCCTGGCGCATGGCGATGAGCCGATCCGGCTCGTCCCGGTGGACGACCCCCAGGGCATAGGCCCCGTGAAAATGCCGGCTGGCCAGGCGCACCGCCTCCGTCAGGTCATGCCCGCGCCGGCAGTAATCCATGATCTGGTGGGCGATCACCTCGGTGTCGGTATCGGAGACGAAGGGGTAGCCCCGGGCCTCCAGTTCGGCCCGCAGGGTCTGGTGGTTCTCGATGATCCCGTTGTGCACCACGGCGATGTCCCCGCCGCTCAGATGCGGATGGGCATTGGCCTCGGTGGGCCCGCCGTGGGTGGCCCAGCGGGTGTGGGCCAGACCGAGGGTGCCCTCCAGGGGCCGGTCCGCCACGCGCCTTGCCAGGGCCTCCACCTTGCCCACGGCCCGCTCCCGCCGCAGGCTGCCCGCCGGGTCCAGCACCACCAGTCCCGCGGAGTCGTAGCCGCGGTATTCCAGACGGCGCAGGCCCTCCAGCAGGATGGGCTGGACGTCGCGCCGGGCGATGGCACCGATGATTCCACACATATGCTGTAGACCTCCTGGGATGACGCCGGGGTCGGAACACGGGGGATGAGGACTCAGCCCACCAGTCGGGCGAACAGGTCCCCTGCCGTCTTCAGGGCGATGGCGGGATCGTCGTCCAGGACACAAAAATGCCCCATCTTGCGCCCGGGACGGGCCTGATCCTTGCCGTAGAGATGCAGTTTGACCGAAGGATGGGCAAGCAGCAGGCCCCAGTCCGGATCGCCACCGGCCCACAGGTCCCCCAGCAGGTTCACCATGACCACCGGGGAGAGCAGGCGCACGTCCCCGAAGGGCAGGCCGCAGAGGGTGCGGACCTGCTGTTCGAACTGGGAGGTGACACAGGCGTCCAGGGTGTAGTGGCCGCTGTTGTGGGGCCTGGGGGCCATCTCGTTCACCAGCAGTTCACCCGAGGGGGTGAGGAAGAACTCCACCGCCATCACCCCGCAGTAATCCAGGGCCCCGGCCAGGATCCCGGCCGCCTCACAGGCGGCGCGGGCGGTGGCCTCCGGCACCCGGGCCGGGACGATGCTCATGTGCAGGATGCCGCCCTGGTGGATATTCTCCGCCACGGGATAGCTCAGGCAGCGGCCGTCACTGCCCCGGGCCAGGACCACGGAGATCTCCCGCTCCAGATCCACGCGGCGCTCCAGCACGCAGGGCACGCCCCCCAGGGCCGCGAAGGCCTCGGCACAGCCCCGGGCGGAATCCACCGGCACCTGGCCCTTGCCGTCGTAGCCCATGGCGGCGCGCTTGAGGATGGCCGGGGCGCCCACGGCGGGGAAGGCCGCCTCGGCCTGCTCCGGGGTCTCCACCACCTGGAAGGGGGCGGTCTCCAGTCCGGCGCGGCGGATCATGCGCTTTTCACGGATGCGGTTCTGGGCCTGCTCCAGGGCCGCGGCCCCGGGGCGTACCGGCAGGTGCCGCGCCAGGGTGCGCAGGGTATCGGCGGGGATGTTCTCGAACTCGGTGCTCACGGCGTCGCAGCGGGCGGCCATCTCGTCCAGGGCCCAGGCGTCCCCGTAGGCGGCATGCAGGTGATCGTCCGCCATGCGCCCGGCCGGGCTGCCGGAATCCGGGTCCAGCACCACCACGTGATAGCCCAGGGTGCGGGCGGCCACGGTGAACATGCGCCCCAGCTGGCCGCCCCCCAGCATGCCCAGGGTGTGCCCCGGCAGGATCATGATGCCGGGGGCAGGGTCTGGGCCAGCACCGCCTCCCGCTGGTCCCGGCGGAAGGCCTCCAGCCCCCCGGCCAGCTCGGGATGGTCGTGGGCCAGCAGGGCCACGGCGAAGAGCCCGGCGTTGGCGGCCCCGGCCTCGCCGATGGCGAAGGTGGCCACGGGCACCCCCCTGGGCATCTGCACGATGGACAGTAATGAGTCCCGCCCCTGCAGATGACGCGAGGGCACCGGCACCCCCAGCACGGGCAGCGTCGTCTTGGCCGCCAGCATCCCCGGCAGGTGTGCCGCGCCGCCGGCCCCGGCGATGATGCAGCGCAGCCCCCGGTCCCCGGCCTGCCCGGCATACTCGAAGAGCAGGTCCGGGGTGCGGTGGGCCGAGACCACGCGGGCCTCGTAGGGCACCCCGAAGGCCTCCAGTTGTTTGACGGCGTGCTCCATGACGGGCCAGTCGCTCTGGCTGCCCATCACCACGCCCACGAGGGGGGACTGGTTCTGCATTGGCTGCGGATTCGGAAAATGAATACAGGAGTCGCAGAAGATACTAGATATCCAGCAGGGGGTACATGTCCCGACGCGTGCATCCCCGGCCGGCACACCTTAAACTTCCGGTAAATCACCATAAAGGCCTGGATCCGCGTTTCATGTCTGCCCTTTACGAAACCCATCTGTCGACCCTGCCCCTGATCCACAAGGGCAAGGTGCGGGACATCTACGCCGTGGATGACCGGCACATGCTCATCGTCACCACCGACCGGCTCTCCGCCTTCGACGTGATCCTGCCCACCCCCATCCCGGACAAGGGCCGGGTGCTGACGCAGATCTCCCGCTTCTGGTTCGAGCGCCTGGCCCATGTCATCCCCAACCAGCTATCGGAGAGGACCCTGGCGGATGTGGTCCCCGATCCGGCGGAGCGGGCCCCGCTGGAGGGGCGCAGCATGGTGGTGAAGCGCCTGCGGGCCCTCCCCCTGGAGGCGGTGGTGCGCGGATACCTCATCGGCTCGGGCTGGAAGAGCTACCAGGCCGACGGCCGGGTCTGCGGCATCCCCCTGCCCCCGGACCTGCGCATGGCCGATCGCCTGCCGGAACCCATCTACACCCCGTCCACCAAGGCCGCCGTGGGGGCCCATGACGAGAACGTGGACTATGACTACACGGAACGGGAGCTGGGACCAAGGCTCGCCGCCCAGGTGCGGGACGTCGCCCTGCGGCTCTACGGCGAGGCCGCGGACTACGCCCGGCAGCGGGGTATCCTCATCGCCGACACCAAGTTCGAGTTCGGCCTGGACGAGACCGGAGCCCTGCACCTCATCGACGAGGTCCTGACCCCCGACTCCTCCCGCTTCTGGCCCGCCGACACCTATGCCCCCGGCCGGAGCCCCGCCTCCTTCGACAAACAATACCTGCGGGACTACCTGGAGACCCTGGGCTGGGACAAGACCGCCCCGGGCCCGGCCCTACCGGACGAGGTGGTGACCCAGGTACGCGCCCGCTACCTGGAGGCCCTGGAACGCCTGACGGGACACCCCCCGG
>JBKGXY010000162.1:0-4796 GCA_046546415.1 Ectothiorhodospira sp.
TCGACCAGGCCTGACCCCGATGGGACCACCAGGTGTACTCCTCCGGGGCCTGCACCAGCCGGCGGAAGGCATCCACCCAGCCCACCTCGTCGAACAGGGTATCCAGCCAGGCCCGTTCCTCCGGGAGGAAGCCGGAATGCTTCTGGTTGCTGCGCCAGTTGCGCAGGTCGATGGGCCGATGGGCGATGTTCCAGTCACCGCAGAGGACATACTCCCGACCGCTGGCCCGGGCCTGGCGCAGGCGCTGCATGAACAGGTCCAGAAAGCGGTACTTGGCCGCCTGGCGGGCCTCGCCGGAGGAACCGGAAGGCACATAGACCGATGCCACGGAGAGCCCACCGAACCGGGCCTCCAGGTAGCGGGCCTCCGGATCGAAGTCCTCCGAACCCAGCCCCGTGATCACCTCGTCCGGCGGTTGCCGGGTGTACAGGGCCACCCCGCTGTACCCCTTCTTCACCGCGTCGAAATAGGTGCAGTGATAGCCCCGGGGATGAAAGGTCTCATCGGTGAGCTGGTGCGCCTGGGCCTTGGTCTCCTGGATGCAGACCACATCCGCCCCCTGGGCATCGAGCCACTGGAAGAACCCCTTGCGGGCGGCGGACCGGATGCCATTGGCGTTGAAGTTGACGATGCGCATGACGTTGGGACAGGGGGGAGCGGCCGATGAACTTACCACAGGGGCCGCCCGAACGGCCCCGAAGGAACTTGTACCACCCGCCGCATCCCTGTAATTTCGGGTCCATGAACACCTATCGTACCGAATTCCTGCAATTCTGCCTGGAACGCGGCGTGCTGCGCTTTGGCCGCTTCACCCTCAAGTCCGGAAGGGTGAGCCCGTACTTCTTCAACGCCGGCCTGTTCAACACCGGGCGGGACCTGGCGCGTCTGGGGGCCTTCTACGCCCGCACCCTGGTGGACGCCGGCATCCAGGTGGACACCCTCTTCGGCCCGGCCTACAAGGGCATCCCCCTGGTGTCGGCCACCGCCGTGGCCCTGGCCCAGCAGCACGATCGGGACTACCCCTACTGCTTCAACCGCAAGGAGGCCAAGGACCACGGCGAGGGGGGCAATCTGGTGGGGGCGCCGCTCCAGGGGCGCGTGCTCATCGTGGACGATGTCATCACCGCCGGCACCGCCATCCGCGAATCGGTGGAGATCATCCGTGCCGCCGGGGCGGAACCGGTCGGTGTGCTCATCGCCCTGGACCGCCAGGAACGGGGGCAGGGGACGCTGTCGGCCATCCAGGAGGCGGAACGGGAACTGGGATTGTCCGTCCACCCCATCGCCACCCTCACGGACCTGGAGGCCTTCCTGCGGGAACTGCCGGACATGGCGGAACACCGGGCGGCCGTGGAGACCTACCGCCGGGAATACGGGGTGAACGGATCCTGAAGGCCGTCCCCGCCGGGGGCGGGGCACACGCCGGCCCCCGGATCTTCCGGGCACCGAACCTGTCATCCAGCCGCGGGCCTTCCCGGCCCATGGGGGTCACCATGCCGATCCGTCCCACCGCCGATGCCACCGGAAAGGGCCGTCGCGCATCCCTGGCCTGGCTGCTGGCCATGCAGATCCTCCTGCCCACAGCGGCCTCCGGGCAGATCTATCGCTGGGTGGACGAAGACGGACAGATGCACCTGAGCGACACCCCGCCCTCGGAGGTGACCCGCTACGACCGGGAGGTGATCGACCGCCGTGGCGTGGTGCGCGAGCACCAGGAGGCCCCCCCCACGCCCGCGGAACGCGAGGCCCGTGCCACCGAGGAGGCCCGGCGCCAGGCGGCCGAGGCCGCCGCCAACCGGCAATCGGAAGCGGACCGGATCCTGCTGAAGAGCTTCGGGTCGGAGCGGGAATTGCTCCACACCCGGAACGACCGCCTGGCCCTCGTGGATGCGGAAATGGAACGCCTTCGCGGCGAACTGGAGGATCTGAAGGCGGAGCGGGACCGCCTGCAGGAGACCACCGGAGACGGCCCCCAGGCCCTGGAGACGGGCGACGCGGCCGGACTCACAGCGCGCATCCGGGCCCACGAGGCCCTGCTGGAGGAAAAGCGGGCACAGCGGGCGGACATCGCGGAGCGCTTCCAGCGGGACCTGGAACGCCTGCGCACCCTGCGCGCCGGGGAAGACAGCCCATCGTGAACCCCGGCGGACGGGCCGCCCCTCAGCCGGTGATGAGGGTGCCCACCCCCTTATCCGTCAACAGTTCCAGCATCACCGCGTGGCTCACCCGCCCGTCGATGATGTGGGCGCTGCGCACCCCCGATTTCACCGCGTCCAGGGCGCACTGGATCTTGGGGATCATGCCACCGTGGATCACACCGGAGGCGATGAGCTCGTCCACCTGACGGGCCGAGAGGCCGGTGAGCAGATGGCCCTCGTCATCCAGCACCCCGGCGGTGTTGGTGAGCAGGATCAGCTTCTCCGCATTGAGCACCGAGGCCATCTTGCCGGCCACCAGGTCGGCATTGATGTTATAGGCAGCCCCGTCCTCGCCCACGCCCACGGGGGCGATCACCGGGATGAAGTCCCCCGAATCCAGCATGTGCACCACCGCCGGATCGATGCTGGCCACCTCCCCCACATGGCCCAGGTCGATGATCTCCGAGGCCTCCGGGTCATCGGCCATGGCCCGCCGGTGGCTCAGTCGCCGGGCCCGGATCAGCCCCCCATCCTTGCCCGTGAGCCCCACGGCCCGGCCCCCGAACTGGTTGATGAGATTGACGATCTCCTTGTTCACCAGCCCCCCCAGCACCATCTGGACCACGTCCATGGTCTCCCGGTCCGTCACCCGCAGACCGTCCACGAAGCGCGATTCCTTGCCCAGTTGATCCAGCATGCGGCCGATCTGGGGACCGCCACCGTGCACCACCACCGGGTTCATGCCCACCTGTTTGAGCAGGACGATGTCCCGGGCGAAGCCGCGCTTGAGCTCCTCGTCCACCATGGCATTGCCGCCGTACTTGATCACCAGCGTCTTGCGGGAGAAGCGCTGGATATAGGGCAGCGCCTCGGTCAGCACCCGGGCGATGGTGTGCGCGCTGGTGTGTTCCATGGCGGTGAGTTCGGACATCGGGGTCGTGCTCCCGTAGGTCAGGGGTTTCGGAAACGCCCTCAGAAGGGCAGTGCCAGGCCGGGATCCGCCGCCAGCAGACGGGCCTTGAACAGGCCCTGGATGCGGACCAGGGCCTCGGGGGTATCCCCCTCGAAACGCAGGGTCAGGCAGGGGGTGGTATTGGAGGCCCGCACCAGCCCCCAACCATCGGGATACTCCACCCGCAGCCCGTCCAGGCGCAGCACACGGGCCTCTTCCGGCTCGGGGGCCGCCAGGAGCCGCTGCATGAGGACATCCCGCGCCGGCTCACCGCCGGCGGGCTGCACCAGGATCTCCGGGGTATGGCAGGATCGGGGGAGCCCGTCGAAGACCCGCGCCGGCGGCCGGGCATCCCGGGACAGCCATTCCAGCAACCGCGCCCCGGCATAGAGGGCGTCGTCCACACCCAGCCAGCGGTCGCGGAAGAAGACATGACCGCTCATCTCCCCCGCCAGCAGGGCCCCTTCGGCCTCCATGCGGGCCTTGAGCAGGGAATGACCGGTACAGCCCATCAGGGGTCGGCCACCCAGCCTCTCCACCTCCTCCCCAAGGTGACGGGAGGATTTTACATCAAACACCACCCCGGCCCCCGGGTGGCGGGACAGGACATCCCGGGCAAAACACATCATGACCCGGTCGGGCCAATGGATGCGGCCCTCCCCGTCCACCACCCCGAGCCGGTCCCCATCCCCGTCGAAGGCCAGCCCCAGATCCGCCCCCATCCCACGCACCTTCGTGGCCAGGGCCTCCAGGTTCTCCGGGCGGGCCGGGTCCGGGTGATGGTTGGGAAAACGCCCGTCCACATGGCAAAACAGGGGGGTCACCCGGCAACCCAGCCGCTCATAGAGGACCGGCGCCAGCTCCGAGGCGGCCCCGTTGCCACAATCCACCACCACCGACAGGGGGCGCGCCAGGTGGATGTCGGCACACAGCCGCTGGAGATACCCCGAGACCACTTCCAGGGGCTCGACCCCGCCGCCGCGGGCGGTGGGCAGCAGGCCCGACTCGATACGCCAGCGCAGGCCCTGCACCGTCTCCCTATGCAGGGTACACCCCGCCAGCATGAGCTTGAACCCGTTGTACTGCGGCGGGTTGTGGCTGCCGGTGACCATGATCCCATTGCCCCCCGCCCGCTCCAGGGCGGCATACCAGGTCACCGGGGTGGGCACACAGCCCAGGGTCAGCACCCGCAATCCGCAGGCCGTCAGCCCCCGGATCAGGGCCGCCTCCAGCTCCGGGCTGGACAGACGCCCATCCCGCCCCACGGCCACCTCCCCGATCCCCCGCTCCCGGGCCTCCGCCCCGAAGGCCCGCCCCACGGCCCCGGCAGCGGCGGCATCCAGACCGCCCGGCCCCACCTCACCGCGGATGTCGTAGGCCCGAAACAGGGAAGCGGGCACCCGGGAAGGGCCTGTCATACCCCCTTCCTCCCCAGGATCCGCCCGAAGACGGGTATGCCCCGCACGGAGGGGGCGCGCAGGCCTACAGGGAGGGACCCATCGCGGCCCCACCGTCGGGGGGCGGGTCGCCCGGAGGCGGGTGTGCCCCTCAGGGCGGCGGCGCGCAGGCCTACAGGGAGGGACCCACCGAGGCCACGTCGTCGGGGGGCGGGTCGCCCGGAGGCGGGTGTGCCCCGCAGGGTGGCGGCGCGCAGGCCTACAGGGAGGGTTCCATCGCGGCCACGCCGTCGGGGGGCGTGTCGCCCG
>JBKGXY010000163.1:0-4781 GCA_046546415.1 Ectothiorhodospira sp.
ATGGCGGAGAGGGAGGGATTCGAACCCTCGGTACGCTCGCGCGTACAACGGTTTTCGAGACCGCCCCGTTCGACCGCTCCGGCACCTCTCCTGGGTTCTTGGGTTTTCTTCCCCGGTTTCATCGCCCATTGCGTGGCTCCTTGGGAGCCTGGCCCTGTCGGACCCTGCCTTGACCGGGAAAGTCTGGCATTATAGCCCAGAACCTGCATCGTTTTAAGCCTTTGAAACGCCGACGACCGTACCTGACCCTTTCCCAACGCCTCGAGATCCCGGCCTTCCTGCTGTTGGTGGGGATCACGCTGCTCTTCGTGCTGATTCGCCCCATGACCCATCTGGAGCGCGTGAAGCACAAGGGGGAACTGGTGGTGGCCACACGCATCGGCTCCACCACATTCCAGCCCATGGGGGACGAGGCGGCCGGGTTCGAGCACGACCTGGTCAAGGCCTTCGCCAACCACCTGGGGGTGAAGGTGCGCTGGGTGGTCCCGGACCGGTTCGACGGCATCCTGCCCCGGGTGGAGGCCGGACGGGTGGACCTGGCGGCGGCGGGGATCACCGTCACACGCCAGCGGTTGGGGCAGGTGCGCTTCGGACCACACTACCAGCAGGTGACCGAGGAGCTGGTCTACCGCAACGGGGGGCCGCGCCCCGAGGGCCTGGAGGATCTGCGGGGCGCGCGCATTGCGGTGGTGGCCGGCAGCAGCCACGCCGAGACGCTGCGCCACCTTGCCCGGGATCATCCCTGGCTCGACTGGGAGGCGATCCCGGACGTGACCCCGGACGAGTTGATGCGCCGCGTGGCCGAGGAACAGCTGGACTTCACCGTGGCCGACTCCAACGAGCTGGTCTCGGTACGGCGCTTCTTCCCTGAACTGCGGGCGGCCATGGAACTCTCCGAGCCGCGTTTCATCGCCTGGGCCTTCCCCAAGACCCGGGATACCACGCTCGTGACCGAGGCGGAGACCTTCTTCCAGACCCTGGCGGACAATGGGCGGTTACAGCAGATCCGCGAACGCCACTTCGGGATTATGGACGTGCTGGATTATCCCGGGCTGCTCACCTTCATGCGCCTGGTGCGCGAGCGCCTGCCGGAGTTCGAGCCCCTGTTCCGGGAGGCGGAGCAACAATTCGAAATGGACTGGCGGCTGCTGGCGGCCATCAGCTATCAGGAGTCCCACTGGGATCCGGACGCGATCTCCCGCACGGGGGTGCGCGGGATGATGATGCTCACCCAGGCCACGGCGGGTCAGGTGGGCATCTCGGACCGCACCGACCCCCGGGCCTCGGTGATGGGGGGTACGGAATACTTCCTCAGCCTGCGCCGACGCCTGCCGGATACCATTCGGGAGCCGGACCGCACCTGGATGGCCCTGGCGGCCTACAACGTGGGCCTGGGCCATCTGGAGGACGCAAGGCGCATCACCGAGGCCCAGGGCAAGGATCCGGATCGCTGGATCGACGTCATGGAACACCTGCCCCTGCTGAGTCAGCGCCAATGGCACCAGGACACGCGCCATGGCTATGCCCGGGGCTGGGAGCCGGTGCAGTATGTGCAGAACATCCGCGGCTACTACGACATCCTCAGCTGGTTCGCCCGTACCGGAGAGGAGGACACCCCCTCCAAGGGGCGGGACCCGGTAGAAAATGCGGGGATTATGGAGATCCTGCCTCCGGGGCTATGACCGGGCGCGGCGGGCCCGGAAGAAGTTGCGCAGCAGCGTCCCGCATTCCTCCTCCAGGATACCTCCCCGGATGGTGATCCGGTGGTTGTGGATGGGCAGATCGGTCAGGTCCACGCAGCCGCCCACGACTCCGGTCTTGGGGTCGGGGGCACCGAAGACCAGGCGCTCCACCCGGGCGTGCACCATGGCCCCGAGGCACATGCTGCAGGGCTCCAGGGTGACGTAGAGGGTGGCGCCGGTCAGGCGGTAGTTGCCCACCGCCTGACCCGCCGCCCGCAGGGCCAGGATCTCGGCGTGGGCGGTGGGATCGGCCAGGGCGATGGGACGGTTGCGCCCCTCCCCCAGGATCCGCCCGTCGCGGACGATCACCGCGCCCACGGGCACCTCCCCCTCGGCGGCGGAGTCCCGGGCCAGCTCCAGGGCCCGTGCCATCCAGCGCGGGTCGGCGGCGGCCTCATCCGGCGGGCCACCGTGATCCCCGCCAGGCAAGACGTTCACCGGATGGACCCTCGATCCGGGCCCGGTATGCCATACTGATTGCAAGTCACCATGCCCTGCGCCCCGTGAAAAGAAATCTCGAAACCCGCGAGATCGTCGACACATTCATCGCCGATCTGCGCAACGATCTGCGCCGCAACGGGATCTACATCCCCACGCTGCCGGACATCTCCGTGCAGGCCCTGTTCACCATCAACCGCGAGGACAGCTCCATCGACGAGGTCACCTCGCTGGTGGCCCACGACACGGCCATGGCGACGCGCCTGGTGCGCTACGCCAACAGCCCCGCGTACCGGGGCTATGCCCGCTGCACCACCATCAAGTCGGCCGTCACCCGCCTGGGCCTGGAAAAGACCAAGCACCTGATCCTCTCACTGGCGATGAAGGACGTCTTCCACACCGGTCACCGGGGCATCCGCGCCCGCATGGAGACCCTGTGGAACCACAGCGTGGAGGTGGCCCTGCTCAGCACCCTGCTGGCCCGCCCCCACCGCCACCTGGACCCGGAGGTGGCCCTGCTGGCGGGGCTGGTGCACGACGTGGGGGTGATCCCCATCCTCATCAAAGCCAAGGATATCGACGTCATCGTGGAGAACGAAAGGCACCTGAACCTGATCACCGGCACGCTGCACATGGCCGTGGGCCGGGCCGTGCTGCGGGCCTGGAACTTCGACGAGGCCCTGGTGGCGGTGGCCGCCGAACACGACAACCTGGACCGGGATCCGGGGGACGATGCCCCGGTGGACTACGTGGACATCGTGCAGGCGGCCAACATCGAGAGCTACCAGGCCACCCGCCACCGCCTTGCCACCGTGGACCGCACCCGGGTGCCGGCCCTGCGCCGGCTGGGCTGCACCCCCGAGGATCCGACCCTGCACTGGGATGAGGATCAGGCCGCCCTGGAGCAGGTCAGCCGGGTCTTCGTGTAGCCGTCACTCCCACTCGATGGTGGCCGGCGGCTTGCCGGAGATGTCGTAGGTGACGCGGGAGATCCCCGGGATCTCGTTGATGATGCGCCGCGACACCCGGTCCAGGAACTCATAGGGCAGGTGCGCCCAGCGGGCGGTCATGAAGTCGATGGTCTCCACCGCGCGCAGGGCCACCACGTAGTCGTAGCGGCGACCGTCCCCCATGACCCCCACCGACTTCACCGGCAGGAAGACGGCGAAGGCCTGGGAGACCTGGTCATAGAGGCCGTCGCGACGCAGTTCCTCGATGAAGATGGAATCGGCCCGGCGCAGCAGGTCGGCGTATTCCTTCCTCACCTCCCCGAGGATGCGCACCCCCAGGCCCGGCCCGGGGAAGGGATGGCGGTAGACCATCTCCGAGGGCAGCCCCAGTTCCACACCGATGCGCCGCACCTCATCCTTGAACAGCTCCCGCAGGGGCTCCACCAGACCCAGCTTCATGGTCTCGGGCAGACCGCCCACGTTGTGGTGGGACTTGATGACATGGGCCTTGCCCGTCTTGGAGCCGGCGGATTCGATGACGTCCGGGTAGATGGTGCCCTGGGCCAGCCAGCGGGCGTTGGTGAGCCGTCCGGCCTCCTCGTCGAAGACCTCCACGAACAGGCGGCCGATGATGCGGCGCTTCTCCTCCGGGTCGGACACCCCGGCCAGGGCGTTCAGGAAACGGTCCTCGGCATCCACACGGATCACCCGCACGCCCATGTGCCGGGCGAAGGTGGCCATCACCTGGTCCCCCTCCTGATGACGCAGCAGGCCGGTGTCCACGAAGACACAGGTGAGCTGGTCGCCGATGGCCTTGTGCAGCAAGGCCCCCACCACCGAGGAGTCCACCCCCCCCGACAGCCCCAGGACCACGTGATCCCCGCCCACCTGTTCGCGCACCCGGGCGGTCATGTCCTGGATGATGTTGCCCGGGGTCCAGAGGTCCTGGCAGCCGCAGACCTCATGGATGAAGCGGGAGAGGATGCGCTTGCCCTGGGTGGTGTGGGTCACCTCCGGGTGGAACTGCAGGCCATAGAAGCCCCGCTCCTCGTCGGCCATGCCGGCGACGGGGGCGGCGTCGGTGGAGGCCATCACCCGGAAGCCCTCGGGCATCTCACAGACCCGGTCGCCATGGGACATCCATACGTCCAGCATCCCTTCCCCCTCGGGGGTGGTGTGGTCCTCGATATCCTTCAACAGACGGGTGTGGCCCCGGGCGCGCACCCGGGCATAGCCGAACTCGCGGTGATCGGAACCTTCCACGCGCCCGCCCAGCTGGGCGGCCATGGTCTGCATGCCGTAGCAGATCCCCAGCACGGGCACACCCAGCTCGAAGACGGTCTGGTCGGCCCCCGGCGGGTCGATCTCGTTCACCGACTCGGGGCCGCCGGAAAGGATGACGCCGCTGGGGCGGAAATCGCGGATCGCCGCGGCGTCCATGTCCCAGGGATGGATCTCGGAGTAGACCCCGCAGTCCCGCACCCGGCGGGCGATGAGCTGGGTGTACTGGGAGCCGAAGTCGATGATGAGGATGCGGTGGGCATGGATATCGGTGGCCATGGGATCAGTCCATGCGGTAGTTGGGGGCTTCCTTGGTGATGGTCACGTCGTGGACGTGACTCTCCCGCATCCCCGCGTTGGTCACCCGCAC
>JBKGXY010000164.1:0-4666 GCA_046546415.1 Ectothiorhodospira sp.
GCGGGCCGGGTCCGGGGCCCGCAGCAGCCCCGCCACATGGCGGCGACGGTCCACCACCCGGGAGAGGCGGGCGACGAAGGCGTTCACGAATCCGGCCACACCCACCAGCAGGAACACGGGGGCCACGGACAGTTGGATGACCTGGGAGATCTCCGCCGGGGAGGGTTGCGGGGTCACACGGGGGCTCCTTCAGGTCTCCAGGCGCCGGTACTTCACCCGGTGGGGCTGGTCCGCGTCGGTGCCCAGGCGCTTGCGCCGGTCCTCTTCGTAGTCCTGGTAGTTGCCCTCGAAGAACACCACGTTGCCGTCCTCCTCGAAGGCCAGGATGTGGGTGGCGATACGATCCAGGAACCAGCGGTCATGGGAGATGACCACGGCGCTGCCGGGGAAGTCCAGCAGGGCCTCTTCCAGGGCCCGAAGGGTCTCCACATCCAGGTCGTTGGTGGGTTCGTCCAGCAGCAGCAGGTTGCCGCCGCTGCGCAGCAGCTTGGCCAGGTGCACCCGGTTGCGTTCCCCGCCGGAGAGCTCCTTCATCCGCTTCTGCTGGTCGCTGCCCTTGAAGTTGAAGCGGCCCACGTAGGCCCGGGAGGGCATCTGGTAGTTGCCCACATGGATGACGTCCTGGCCGTCGGCGATCTCCTCCCAGACGCTGCGCTCGTCCTGCAGGGCGTCACGGCTCTGGTCCACATAGGCCACGTCCACCGTATCCCCCACCCGGATGCTGCCGGCGTCGGGGGCCTCCTGGCCCACGATCATGCGAAAGAGGGTGGACTTGCCCACGCCGTTGGGGCCGATGACCCCCACGATACCGCCCCGGGGGATGCTGAAGGACAGGTCCTGATAGAGCACCCGATCGCCATAGGCCTTGGAGACCCCCTCCAGCTCCACCACCACGTCCCCCAGCCGTGGACCCGGGGGGATGTAGATCTCCTTGGTCTCACTGCGCTTCTGGTATTCCTGGGTGGTGAGTTCCTCGAAACGCTTGAGACGGGCCTTGCTCTTGGCGGAACGGCCCTTGGGGTTGCTGCGCACCCATTCCAGCTCCGCCTCCATGTTCTTGCGCCGGGCGCTTTCCTGCTTCTCCTCGATCTCCAGGCGCTTCTCCTTCTGCTCCAGCCAGGAGGAGTAGTTGCCCTGCCAGGGGATGCCATGCCCCCGGTCCAGTTCCAGGATCCAGCCGGCCACGTTGTCCAGGAAGTAGCGGTCGTGGGTCACGGCCACCACGGTGCCGGGGAACTCCTGCAGGAACCGCTCCAGCCAGGCCACCGATTCGGCGTCCAGGTGGTTGGTGGGCTCGTCCAGGATCAGCATGTCCGGGGCCGAGAGCAGCAGGCGGCACAGGGCCACCCGGCGGCGCTCCCCACCGGAGAGCCGGCTGACATCCGCATCCCAGGGGGGGAGGCGCAGGGCATCGGCGGCCACTTCCAGCTTACGGTCCAGATCCCAGGCCCCGGCGGCGTCGATGCGGTCCTGGAGTTGGGCCTGTTCCGCCAGCAGGGTGTCGAAATCGGCGTCGGGATCGGCGAATGCCTCTGCGATGGCATTGAAGCGATCCACCAGGGCCTTCACCTCCGCCACGCCGTCTTCCACGTTGCCGCGCACGTCCTTGTCCGGATCCAGCTGGGGCTCCTGGGAGAGGTAGCCGATGTGGATGCCGGGCTGGGCCCGGGCCTCACCCACGTATTCCTTGTCCACACCGGCCATGATGCGCAGCAGGGTGGACTTGCCCGCGCCGTTGTACCCCAGCACCCCGATCTTGGCACCGGGGAAGAAGTTCAGGGAGATGTCCTTGAGGATTTCCTTCTTGGGCGGGACGACCTTGCCCACACCGTTCATGGTGTAGATGTACTGGGCCATATGAATCCTGTCTGGGGAATGGATCGTGAGTGCGCGTGATCTTCTGCATTATCCCGGACTCGCGCCGTTCTTTCCAGACGGTCCCCCCGGGACAACGGGCGTCCTGGTGAAGATCGCCAGGGTGCGGCGCATCGCGCTACACTGGGCACATTCCATCCCTTGCTTCCATCATGCCCCCCAACCCCTTCTTACATCCCTGTGCCTTCAAGGCCCTCGCCGCCGGGCTGCTGGGGGCAGCCGTCGCTGCGGGGGGATTCTGGATGGCGGATCTCAGCTGGGGCCACCGCCTGGAGGACCGGGCCCGGACCCAGGTCCTCACCGAACTGACCACGTTCCGCGCCCGGCTCGAGGGGGAACTCAACTCCGCCGTGCACCTGACCCGGGTGCTGGCCACCTATGCCGGACTCCACCCGGATCTGAACGCTACCCAGTTCCAGCGGGTTGCCCGGACCCTGCATGACCGTCGTCCGGATGTCATCCGCAACATCACCCTGGCCCCGGATAACGTCATCCGCCACGTCTACCCCGAAACGGGCAACGAGGCGGTCCTGGGGATGGACCTGTACCGGCACCCGGAGCAGGGGGCCTCGGTGCGCCGACTGATGTCCACGGGCGAGACCCAACTGGCCGGACCCTGGCCCCTCAGGCAGGGGGGTCAGGCCCTGCTCATCCGCCATCCCATCCATGTGGAGGACTCCGACGGCCCCCGTTACTGGGGGTTGACCAGCATCCCGGTCCACCTGGAGGCCATCTATGCACGGGCTGGCCTGGACTCGGTGGAGAGGCGGCTGGAGATCGCCATCCGTGGCCGGGATGGACTGGGGCAGGAGGGCGAGGTCTTCTATGGCGACCCCGAACGGTTTCGCGAGGACAGCGTCCGCCAGACGATCCCGGTGACGGGGGGACACTGGGAGGTGGCCGCCCGGCCCAGGGGGGGGTGGACGGCCTGGACCGGGCGCCCCGGGGCCTGGTATCTGGCGGGCGGGGTCCTGGTGCTCATGGCCGGACTGCTGAGCTGGAACCTCACCTACCAGGCCCTGCGCCTGCGGGAATCCGAGCGCCGCTACCGCATCCAGGGGGAGCGGCTGCAGGCCATCACCCGGGCCATGCCCGACATCTTTTTCATCCTGGATCGGGACGGGCATTACCTGGAGATCTTCGGTGGCACCGACGAGGCCAGGTATCACCAGGATTATGATGGACTGGTAGGGTTATCGGTGAACGACATGCTCCCCGCGGACAAGGCCCGTCTTTTCCTGGACCACATCCGCCACGTCCTGGACACGGGCCAACTCCAGACCCTGGAGTACATGCTGTCGGCCAGGGAAGTGGGCCAGGACGAGTGCAACGGTCCTGCGGGACCCCAATGGTTCGAGGGTCGGGTCACCCCACTGGATGCGGATGTCATGGGGCGCCCGGCGGTGCTCTGGCTGGCGGTGAACATCACCCAGCGCAGGAAGGCCCAGGAGGACATGCGACACATGGCCCTGCACGACCCCCTCACCGGCCTGGCCAACCGCAGCCTGCTCAAGGACCGGGTGGAGCACGCCCTGGCCCAGGCCCGGCGCAGTGCCCATGGGGTGGCCCTGATGTTCATCGACCTGGATGACTTCAAGCCGGTGAACGACAGCCTGGGACACGATGCCGGGGACCGGCTGTTGTGCGAGGTGGGCTACCGACTCGCCCATGCCGTGCGGGCTTCGGACACGGTGGCCCGAGTGGGTGGGGACGAGTTTGCCGTCCTTCTGGAGGACCTGAAGGAGAAGGCCCAGGCCCGGGAGGTGGCCACCAAGATCCTGGAGGTCCTGGGGGGGGCCGTGGAGATCAAGGGCCATGTCCGACACATTGGCTGCAGCATCGGCATCGCCTTCCATCCGGAGGATGGCGACGACTACGAGACCCTCATGGGCAGCGCGGATCGGGCCCTGTATTGCGCCAAGCAGAAGGGCAAGGCCCGGTACTGGCCGCAGCCCCACAGGGCAGCGGGGGAGGCCCCCCGCACCCCGGACCCCTCCGGGGCCTGAGAAGCGGGTTTCAGGTGCGGATGCCCACACCCTTGTTCAGCAGGTACAACGCCGACGCAAAGAGGATGGCCACGAAACCCAGGATGATGGCGTAGGAAATCCCGAGCCCCATGTCCGTCATGCCGATGAAGCCATAGCGGAAGGCATTGATCATGTACAGGATGGGGTTGAGGAGGGAGACCTCCTGCCAGAACTCGGGCAGCAGGCTGATGGAATAGAAGACCCCGCCCAGATAGGTCAGGGGGGTGAGGATGAAGGTGGGGATGATGGAGATGTCATCGAAACTCCGTGCGAATACCCCGTTGATCAGACCCGCCAGGGAGAAGAGGGTAGCGGTGAGCAGCACCACAGAGACCGCCACCAGGGGGGCCTGGATCGTCAGCGGGCTGAAGAACATGGACACCAGGGTCACCCCCAGACCCACGGCCAGCCCCCGGGCCACGCCCCCGCCCACAAACCCGAGGATGATCAGGTAATTGGGGATGGGGGAGACCAGCATCTCCTCCAGGTGGCGCTGGAACTTGGCGCTGTAGAAGGAAGACACCACGTTGGAGTAGGCGTTGGTGATCACCGCCATCATGATCAGCCCGGGGACGATGAAGTCCATGTAGCGGATGCCCTCCATCTCGCCGATGCGTCCGCCGATCAGCCCCCCGAAGATGATGAAGTAGAGGCTGGTGGTGATCATGGGCGGGAGGATCGTCTGGATCCAGATGCGGGAGAACCGGAGGATCTCCTTGAGGACCAGGGTCTTGAAGGCGATCCACTGGGCATGGGCGTTCATG
>JBKGXY010000165.1:0-4491 GCA_046546415.1 Ectothiorhodospira sp.
GCGAGCGGTATGCCGTGCGGCTCCGGCTGGACCGGGACCGGCTGGAGGCCCTGCCCGAGGGGGTGGACAAGGCCCGGGAGACGGTGCGCGTGATCCGCCGGAACCTTCTGTGGGCGCTGGCCTACAACGGTCTGGCCCTGCCACTGGCCGCTGTGGGGTGGCTCACCCCCTGGCTGGCCGCCCTGGGGATGTCCATGAGCTCCCTGCTGGTGGTGACCCATGCCCTGCGCCTGCGGGAGCAGGGGGGCACGTCCTCGTCACAGGGGCTACACTCCACACGGGAAGTGCATGAAGGAGGCGGCGATGGAGATCCTGTATCTGCTGATCCCCGTGGGGATGGTCTTCGCCATCCTGGCGGTGGCGGGTTTCCTCTGGACGGTGCGCAGCGGGCAGTACGAGGACCTGGAGGGGCCGGCTCATCGCATCCTCATGGATGAGGACGACCCCCGTATCCCGCGCCGGCGGCCGGGGAGGCACCGGCCATGACCGCCGGGTGGCGCCGGTTCCGGGAGGTGGCCCGGGGGATCGGGGTGCGCCATCCCCTGCTCAGCTTCCAGGGGGGCGCCCTCGGGGTGATCGTGGTGCTGGTGGTGCTGGGTTGGCTCAGCTTCCTTTCGGTGATCCTCCTGGGGGGTGGCTGAGGGATCAGGCCGCCATGGACTGGCGCAGCCGGCCGATGGCGTTGCGCTCCAGCTGCCGCACCCGTTCCGCGGAGATCCCGTATTCCGCCGCCAGGTCCTGCAGCGTGGACTTCTCCTCCGCCAGCCAGCGCCGCGCCAGGATGGCCCGGCTGCGTTCGTCCAGCTGCCCCAGGGCCTGGTGCAGGCGGCCCTGGTGGTAGTGATCCCAGTCGGCCCGTTCCAGGGCCTGGGCCGGGTCGTCTTCCTGGTCCGCCAGGGACTCGGCGGGGGCCGGCAGGTGGGTCTCGTCGTCCTGGGGGGCCGGGTCGAAGCTCATGTCCTGCCCCGCCAGACGGGACTCCATCTCCAGCACCTCCCGGGGGGTGACCCCCAGGTCCCCGGCCACGTGTTCCACCTCCTCGTGGCTGAACCAGCCCAGGCGGCGTTTGGCGCTGCGCAGGTTGAAGAAGAGCTTGCGCTGGGCCTTGGTGGTGGCCACCTTGACGATGCGCCAGTTGCGCAGCACGAATTCGTGGATCTCGGCGCGGATCCAGTGGACGGCGAAGGAGATCAGGCGCACGTTCATCTCCGGGTCGAAGCGCTTCACCGCCTTCATCAGGCCGATGTTGCCCTCCTGGATGAGATCCCCCAGGCCCAGTCCGTAGCCGGTGTAGCCCCGGGCGATGTGCACCACAAAGCGCAGGTTGTGCATCACCAGGGTGCGGGCCGCCTCCAGGTCCTTGTGGTCCCGCAGGCGGCGGGCCAGGATCTTCTCCTCGTCCGCCTCCAGCACCGGCAGACGGTTCACCGCCTGGATGTAGCTGTCCAGATCCCCCACCGGGACGGCCAGGTGGTGTTGTGCCGTGGATAGTGCGTGGGTCATGTCCGGAATCCTCCCCATTCCTGTCGGAATGACTCAAGTTTAGCAGTCTCAGCGTTGGAGTGCTAAGGCCGTGGAGGGTTCCCCTGGCGTGTTCCGGGAGGGGGGCCTGCCGCGGTCCTAGCGGGGCTCGATCTCGCGGATGTGTATAAAGACGTTGATCCAGGCCCCGGCCAGTCCCAGGAGGGCGGCGGTGCCCAGGAGGGTGAGGGCCTCGGTGGGTTGTAGACCCCGGAGGGTGAAATCCGCGCCATAGGTCCGGGCCAGGGCCTGCACCGGGCCGGAGAGGAACCAGTGGATGAGGGACACCGCCAGCAGGGCCAGCAGACCGCCGCCCAGCCCCATCCACATGCCGCCGTAGAGGAAGGGGCGGCGGATGAAGGCGTCCGTGGCCCCCACCAGCTTGGCCACCTCGACCTCCCGCCGGCGGTTGTGGATGTCCAGGCGCACGGTGTTGCCCACGACCAGTACCACCCCCAGTCCCAGCAGCAGGGCCAGGAGGTCCACCATCCGGTCCAGGGTCCCCAGCAGGGCCTGGAGGCGCCGGACCCATTCCAGGTCCAGCCGGACCTCGTCGATCCCGGGTTGCTCCCCGAGTTCTTTCGCCAGGGCCTGGAGACCGGTGGGGTCCCGGGCCGTGTCGGCGGGGTCGACGAGGATCACCGCCGGGAGGGGGTTGTCCTCCAGCAGCTCCACGGCCTCGCCGAGACCGGAATGGGCCCGAAACTCCGCCAGGGCCTGTTCCCGGGTGATGGGTTCGGCCGCGGCCACTTCCGGTCGGCGGGCCAGGCGCTGGGCCAGCTCCGGGAGGTCGGCGTCGGGGACCGTATCCTCCACGAACGCCGAGATGCGGGTCTCGCGTTCCCAGACCGGGGCCGCCTGCTGCAGATTGGCCAGGATCAGGTGCAGCAGTGCGGGCAGGATGAGGGCCACGGCGATCGTCGCGAGGGTGAGGAGCGTGGAGACGGGGGCGCGGCGAAGCTTGCCCAGACTGAAGAGCAGGGCGCGGGCGTGCTGCACCCCCAGGGCCTGCAGGCGGGCGTGCACCGTGGGCTGCCGGAGGCGGCGTCGGAATCCCTTCATGACCCTGTGCCCATCGGTTCGCGCTGCAGACGCCCCTCGTGCAGGCGCACCAGGGGTTTGCCCAGGCCCGAGATCAGCTCCAGGTCGTGGCTGGCCACCAGGACGGTGGTGCCCACCTGATTGAACTGCACGAAGAGTTCCATGATCTCCCGGGAGAGCTCCGGGTCCAGGTTGCCGGTGGGTTCGTCCGCCAGCAGGATGGCCGGTTTGTGCACCACGGCCCGGGCGATGCCCACCCGCTGCTGTTCCCCGCTGGAGAGGGTGTCCGGGGAGGCCCGCTCCTTGTGCAGCAGGCCCACCTTGTCCAGGGCGGCCCGCACCCGGCGGGCGATCTCCGGCTGGCGGTAGGCCTGGATGGCCAGGGGCAGGGCCACGTTGTCGAAGACGCTGCGGTCCGCCAGCAGGTGGTGGTCCTGGAAGACCATCCCGATCTGCCGCCGGAAGTGAGGGACCCGGCGCCGGGGCAGGGTCTCCAGTTCATGGCCGCTCACCACCAGGCGCCCGCGGGTGGGCCGTTCCAGGAGGGCGATGAGCCGCAGCAGGGTGCTCTTGCCGGCCCCGGAATGTCCGGTGAGGAAGGCCATGGCCCCGGCGTCCAGCCGCAGGCTGACCCCGGAGAGGGCCTCCTGGCCGGAGGGATAGCGTTTGGTGACCTTGCGCAACTGGATCATGGGGCCATCGGGTTTGGGGTCGGGCGGGGGCGTCCTGCCGCGCCCGCATGATCCCTTCTCAGGCGGTGGCGGGGCAGGGGGGGATCACCGATCCGTGGACCCGTTCACATCGGACAGACCGCCCTGCCACGCAACGGGGGGACGTCATTCCCGCTCCCCCAGAAGGGCCCGGGCGAAGTCGGCGGCGTTGAATTCCCGCAGGTCCTCCATGCCCTCACCCACGCCGATGAAGCGCACGGGGACCCCCACCCGCTGGGCGATGGCGAAGAGGATCCCCCCCTTGGCGGTGCCGTCCAGCTTGGTCACCGCCAGCCCCGTGAGCCCCATGGCGGTGTGGAAGTCCCGGGCCTGGTTCAGGGCGTTCTGGCCGGTGCCCGCGTCCACCACCAGGAGTACCTCGTGGGGGGCGTCGGCGTCCTGGCGCTGGAGGACCCGCTTCACCTTCTTGAGTTCGTCCATGAGGTTGGTCTGGGTGTGCAGGCGGCCGGCGGTGTCGGCGATGAGCACGTCCACGCCCCGGGCCCGGGCCGCCTCCAGGGCGTCGTAGATCACCGAGGCGGAATCCGCACCCTGGCCCTGGGCGATCACCGGGGCCTGGTTGCGCTCTCCCCAGGTCTGCAGCTGTTCCACGGCGGCGGCGCGGAAGGTGTCCCCGGCGGCCAGCATCACCGAATGCCCCTCGGCCCGCAGGCGGTGGGTGAGCTTGCCGATGGTGGTGGTCTTGCCGGAGCCGTTGATGCCCAGCACCAGGATGACGTAGGGCTTCCTGCCCCGTTCGATGGCCAGGGGTTTCTGCACGGGTTCCAGGACATCCACCATGGCGCCCTCCAGGGCCTTCACCAGGGCCTCGGCGTCCTTGAGTTCCTTGCGGGCCACGCGGCGGGTGAGGTTCTCCAGGATCTGTTCCGTGGCCTCGATGCCCACGTCGGCCATGAGCAGCCGGGTCTCCAGTTCCTCCATGAGTTCATCGTCGATGTTCTTCTTGCCCAGGACCAGGTCGGCCATGCCCTCGGTGAGGGTGGACGAGGTCTTGGAGAGCCCCTTGCGCAGCCGGGAGAAGAGGCCGGTCTTGCCCGTCTCCTGCGCCTGGGGTTCCGGTGCCTTTGTTTCAGGCGCCCTGGTCTCCGGCGCCCTGGTCTCCGGTGCCTTGGTCTCCGGTGCCTTTGGTTCCGGCGCCCTGGTTTCCGGTGCCTTTGGTTCCGGTGCCTTTGGTTCCGGTGCCTTTGGTTCCGGTGCC
>JBKGXY010000166.1:0-4462 GCA_046546415.1 Ectothiorhodospira sp.
CGCAGGGCCTCCCGCCCGTTGCGGAGCCAACGGGCCTGCCATTCCTGCCACTGGTTCACCGTCTCCCTGAACTGCTGATACTCGCGATCCAGGGCCTCGCGCCAACCTGGAGCCACGCCGGCGCCCTCGATCCGTGACCGCAACCGGGCAAACTGGGTGGAGACCCGGGCCCGCTGGATCCGGAAACGGGGGATGCGCCGCCGGTCATACACCAGCCCCGTCCAGGCGCACAGGTTGATGAACCACTTGGAGGGGTCGTACTGCCACCAGTGGATGCCGTTGCGGTAGTCCGACTGAAAGGCATGGTGATAGTTATGGTAGCCCTCGCCCCAGGTCAGCAAGGCCACCAGGGCGTTATCCACGGCCGTATTGTCCTCGCTGTATGGACGACGCCCCCAGGTATGGGCCAGGGAGTTGATGAAGAAGGTGAAATGGTGGCTGACCACCAGCCGCAACACCCCCGCCAGCAGCAGCATGCCCGCGATGTCCCCCCATAGAAGCCCCATGGCCAGGGGCAGGCCCAGATTCATGGACCAGGCCAGCGGCCAGTAGAACCGGTGCTGCAGGCGCACCACCGGGTCCCGATCCAGATCCTTCACCGTGCTGAAATCCGGGCGGCTGGCGGGCCACTCGCGCAACATCCAGCCCATGTGGGCATGCCAGAAGCCGGCGCGTATGGAATGGGGATCGCGTTCCACGTCATCCACATAACGGTGATGATTGCGATGCCGGGCGGCCCAGTTGTAGATGCTGTTCTGCAGCGCCATGGCCCCGAACGCCGCCAGGAGCACCCGCAGGGGCCAGTGGGCCTTGAAGGTGCGATGTGCCCAGAGGCGGTGGTAGCCGACGGTGATGCTCAGTCCCCCCATGGCCAGCAGCACGGCAAAGGCCACCCAGGCCCCGGCGCTGTACCCGTGCACGATGCCCCACCAGGGCACCACGGTCAGGGCCAGCAGGTTGGTGAATGCGAAAAAAAGCGAGGTGGCCCAGGCCACGGGGGGATCGGTTCTAGACATGGGACTTACCTGCGCAATCAGGAGAGGAACGGACCGGCCACGCATACCACGGGGCCTACATCATCAGACCATGCAATCCGCCCAGAATGCCCCTTGCCGGGGATTTTTTTGTTGCAACCCATCCGGTGATGGACGAATCTGGGATGGGTGCACCCGCCCCATGGGTCCGGGAACCGCCCGTCCCCCCGCACAACCATGAACACCCCTGTGATCCGCGCAGCCAAGGTCCCCGACATCCCTGCCCTGACGGCCCTGGAGGGGCGGTGTTTCCACACGGATCGTCTCTCGAGGCGCCGTTTCCGCTACATGCTCACCAAGGCCCACGCCCATACCCTGGTCCATGTGCGCGACGGGAACCTCCTGGGCTATGTGCTGCTGCTCTTCAGCCGGGGTACCTCCAGTGCCCGGCTCTACTCCATCGCCGTGGACCCTTCGGCCCGGGGGGAGGGCATCGCCCGCGCCCTGGTGCGGGCCGCCGAGACGGATGCCCGGGAGCAGGACAACGCCTACCTGCGCCTGGAGATCCGCCAGGACAACACCGCCTCGCAGCGGCTGTTCGAATCCCTGGGCTTTCGGCGTTTCGGCGAGTACGGCGATTATTACGAGGACCACATGGCCGCCTGGCGCTACGAGAAATCCCTGGCCCCGGACCTGCGGCCGGAGATGGTCCGGGTCCCCTTCTACGAGCAGACCCTGGACTTCACCTGCGGCCCCGCCGCCCTGATGATGGCCATGAAGGCCCTGGATCCCAAACTGGTCATGGACCGGCGCCTGGAGCTGCGCCTGTGGCGGGAGGCCACCACCATCTTCATGACCTCCGGCCACGGCGGCTGCGGCCCCTTCGGGCTGGCCCTGGCCGCGGCCCGGCGTGGGTTCGGCGTGGAACTGACCCTGGGGGACACGCGCATCCCGCTGCTGGATTCGGTGCGCAGTGAGGAAAAGAAGGCGGTCATGCGCCTGGTGCAGGAGGACATGCTGGAGGAGATCCACAGCCTGGGGCTGCCCCTGCACTACGGCCAACTGGGCCCGGAGGACCTGCGGGAACGCTTCGATGCCGGGGGCATCCCCGTGGTGCTCATCAGCTCCTATCGCATCTACGGGGAGAAATTCCCCCACTGGGTGGTGGTCACCGGCTTCGACGACCACTTCATCTACGTGCATGACCCCTACGTGGACCACGCGGAGGGCGAGACCCCCATGGATTCCATCCACATGCCCATCCTGCAGAAGGAATTCCAGCGCATGGCCCGTTACGGCAAGGCCGGACTCAAGGCGGTGCTGGTGCTCCATGCCCCCGCGCAGGCGGGGCCCACCTGAACCCGGAAAGGAAACCATGCCGGATCATATCCTGCTCGTCGAACGCCCCCAGGACTGGAAACCCCACTTCCCCGACTATCCGGTGGTACGGGCCTCGGACTACCTCACGAGCGCGGACTACACCTCCCGGACCCGGCTGCGCGTCATCAACCTCTGCCCCAGCCATCGCTACCTGAGCGAGGGCTATTACTGCTCCCTGCTGGCCGAGGCCCGGGAGCATAAGGTCGTGCCCTCGGTGCGCACCCTGCAGGACCTGTCACGCAAGTCCATCTACGGCCTGGACACGGAGGACATCGACCGCAGGGTGGCCCGGGTACTGGGGCGGCACCGCAGCCAGCCCGAGCCCACCACCTTCGGGATGAACGTCTTCTTCGGCCAGTGCGCCCCACGGGAGATGCAGGAGATCGCCCGTCAGGTCTTCGCCCTCTTCCCCGCGCCGATGCTGCGCATGGAGTTCCGCCGCGCCGGGCAATGGCGCATCGAGAGCATCCGTCTGCCGGAACTGAACACCCTGGCGGAAGAGGAGGAGACGGCCTTCTTCAATGCCCTGGAGGCCTACCTCAAGCGCCCCTGGCGCCGCCCCCGGGGCACGCGCCCCCAGCGCTACGACCTGGCCATCCTGCAGGACCCGGAGGAGGAACTACCCCCCTCCAACCGGGGCGCCCTGAACCAGTTCGTGCGCCTGGGGCGTGCCGCGGGGCTGGAGGTGGACCTGATCGACCGCCGCGACTTCGGCCGTCTGGCGGAATACGATGCCCTGTTCATCCGCGAGACCACGCGCATCGATCACCCCACCTACCGTTTCGCCCGTCGCGCCGAAAGCGAGGGCATGGTGGTGATCGACGACCCCGACTCCATCCTCAAGTGCACCAACAAGGTCTACCTGGCCGAGCGCCTGGCGGCCCAGAAGGTGCCCACCCCCCGCACCCTCATCCTGCGGCCCGGGACCCTGCTGGCCGCCGAGGAGGTCATCGGCTATCCGGTGGTGCTGAAGATCCCCGACGGCTCCTTCTCCCGCGGGGTGTTCAAGGCCGGCGACCGCGCCGAGATGGAGTCCATCGCCGCGCGCCTGTTCCGGGAATCGGACCTGATCCTGGCCCAGGAATTCGTCTATACCCCCTTCGACTGGCGCATCGGCATCCTCAACAAACGTCCCCTCTATGCCTGCCAGTACCTCATGTCCCGGCACCACTGGCAGATCGTCAATCACGCCGCCAGGGGGCGCCTGCGCCAGGGGGGATCCCACACCCTGGCGGTGGAGGCGGCCCCGCCGGCGGTGGTGAAGACGGCCCTGCGCGCCGCCAATCTCATCGGCGATGGCCTCTACGGGGTGGACCTGAAGGAGACCCCGCGGGGGGTGATGGTGATCGAGGTGAACGACAATCCCAGCATCGATGCCGGGGTGGAGGACGCCGTACTCCAGGACGGCCTCTACCGGGCCATCCTGGAGGATTTCGTGCGCCGGCTGGACGGGGCGCGGCGACGCTGAAGGCGCCCCGCCGCCCGGATCACAAGGCCCAGAGCAGGTAGGTGCTGATGGCGCCGAAGGCCATCAGGGCCCCGATGGCCCAGGGGGCCAGGGCCTCGGCCTCCTCCTCCCGGCGCCGTCGGAACCCGGGGCTCAGGCGGTAGCGCAGAGCGAAGACCAGGGCATACCCCACCACCGCCGCCGAGGGGACGTACACCAGCATGAGCAGCCCCCCCCAGACCATGAACGGCGGCCGCGTCTGCACCAGGATGTACACCAGGGTCCACCAGAATGCGGTCAGGGCCAGGGGCACGGCGGCGATGAGGGGGTTGAAGGGCGAGGCCTCCAGCAGGCGCTCCCGCCAGGGCAGGACTTTGCGCCCACCGCGGGTCCCCTCCCTGGGGATCCCCCCCTGCCCGTCCGGGTGGGGGGAACCCTCGCTGCGGCCCTGGGCCAGGTGCCGGTCATAGCGCTCCGCGGCCGTGTTGAGATAGCGGGCCCGGGCCTCGTTGGGGTCCCGTGCGCAGGCCTCCAGGCACTGCTGCCAAAGGTCCTCGTTGCGGTTTTCCTCGAGCTCGCGGGCGGCCAGGAGCCAGGCCTCGCGGTAGTGGATGCTGCTCATGGTTGAACACACTCCCGCCCCGCCCGTCGTCCGGGTGGG
>JBKGXY010000167.1:0-4402 GCA_046546415.1 Ectothiorhodospira sp.
GTGAATACATCCCTGTACGCTTGACGACCGCGTCCCTGCGGTCGACACCCGCCGCAGGGAGACCCTCGGCACCTATTCCGACCCCGGCGCCTGCTCTGCCCCCCCCGGCGCCGAATCCCGGGGCCGACGGCCCTTCTGGTACACTCCCGCCATGGATCTCTCCCCCCTGTTCGACTCCCTCAACGAGGCCCAGCGCGAGGCGGTGGGCAGTCCCCCGGGGCCGGTGCTGGTGCTGGCGGGCGCCGGCAGCGGCAAGACCCGCGTGCTGGTGCACCGGGTGGCCTGGCTCATCCGTGCCGAGGGGCTCTCGCCCCACGCCATCCTGGCGGTGACCTTCACCAACAAGGCCGCCAACGAGATGCGCGGCCGCTTGGAGGCTCTGCTGGGCATGCCGCCCCGGGGCCTGTGGGTGGGCACCTTCCACGGCCTGGCCCACCGCCTGCTGCGGGCCCACTGGCGCGAGGCGGGCCTGCCGGAGGCCTTCCAGATCCTGGACTCCGATGATCAGTACCGCCTGGTGAAACGGGTGCTCAAGTCCCTGGACCTGGACGAGGCCCGCTGGCCGCCACGGCAGATGCAGTGGTTCATCAACGCCCGCAAGGACGAGGGCGTGCGCCCGCAGCACATGCAGGACACCGGCGATCCCGTGCACCGGCAGATGATCCGCATCTACACCGCCTATGAGGCCGCCTGCCGGCGGGGCGGGCTGGTGGACTTCGCCGAACTCATGCTGCGCAGCCTGGAACTGCTGCGGGATCACCCGGACCTGCTGGAACACTACCGCAGCCGCTTCCGTCACCTGCTGGTGGACGAGTTCCAGGACACCAACGCCATCCAGTACGCCTGGCTGCGCCTGCTGGCCGGGGAGGACATCCCCGTCTTCGCCGTGGGGGACGACGACCAGTCCATCTACGGCTGGCGCGGCGCCCGCATCGAACACATCCAGCGCTTCGCCCGGGACTTCCCCGGCACCCGCACCGTGCGCCTGGAGCAGAACTACCGTTCCACCGCCACCATCCTGGGGGCGGCCAACGCCCTCATCCGCCACAACGGCGGCCGCCTGGGCAAGGACCTGTGGACCGACGGGCTCTCCGGGGAGCCCATCACCCTCTACGGGGCCTTCAACGAATACGACGAGGCCCGCTTCGTGGCCGAGCAGCTGCGCCGCTGGCAGGCCGACGGCGGGGCCTGGCGGGAGGCGGCCCTCCTCTACCGCTCCAACGCCCAGTCCCGCGTCCTGGAGGAGACCCTCATCCAGGCGGGCATCCCCTACCGGGTCTATGGGGGGCTGCGCTTCTTCGAGCGGGCCGAGATCAAGGACGCCCTGGCCTATCTGCGCCTGGTGGCCTGCCGGGAGGACGACGCCGCCTTCGAGCGGGTGGTCAACCAGCCCGCCCGGGGTCTGGGGGAGCGCACCCTGGCTACCCTGCGGGAGCAGGCCCGGGAACACGGCCTCTCCCTGTGGGCCGCCGGTGCCCGCCTGCTGGAGCACGGCGCCCTGAGCGCCCGTCCGGCCCGGGCCCTGCAGGGCTTCCAGGCCCTGGTGGAGGGCATGGCCCGGGACTGCCGGGACCTGGAACTGCACGAGCAGGTGGAGCACGTGCTGGAGCACTCCGGCCTGCGCGCCCACTACGGGGCGGAGAAGGGGGAGAAGGCCGAGGCCCGGGTGGAGAACCTGAACGAGCTGGTGAGCGCCGCCCGGGGCTTCGTCCCGGACCCGGAGCGCCACGGGGAGATGACCCCGCTCACCGCCTTCCTCGCCCACGCGGCCCTGGAGGCGGGGGAAGGGGAGGCGGACGCCTGGGAGGACAGCGTGCAGCTCATGACCCTGCACGCGGCCAAGGGGCTGGAGTTTCCCCTGGTCTTCCTCACCGGGTTGGAGGAGGGGCTGTTCCCCCACCGCATGTCCTTGGAGGAACCCGGGCGACTGGAGGAGGAGCGCCGGCTGGCCTACGTGGGCATCACCCGGGCCTGCCGCCGCCTGGTGCTCACCCACGCCGAGAGCCGGCGCCTGCACGGCCGGGACAGCTACAACGCCCCCTCCCGCTTCATCGGCGAACTGCCGCCGGAGCTGCTGGAGGACGTACGCCCCCGGGCCAGCCTTCGCCGCCCCGCCACCGAGGCCCCGGAGACCGCCAGGCCGGTGAGGGGCGCCGAGCCGCCGGCGGAGGGCCTGTCCCTGGGGGCGCGGGTGCTGCACGCCAAGTTCGGTGAGGGGGTGATCACCGACTGCGAGGGGCAGGGCCGCAACGCCCGGGTGCAGGTGCGTTTCCAGGAGCACGGCAGCAAGTGGCTGGTGGTGGGATACGCCAATCTGCAGCCCCTGTAAGGCCGCACAGGTGACGAGGCCCGCGGCGTTCCGCTAGAAACGGAAGAGCACCCAGCTGGGGATGAGGATGCGCGGGTCCAGCTCGTTCATGCGGCTCTCCAGGCGGCCATCCCCGTCGGCATCCACCATGTAGTAGGTGGGGGCCCCCTCCGGTTCCACCCGCAGCATGTACAACTCCCCCTGGATGCGGTATTCCGAGACCCGGGTCCCCCCCTGGCGGGTGATGGTCACCTGGGGTTCCAGCAGCTCCCGGTTCACCTGATCCGAGTCGTCCAGCAGCGGCGGGGGCGGGGGCACGTCGTCCCGGGCAGCGACGGGTCCGGCCAACAGGGCCGGGATGAGCAACAGGCATGGCAGCGTTCGGGGCGTCTTCACAGGTCCATCAGCCTCTCACGTTCCTCGGAGGTGGGTTCCAGGCCGCCGTACTGGTAGAAATTGAACACGGCGTCCACCACACCCTGGGCATCGTCCACCACGGTGTACAGCTCCAGGTCCTGCGGGTCGATGGTGCCCCGCGCCACCAGGGCCTCCTGGAACCAGTCCAGCAGGCCCCGCCAGAAGGCGGAGTCCACCAGGATGATGGGGATGCGCCGGGTCTTGTTCGTCTGCACCAGGGTGAGGATCTCCGCCATTTCGTCCAGGGTGCCGAATCCGCCGGGCAGCACCACGTAGGCCGAGGCGTACTTCACGAACATGACCTTGCGGGAGAAGAAGTGCCGGAATCCCAGGGATACATCCTGGTAGGCGTTGGCGGTCTGTTCGTGGGGCAGGTCGATGTTCAGGCCGATGCTGGGGGACTTGCCGGCGAAGGCCCCCTTGTTGGCCGCCTCCATGATCCCCGGCCCGCCGCCGCTGACCACGGCGAAGCCCGAGTCGGAGAGGTCCCGGGCGATGCGCTCGGCCAGTTCATAGGTGGGATGGCCCGGGGGGATGCGGGCGGAGCCGAAGATGCTCACCGAGGGCTTGATGCGCGCCAGGCGCTCGAAACCCTCCACGAACTCCCCCATGATCTGGAAGATCTTCCAGCTCTCCCGGGTGAGCATGCTGTCGTCCATGGGCTGCAGGCCCGGATGGGTCGCCCGTTCGTCGCTTTTCATGGTGGTCTCGATCCCGTCCCGGCGTGGTGTTTGTCCCCAGCATATCGCGTTCTCCGGGCGGGGCAAATAACGGGGATTTGGCCTGGCCCCGACGCTGGGGGACAATGGAAACGAATTCCCCCGGGACCGAAACACGTGAACGCAAAGACCCCCCTGGTGCTGGTGGACGGCTCGTCCTATCTCTACCGTGCCTTCCATGCCCTGCCCCCCCTGACCAACAGCCGCGGTGAGCCCACCGGCGCCGTGCTGGGGGTGGCCAACATGCTGCGCCGGCTGCTCAAGGACTACCCCACGGCCCACATGGCCGTGGTCTTCGACGCCAAGGGTCCCACCTTCCGGGACGCCCTGTACGACCGCTACAAGGCCAACCGCCCGCCCATGCCGGAGGATCTGGCGGCCCAGGTGGAGCCGCTGCACGCCCTGGTACGGGCCCTGGGCATGCCGCTGCTGTGCGTGCCCGGCGTGGAGGCGGACGACGTCATCGGCACCCTGGTCCACCGGGCGCGGGAACGGGGCATGGAGGTGGTGGTCTCCACCGGCGACAAGGACTTGGCCCAGCTGGTGATGCCGGGGGTGACCCTGGTGAACACCATGACCGGCACCACGATGGACGAGGCCGGGGTGGAGGCCCGCTTCGGCGTGCCCCCGGCCCGGATCGTGGACTATCTGGCCCTGGTGGGGGACACCTCCGACAACATCCCCGGCGTGGACAAGGTGGGCCCCAAGACCGCCGCCAAGTGGCTCAAGGCCCACGGCAGCCTGGACGGCGTGATGGCCAATGCCCAGGACATCCAGGGCAAGGCGGGGGAGAACCTGCGCGCCAGCCTGGACACCCTGCCCCTGTCCCGGGAGCTGGCCACGGTGCGCTGCGACCTGGAACTGGACACCACCCCGGAGGCCCTCACCCTGGGGGAACCGGATCGGGAGACCCTGCGGGAATGGCTGGAGCGCCTGGAGTTCCGCAACTGGCTGCGGG
>JBKGXY010000168.1:0-4384 GCA_046546415.1 Ectothiorhodospira sp.
GCGTGACCGCTGGACGCGGATCCAGATGCGCACCACCCAAAAGGAACTGGAGTACCGGTTGCGGATGCAGCGGCGGCGTCTGCGGGTCCTGTATACGAGGCTGGCGCAGTGAAAGCGGTCAATGCCCCCGGCGTCGCCAGCCTGCGATCATCCCCCCGCAGACGATGAGTGCGCCGCCGATCCATTCCCTGATCTCCAGCAGCTCCCCCGCCAGCCAGGCTGCGGACAGGGCCCCCGCCACCAGTTCGAAGATCAGGATCACCGAGGACTGGCGCACCGGCAGGCGGGTGACGCCGATCTGCACCGTCACGGTCATGGCGGTCATCATGACCATCCCCACCAGCAGCGCCAGGGCGATGCTGCGGGGATCCGGTACCAGGGCCATGCCCAGGACCCCGGCACTGCCTGCCGCCAGGAAGGGGGCCCCGGCCCAGGCGGCCAGGGTCTTGATGCGCAGGGGCAGCCACCGGGCATGGCGCACCTGGATGTTGGTGGCAGCAAAGGCCATGCCCGCGATCAGGCCCAGCAGGTCCGCCGGCAGGATCTGCAGGGCCGCCTGACCGGGCCAGAGCATCACCACCGCACCGCCCAGGGCCAGCAGGAGGGCAGTGACGGAGGCCCGCGTGAAGGTCTCGTCCAGGAAGAGTCGGGCCATGAGCACCGACCAGACCGGCGAGAGGTAGAAGAACAGCATCACCCGGGCCACCTCGCCATGGATCATGCCCAGGCTGAAGGCCGTGCCCGAGAGGCCGGAGGTGAGGGCGATGCCCGCCACCCGCAGCGGCGCCCGCCGCAGCCAGGCCAGGTGATGCCGGGCCGCCACCAGCCCCACCAGGGTCGCCCCCAGATAGATGAAGGCCACGGCCCATAGGCCAGGCAGCCCCGCCGTCTCCAGGGCCCGCAGCGGATACCAGAAAAAGCCCCAGAGGGTCGCCCCCACCAGCAACGCCGCCACGGCCAGTCCATGCCCGTCGCGGGTGGGTACGGGGCGCGGGGAGGGTTCGAGGGACATGGGGCCTTCCGGATGGAAAACCGCCCATGATATCTCCGCAGACGGAGCAATGGCCAATGCCGGAGGAAGGACCCGGCCGGTCCGGGGTTTCCCTTCCGGCGCCGGGGGGGGCATAGTGAAGGTTTTGGGAGTATGAACGATGACCCCCTCGAGACGGTCCTTCCTGGCGGCCGCCGCCGCCCTGATCCTCTCCGGGTGCGCTGCACTGGGCACGATCGTGGAGCAGCCCTCGGTGAGCCTGGAATCCGTGCGCGTGGTTCCCTCCCAGGGGATGGCGCCCCGGTTCGCCTTCGGGCTGCGGGTGGTCAACCCCAACCCGGTGGCCCTGCCCCTGAAGGGCATGAGCTACACCATGGACCTGGAGGGGCACCGCCTGCTCAACGGCGTGGCCCGGGACCTGGAGACCGTGCCCGCCTACGGGGAATCCCGCTTCGAGGTGGAGGCGGGGGTGGACCTGCTGGGGGGCCTGAGACTGTTCAACGACCTGCTGCAACAGACCCGGGGCGACACCCTGGACTACACCGTGCGCGCCCGCCTGGACGCCGGGGGTCTGGGACGGGCGCTCACGGTGGAGGATCGCGGCGAACTGGCCATATCGTCCCTGCGGGCCCGCTGACCCGGAGGGATCGGCCATGGGTACGCTGCTGCGCATTCCGGGCCAGGGCACCCTGTCCGACTGGGAGGTGGAGATCACCCCCATCCGGGCCCAGGGGGCCGGGGGCCAGAACGTCAACAAGGTCTCCAGCGCCGTGCACCTGCGCTTCGACATCCGGCGCTCGAGCCTGCCGCGGCCCTGCAAGGAGCGGCTGCTGGCCCTGAACGACCAGCGCATCAGCAAGGACGGGGTGGTGGTGATCAAGGCCCAGCGCTTTCGCAGCCTGGAGCAGAACCGGGCGGACGCCCTGGAGCGCCTGGAGGCCCTGATCCGGACGGCGGGCCGCCCGGCCCCCCGGCGCCGGCCCACCCGCCCCACCGCCGGGTCCCGGCGCCGCCGCCTGGAGGAGAAGGTCCGCCGCGGGCGCGCCAAGGCCCTGCGGGGCCCGGTGAAGCCCGACCCCGCGGACGGCTGATCCTTTGCCCGTGACCGACACCATCCACTCCCGCCCCCACTACGATCTCGTCGTCCTCGGCGCCGGGGCCTCCGGCCTCCTGTGCGCCGCCGTGGCCGGGGCCCGGGGGCTGCGTGTCCTGGTGCTGGAGAAGACCCGTCAGGCCGGACGCAAGATCCTCCTCTCCGGCGGCGGACGCTGCAACTTCACCAACCGGGACGTGGGCCCGGAGCACTATCTCTGCCGCAATCCCCACTTCGTCAAGTCCGCCCTGAGCCGCTACACCCCCTGGGACTTCCTCGCCCTGGTGGAGCGCCACGGCATCCCCTACCACGAACGGGAGCACGGGCGCCTGTTCTGCGATGGCTCCGCCCGGGACATCGTCCGCATGCTGCTGGCGGAATGCGCCGATGCCGGCGTGGAGATCCGCACCCGCACCCCCGCGCTGGAGGTGCATCCGGGCCCGCCCCATCGCCTGGTCACCCCTGCGGGGGAGGTGACCGGCGATGCGGTGGCGGTGGCCACCGGCGGGTGTTCCTATCCCACCACCGGGACCACCGGGTTCGGCCTGGACCTGGCCCGCCAGCTGGGGCTCCCGGTGCAACCGCCGCGCCCGGGGCTGGTGCCCCTCACCCTGGAGGGCCGGCCCCTGGAGCGCATTCGGGACCTCAGCGGCATCGCCCTGGAGGCCACGGTGCGGGTGGGGGACCATGCCTTCACGGAGAACCTGCTGTTCACCCACCGGGGCCTGAGCGGCCCGGCGGTGCTGCAGGCTTCGTCCTACTGGCATCCGGGGGAGCCGGTGGTGATCGATCTCCTCCCGGGCATGGACCTGGAAGCGGAGATCGACACCCAGTGCCGGACCCATCCCCGGCGGACGCTCCAGACCCTGCTGGCCCAGCATCTCACCCGCCGCGTGGCCCGGTGCTGGTGCAGCCACTGGGTGGAGGACCGGCCCCTGGGGCAGCTGAGTCAGGCGGCGGTGCGCCAGGCGGTCTCCGCCTGCCAGGCCTGGACGGTCTGGCCCTCCGGCACCGGGGGCTACCCCGCGGCGGAGGTGACGGTGGGGGGCGTGGACACCGACGCCGTCTCCTCCCGGACCCTGGTCTGCCACGATCACCCGGGGATCCATTTCATCGGCGAGGCCCTGGACGTCACCGGCCAGCTGGGGGGCTACAACTTCCACTGGGCCTGGGCCTCCGGCCAAGCGTGCGGGTCGCTGGTGGGGGCGTGAGGTCATGCCAAAGAGGTTTTCCCGGGGTGCTCCTTGAGCACCCACTCCATGCCGTCTTCCTGAACCCCTGAATTCCTACGCGAACCATTATGAACACCGAAAGTCATTCCCAACTCGCCGCCTTCATCTGGTCCGTGGCGGACCTGCTGCGGGGCGATTTCAAGCAGTCCCAGTACGGTCGCATCATCCTGCCCTTCACCCTGCTGCGGCGCCTGGAGTGCGTTCTGGAGCCCACCAAGGCCGGGGTGCTGAGTGCCGCTCAGGAACACCAGGCCAAGCCCGACGCGGTGCGCGACAAGCTGCTGCTGCGCGCCGCCGGTCAGCCCTTCTTCAACGCCTCCCCGCTGACCCTGGGCACGCTGTCCGACACCCAGACCGGCGACGACCTGCTGAGCTACGTGCAGTCGTTCAGCCGGGACGCCCGGGAGATCTTCGAGCACCTGGAGTTCGAGGGGTTCGTCCAGCAACTCACCGCCAACGATCTGCTCTACCAGGTGGTGCAGCGCTTCGCCGCCATCGACCTGAGCCCCCGGCGGCTCTCCAACTACGGCATGGGCCTGGTCTTCGAGGAGCTGATCCGCAAGTTCGCCGAGAGCTCCAACGAGACCGCCGGGGAGCACTTCACCCCCCGCGACATCGTGCACCTGACCACCTCCCTGGTCCTCACCGGCCAGGACGATAAGCTGCGCCCCCACCGGATCGTCACCGTGTATGACCCAACAGCAGGGACAGGGGGCTTCCTCTCCGAGAGTGACGAGTACATCCAGCAGGTCAGCGAGGACGTGACCGTGTCCCTGCACGGTCAGGAGCTGAACCCCGAGTCCTATGCCATCTGCAAGGCCGACATGCTCATCAAGGGCCAGGCGGTGGAGCGGATCAAGCTGGGCAACACCCTCTCCGACGACCAGCTGGCCGGCGAGCGCTTCGACATCATGCTCTCCAATCCCCCCTTCGGCGTGGAGTGGAAGAAGGTCCAGAAGGCGATCACCGACGAGCACAAGCAGAAGGGCTTCGACGGGCGCTTTGGTCCCGGTCTGCCGCGGGTCTCCGACGGCTCGCTGCTGTTCCTGATGCACCTGGTGAGCAAGA
>JBKGXY010000169.1:0-4324 GCA_046546415.1 Ectothiorhodospira sp.
CTCATGCTCCGCGAGGTGGGCATCCTGGACCGGCGGGCGCGGCTGGTACATGTCGGCATCACCCTGAGCATCACCACGGCCCTGCTGGTGTGCCTGACCATCGTCACCGTATTCCTGGAGTTCTTCCTGGGGATGGCCCAGCCCCACGTGGTGGGAGGCCTGTTCATCCTGGCCATGCTCTGTCTCGTGGGCGCCCTGCTGGCCTTCCTGCGGGAGGTCTTTCTGGCCATCCAGAGCCTGACCCTGAGCCACCAGGACACCACCACGCCCCGCCGTCCCGCCAGCGGGGAGGATTGAACCCGAATCGCGGGAGGCCCGCATGACCTCATCCGAACCCTCACGGGACGAGACACGGACGTTCGCGGCCCTGCTGGAACGGGCAGAGGCCGTGCTCGAACGGGTAGAGGCCCTGCTGCCGCCACAGGCGCCGGAGGTGGACTGGAGTGCCCCGGCCTTTACCTGGCGGGAGGGGCGGCTGCACCCCATCCACCACGTGTCCCCCATGGCCCTGGAGGATCTGCTGCATCAGGAGCGCCCCAGGGACCAGCTGGAGCGCAACACCCGCCAGTTCCTGCAGGGCCTGCCCGCCAACAACGCCCTGCTCTGGGGCGCCCGGGGCACGGGCAAGTCCTCCCTGATGCGCGCCCTGCTGACCCGCTACCGGGATCAGGGGTTACGGCTGGTGCAGGTGGATGCCCGGGAGCTGGTGCATCTGCCCCGGATCGTCGCCCCGCTCCGGGAGCGCCCGGAACGCTTCATCGTCTTTGCAGACGACCTCTCCTTCGAGGCGGACGAACCCGCCTACAAGACCCTCAAGGCCACCCTGGACGGGGCCCTGGAGGCGCCGCCGGAGAATGTCCTCATCTACGCCACCTCCAACCGGCGCCACCTCATGCCCGAGCGCATGGCGGACAACCTGGAGGCCCGGCGGGTGGACGACGAGATCCACCCCGGGGAGGCGGTGGAGGAGAAGGTGTCCCTGTCGGAGCGCTTCGGCCTCTGGCTCTCGTTCCATCCCTTTTCCCAGGCCCAGTACCTGGAGGTGGTGGCCCACTGGCTCGACCGCCTGGGGGGTGGCCCCCTGGACGAGACCTGCCGCACGCAGGCCCTGCAATACGCCCTGCTGCGGGGATCGCGCAGCGGCCGGGTGGCCTGGCAGTTCGCCCGGGACTGGACCGGGCGGCAAAAGACGTCGCAGGGAACAGATCGGGAGTGATGGCCCCTGCCCTGGCCCGCGCGGCCTGCGGCCAACGGTCTCCAGGTCCAGGGCTGTTCGGGAACCGTCCTGCACAGGGCAGCGGGATGGCCGCCCCGCGCAGGACGGCGCGGGTCAGTCCAGCTGATCCAGGATGGCCCGCTTCACCGAATCCAGGTTGGCCTCCACGGTGAGCGGCGGCCGGCTGCCCTGGCGGATGGCCGTCTCCGGATCCTTCAGCCCCTGCCCCGTAAGGGTGCAGACGATGCTGGACCCCTCGGGGATGCGGCCGCTTTTCACGTCCCGCAGGGCCCCGGCCAGGGAGGCGGCGGAGGCCGGTTCGCAGAAGACCCCCTCCCGTTCGGCCAGGAGTTTCTGGGCCGCCAGGATCTCCTGGTCGCTGCACTCATCGAACCAGCCACCGGATTCCTCCTTCACCTTCCAGGCATAGTCCCAGGACTGGGGATGACCGATGCGGATGGCCGTGGCCACCGTATCGGGATTGTCCACCATATGGCCCCGCATGAAGGGGGCGCTGCCGCTGGCCTGGTAACCCACCATCCTCGGACGGTTGCCCACGATGGCCCCGCCCGCGTACATGCAGTGGCCCTTGCAGAAGCTGCAGGCCTCGGTGACGTGATCCCCGGAGGCGGAGGAGTACTCGCAGTAGCCGATCCAGTGGGCGGTGATGTTGCCGGCATTGCCCACGGGCAGGCAGTGATAGTCCGGGGCCCGGCCCAGTTCCTCGACGATCTCGAAGGCGGCCGTCTTCTGCCCCTGCAGGCGGTAGGGGTTCACGGAGTTGACGATGGTCACCGGCGCCGCCTGGGCCATCTCCTTCACCAGGCGCATGCCGTCGTCGAAGTTCCCCTTGATCTGGATGACCGTGGCGCCGTGCATCATGGCCTGGGCCAGCTTGCCCTGGGCGATCTTGCCATCGGGGATGAGCACGAAGGCCGTGATCCCGGCGCGGGCGGCATAGGCCGCCGCGGAGGCGGAGGTGTTGCCCGTGGAGGCACAGATGATGGCACGGGCCCCCTCCTCCACCGCCTTGGTGACGGCCATGGTCATGCCCCGGTCCTTGAAGGAACCGGTGGGATTGAGGCCCTCGAACTTGACGTAGATGTCCACCTCCCGCTCCAGGGAACGGGGGATGTTGTTGAGGCGGATCAGGGGGGTGTTGCCCTCCCCCAGGGCGATCACCCGGGCGTCGTCATGCACCGGCAGGCGGTCGCGGTAGCGTTCGATGATGCCGGTGTAGCGGGAGCGGAATGGCATGGTTCGGTTCTCGATCGGGCTGCGTTGGGGACGGATGGGATGATTCAGCGGAGCGATTCCATGCGGATGCGCTTCACCGGCGCGATGACGCTGGACAGCCCCTCGATACGGCCGATGGCCTGGTCCAGGTTACCCTCGCGCACCCGGTGGGTGAGCAGGATCACGTCGGCCTCGTGGGTATCCTCATCGGGCTCCTTCTGCAGGATGGCCTCGATGCTGATCTCCAGATCCGCCAGGATGCGGGTGATATCGGCCATCACCCCGGGCTGGTCCACCACCCGCAGGCGAAGATAGAAGTCGGTCTCCACCTCGTCCATGGACAGCATGCGGGTATCGGCTAGGGCGTCCGGCTGGAAGGCCAGGTGGGGCACGCGGTTCTCCGGGTCGATGGTCAGGGCGCGCACCACATCCACCAGGTCCGCCACCACTGCCGAGGCGGTGGGTTCGGCCCCGGCCCCGGGACCGTAGTAGAGGGTGGGCCCCACGGCATCGCCCCAGACCAGCACGGCGTTCAGCACCCCGTCCACGTTGGCGATGAGGCGCCGCTCCGGGATGAGCGTGGGGTGCACCCGCAGCTCGATCCCCCGGGGGGTGCGCCGGGCGATGCCCAGGTGCTTGATGCGGTAGCCCAGCTCACTGGCATAGGCCACGTCCTCCCGGGAGATGCCGGTGATGCCCTCCGTGTACACCCGGTCGAACTGTAGTGGCACGCCGAAGGCGATGGAGGCGAGGATGGTGAGCTTGTGGGCGGCGTCCACCCCTTCCACGTCGAAGGTGGGATCGGCCTCGGCATACCCGAGGCGCTGGGCCTCGCCCAGGACATCCTCGAACTCCCGGCCCTTGTCCCGCATCTCGGTGAGGATGAAGTTGCCGGTGCCGTTGATGATCCCCGCCAGCCATTCGATGCGGTTGCCCGCCAGCCCCTCGCGGATGGCCTTGATGATGGGGATGCCGCCGGCCACGGCGGCCTCGAAGGCCACCATCACCCCCTTCTCCTGGGCCCGCTGGAAGATCTCGTTGCCGTGGTGGGCGATCAGGGCCTTGTTGGCGGTGACCACATGCTTGCCCTGATCGATGGCCTGCAGTACCAGTTCCCGGGCCGGGGAGAGGCCGCCGATGAGCTCGACGATCACCTCCACCTGGGGGTCATTCACCACCTCGGAGGCCTCTTCGGTGAGGCGCATGCCGCTGGTGTCCAGATCACCGAGCTGGTCCAGATTGCGGGCCGCCGCGGCGATGATCTCGATACCCCGGCCGGCGCGGCGGGTGATCTCGTCCCGGTTGCGCGTCAGCACGCGGACCGTGCCACCGCCGACGGTGCCCAGACCCAGGAGGCCAAGTTTGACGGGTTTCAACAGCGAGACTCCTTGACGATTTGAAGCGCGGAAAAACCGGGGATTATAACGGAATCCGCGGTCGCCCATCAGGGCCGGCACCCCTCAGCCTCGCGGATCCGGGCAGGCCGCCTCCTCGCCGCTCTCCGGGAAGCGGTCCCGGATGGCCAGGATCTCCGGCACCAGGCTGAAGAACAGCTCCGTCAGCCGGGGGTCGAAATGGCTGCCCGCTCCGTTCTTGATCAGGTCCAGGGCGTCCTCCACCTTCCAGGCGGCCTTGTAGGGACGCCAGGAGGTGAGGGCATCGAAGACATCCGCCAGGGCGCAGATGCGCCCGGCCATGGGGATGTCCTCCCCGGCCAGGCCATTGGGATACCCGCTGCCGTCCCAGCGCTCGTGGTGGGTCAGGGCGATCTCCCGGGCCAGGTCCAGCAGATCGGAGTCATCGCCGCTGAGGATGTCCACGCCGATGGTGGTGTGGGTCTTCATGATCTCCCATTCCTCGGGGGTGAGCGGA
>JBKGXY010000170.1:0-4234 GCA_046546415.1 Ectothiorhodospira sp.
CGCCCACTGCACCCACGGCGCTTCCCCCGGAGGGGGGAGGCTGCGGTAGAGTGCTCCACAGACCCCCAGCCAGACGACTCCCGCCAGAAAGGGGATCAGCGGCGAACGCGCGCCTTCCGGGCGAAGGGTCGGGCGCATCGGATGTTCGGGGTCGGGCATGTCGTCGGTCCCCTCGAAAAGCCTGAATTTCACGACTAGCCTATCCATTAGGGTCGGCGATCAGTGGCCCGAGATCCAAGGGCGGCCCGCCGGGCACGTTCTTCATCACGAGGAGGGTCCCATGCACTTCAGACAGCTTTTCGAGCCCGAATCCTCCACCTTCACCTATCTGCTGGCCTGTCCCGATACGGGGGTCACGGCCCTGATCGATCCCGTGCTGGAGACCGTGGAAAGGGATCTGGAGGTCCTCCAGTCCATGGGGCTGACCCTGGATTACGCGGTGGAAACCCATATCCACGCGGATCACATCACCGGCGCGCGGCGGCTCCAGCAGGCTACCGGCTGCCGGATCGCGGGACCGGCCCTGGACGAACTCCCCTGCCGGGACGTGGGGCTGCGCGAGGGAGAGCCCTTCGAAATCGGCCGCATCGTCCTGAACCCGCTGTTCACGCCCGGGCATACCGATACCCACCATGCCTATCTTTTGGATCACCACGGCCTCAAGCTGCTGTTCTCGGGGGATGCCCTGCTGATCGAAAGCTGCGGGCGCACCGACTTCCAGTCGGGTGACGCCCACAGGCTGTATCACAGTATCCACGAGAAGTGCTTCCGCCTGCCCGACGAGACCCTGGTCTATCCCGCCCACGACTACGAGGAGCGGCGCATCACCACCATCGGGCAGGAGAAACTGCGCAACCCCCGGCTGGGGAAAGGGCGCACCGAGGCCGAGTTCGTGAAGATCATGCACGACATGGATCTGCCCTATCCCCGCAAGATCGATTTCTCGGTACCCGGAAACGAACGATGCGGGGTCTGTCCGGACCCCCTGCCGGAGGCGATGCGCGGCCTGTGTGCGTCGAGCCGGCAGGGGTAGGTGGGACAATCCACCCCCGGCATCGGCAAGGGGTCGCCTGTCCTGACCGCGTCTTCAGGATCCATCCCCCTGCCTTTCCGTGGCCCCATCCGCGGGTCTCTCCAGCACCTCCAGCAGTTCCACCTCGAAGATCAGGGTCTCCGCCGGGCCGATGTTGTCCCCCGCGCGACCCTCGCCATAGGCCAGGTAATGGGGCACCACCAGGTGGGCCCGGCTGCCCTCGGGCATGCTGGTGAGCACCTTTCGCCAGCCGGGGATGGTGTCCTTGACCGCGATCACGGCGGGTGAACCCCGCTCGTGGGAGCTGTCGAAGACCCGGCCGTCCAGATGACGGCCCTCGTAGTGGACCCGCACCCGATCCTCCGGGTCGGGTACCGGGCCATCGCCCCGGTGGAGCATCTCCACCTGCAGGCCGTTATCCAGGGTGACCACACCGGGATCGTCGGCCCGGGCGGCGCGGTAGGCCTCCCCCGCCTCGATATTCATCTCCCGCAGCAGGACCTCGTCCTCCATCTGTCCGGGGGTGACTCCGCAGCTGCGCAGGATCAGCATGACGGCCAGCAGGGAGAGGGCGCTCACCGCAGCCACGGTGAGCAGGGTGCCCAGGAGGGCGCGCAAACGGATCACCAGGGGATGTCCCCGCCGTCGATGTCGATGAAGCGGCCGCCGTCGTCGGGGCCCAGGTGGTCGAAGATGCCCCGCAGGGCGGTGGCGCTCTCCTCCACGGAGATCTCGCCGTTGGGGCCCCCCATGTCCGTGCGCACCCAGCCGGGGTGCTGGGCCACCACGGTGATGCCCCGGGGGCGCAGGTCGTGGGCAGCGCTGACCACCACGGCGTTCAGGGCCGCCTTGGTGGAGCGGTAGATATAGAGCCCGCCGGAGCCGTTGTCGGCGATGCTGCCCATCTTGCTGGTCATGTTCACCATCAGCCGCCGCTCACTGGCGGCGACGCTGTCCGCCAGGGCCTCCATGAGCTTGAGGGGGGCGATGGTGTTGATGCGGAAGGTCTCGATCCAGGCGGCCTCGTCCGTCTCGCCGAAGGGGGCCACCGGGCCGAAGGCGCCGGCGTTGTTGATGAGGATGTCCAGGGCGCGCCCCTGCATGATTCCGGCCAGGGCCGCCACCTGGGCCGGCTGGGTCACGTCCAGCGGGTGGACGCTCACCCGCCCCTGGGTGTCCGCCGCCAGGCGGCTCAGTTCAGTGGCCTTTTCGGGGTGGCGGCAGGCGGCGATCACCCGCGCCCCGTCCCCGGCGTACTGCCGGGTGAGTTCAAGGCCGATGCCTCGGCTGGCCCCGGTGATGAGTACGGTGTCGGTCATGGGCTCACCATTATCGCTTGGGTGGATGGCCAGGGAATGATGGACCCGGCGCCGGGGGGGTTCAAGGGCCGCGCGGACATCCCCCTGGACAGGGTCTACACTCCTTGAAGCGGCGTTCCGGATGCCTCTGGGGGCGGAGGATGGGAGGCCCGCCGCAGTTTTTTCCCGTTCCGGCCCCTATCCTGTCCGCTTGTCATCCCATGCCAAGGTATACACAGACGATGATCCATCCCTCCGCCCCCCTGGTTCACGAGTGGGTGTGGCTTCCGCTGGGGACCCGGTCCCTGCCGGGGGCCCCATGAACGCCTCGGTGGGCAACCCGGCGGGCCGGCCGGATGGCCCGGCCGTGCTCGTGGTGGATGACTCCCGGGTCATGCGTCAGGCCCTGAGGAAGATCCTGGGGCGTGAATACACCGTGCACGAGGCCGTGGACGGCGAGGCGGCCTGGGAGGTCCTCCAGGCCGAGCCCGGCATCCGCTGTGTCTTCACCGATCTTTCCATGCCCCGCCTGGATGGCTATGGGCTGCTGCAGCGTATCCGGGAGAGCGGGGAGGGACACCTGGAACGGCTCCCCGTGGTGGTGGTCACCGGCAATGAGGACGCCGCAGCCACCCGGGTGCAGGCCGAGTCCCGCGGGGCCGATGCCGTGGTGATGAAACCCTTCCATGCCGAACCGGTCCTGGAGACCGCCGGACGTCTCCTGGCGTCTGTTCCAGAGGCACAGGAGGGGGCCCCGGTGGCAACCCCTCCGGGGGCTGCCGGGGCCCCGCAGGCACCACCGCCCACGGCGCCATCAGCGCCGTCCGAGCCGGAAGGAGAGGCGTTGCGGGAACAGCTGGGGCGTGCGCACGCCCAGCTCAAGGCCGGATCCGAGGCGCGCTCCCGTCTGGAGCGGGAGCTGGAACAGTTGCGCACCGAACTCATGCTGCGCCAGCAGACCGCCGACGAGGCCGAGGCCAAGCAGCGCATCACCGACCTGGAGCGCCGGTTGGAGCAGGCGGAGGCCCGCCGGGAAGGGCTGCAGGCCGAACTGCAGGAGGCCTCGGAGCGTCTGGTGGAGACGGATCGCCAGATGCGCGAGGCCGCCCGCGCCCGCCAGGAGAGGGAGGCCGAGGTGCAGCGCCTGCACCGGGAGCTGGATTCGGCACGGGAACGCACCGGCGCCGCGGAGCGGGCCCTGGCCGCCAGTGACGGTCGTTCCCCGGTGCAGCCGGAGAAGGCCCTGCAGGCCCGCGCCGAGGCGGCGGAACTGGCCCGGCTGCAGGTGGAGGACGAGCTGGTGCAGACCCTATCCCGTCTGGAGCGGGCACAGCAGGACCAGGAGATGGCCCGTCAGGAGACGCGGGAAATCCGTGCACGGCTCAATCGCCAGCAGCGTCAGCAGCAGGCCCGGGAGGAACAGGAGGCGGAGCGCCGTCAGGCCCTGGAGGAGGAACGCGACCGGCTCCGGGCGGTCCTGGCCCGGATGGAGGGGGAGGACCGACCTGCAGAGGGCGCCGAACCGGCCGGGGCGACGGTGGCCGCCGACGCCCCGGTGCGGGAGGCGACGCAGGCCGGGGGGCAGGGGGACACCGGGCGCCCCACCCCACACGCCGCGGATGCCGCTCCGTCCTGGTCCGCAGGAACGGCCTCCCCCGTGACCCGCTGGGAGGTGGAGCGTGCACGCAAGCTGCGATTGCGCCGTGGCATCGCCTGGGGCATCGCCGGTTTGGTGCTTGTCGCGGCCGCCTTTCTCCTGGGACGCGTTCTCTGATCCCCGGGGATGGATCCGAAGAACGTATGCCTTCAGAATGATTCGGGGGCAGGGGTCGCCGCACCGCCCCCGGTTGGGTGTATGATGAGATCCCTGAACAAGGGCCTAAGGCAAACGAAGGTCACCGAA
>JBKGXY010000171.1:0-4126 GCA_046546415.1 Ectothiorhodospira sp.
ATGGCCGTGACTTTGGACAACGGCGAAGTGATCCATTGCACACCGGATCACGAATTCCTTCGGCGTGATGGCCGCCGCGTCCAGGCCCATGAGCTGCGGGATGGGGATTCGTTGATGCCTTTATACCGTCAGCTTGCCCGTGGATATGAAGTCGTCTACCAACCTTTAAATGGGCATCTCTATCCGACCCATCGCTTAGCGGATGAGTGGAATCTGCGTCATGGGATCTACGCTGAACAGTCTGGAACGCACCGCCATCACAAAGATATGGACCGCAGGAACAACATGCCCTGGAATATCGAGCGTATGGAGGCCGGTGAGCACTTGCGGCTGCATAATGCTCATACTTTTGGCGAGGACTTCGATCCAGACGAGCACAGCGCATCCATTCGTCAGGCCCTGAAGCAGTTACGCCAGGACCCCCAGTGGTTCTCGAACTACCGGGCAGCGCAGTCCCGGCGCGTACGCCAGTTCTGGGATGACCCCCGTTATGCCCAGGCCCGGGAAGATCTGCGCCGCAAGCGTAGTGAGGCCTGGACTGAAGAGCGGCGCGCACGACAGCGTGAAGCCCTATTGAATTATTATACCGACCCGGTGGCCCGTGATCTTTCTTCACGGATCTCCCGAAATGCCTGGTCTCAGGATCAAGGAGCGCGCCGCGCCCGGCAGGCAGCCCTGGCCCGCCGCATCAACTTGCGCGAGGAGATCACGGCGGATGCTGTTCGGGAAGCCCTTGAGCGCACTGGTTCGATCCGTGGGGCCGCCCGCCTGCTGGACTGTGACCGCTCGGTCTTTCGGCGATTCTCCGATGAATTGGCTGCGTTCAGGGGGCAGGGCTCCAGGCCCGCCCGCAATCATAAGGTTACATCGGTTCGGACCTTGCCTGGTGATCATGATGTCTATTGCCTGACTGTGCCCGAGGCGGGGAATTTTGCCCTGGAGGCTGGCGTCTTCGTCAGCAATTGCGGCGTGATCGTGAATGTGACCCCCCTGGAACCGGAATGGGAAGGGCATGTGACCCTGGAGTTCTCCAATACCACGCCGCTGCCGGCCCGCATCTACGCCAACGAGGGGGTGGCGCAGATGCTGTTCCTGGAATCGGATGAGATGTGCGACGTGTCCTACAAGGACCGGGGTGGCAAGTACCAGGGTCAGCGCGGGGTCACCCTGCCCAAGGCCTGAGCCATGGGCCGCGCGAGACCTCCGGCAATGCCCTGGAACCCCGCGATCTGGACTTGATCCAAGACGTGACAGGGGGAGAGACTTGGGTTTCAATGGCCGGTCGGGGCCGCAAGCCCGCGAAGGGGCCGGGCCGTGGCCCGACCGCGGCGCAGCACGACCGGCCCGCACTGAAACCTCCGATCCGCACGGGGTGAGCCCATGGGCCTGAATGATCGCGTCAACACGCTGGGACAGGATCTCAAGCGCCGCTTCGGTGAGCGTGTGCACAAGCTCACCGTGAGCGCCGGTTTCGTCTGCCCCAACATGGACGGCACCCGGGGTCGGGGGGGCTGCAGCTTCTGCAACAACGCCAGCTTCGCGCCCCAGGGCCAGGACGGCGGCGAGGTGGCCCGGCAGCTGCAGGCGGGCCGTGAGGTGGTCCTCCGGCGCACCGGAGCCAGCCGCTACATCGCCTATTTCCAGGCCTATACCAACACCTACGCGGAGGTGGACCGGCTCAAGGTCCTCTACGACGCCGCTCTGGCCCAGCCCGGGGTGGTGGGTCTGTCCATCGGCACCCGGCCCGACTGCGTCCCCGACGCCGTGCTGGACCTGCTGACCTCCTATCAGGATCGGGGCTTTCTGGTGTGGCTGGAGCTGGGGCTGCAGTCCGCCTTCGACGAGACCCTGGCCCGGGTCAACCGGGGTCACGGGTTCGCCGAGTACCGCGACGCGGTGCGCCGGGCCCGGAGTCGGGGCCTGCTGGTGTGCACCCATCTCATCCACGGGCTCCCGGGGGAGACCCCCTGGCACCAGCGCCAGACCCTGGCCCGGGTGCTGGAGGAGGGGACCGACGGGCTCAAGCTGCATCCCCTGCACGTGGTGCGCGGCACCCGCCTGGCGCGCCAGTGGAGGGAGGGGGAGTACCGCCCCTGGACCCTCAACGAATACGTCGCCACCGCCGTGGACCTGATCGAGATGACCCCCCCGGAGGTGGTCTTCCACCGGTTGACCGCCACGGCCCGCAAGCCCCTGCTGCTGGCGCCCGACTGGTGCGCCAGCAAGTGGACGGTGATCAATGCCATCGAGGAGGCGCTCCGCAGCCGGGACACGCGTCAGGGGGCGCGTCCCCTGCAGCCGGAGCGTGAACTGCCCGGAACCCAGGAGAGCTGCTGATGAGCCCACACCGCATGGAGCTGGTCTGCCCCGCAGGCGGCCTGCCCGCCCTGCGCACGGCCGTGGACAACGGCGCCGATGCCGTCTACCTGAGCCTGCGGGGGGAGACCAACGCCCGCAATTTCCCCGGCCTGAACTTCGACCGCAAGGCCCTGGCCAAGGGGATCGCCTACGCCCACGGCAAGGGGGTGCGGGTGTACATGGCCCTCAACACCTATCCCCAGCCGGATCTGTGGCGCTCGGCCACCGAGGCCGTGGACACCGCCGCCGCCGAGGGGGTGGACGCGGTGATCCTGGCGGACCTGGGCCTGCTGCGCCATGCCGCCGACAGCCATCCGGATCTGGCCCTGCATCTCTCGGTGCAGGGCTCGGCCACCACCGCCGATGCCCTGAACTTCTACCACGAACGCTTCGGCGTGCGCCGCGCCGTACTGCCCCGGGTGCTGTCCCTCTCACAGGTGGGCCAGGTGATCCAGCGCTCCAGGGTGGACATCGAGGTGTTCGGCTTCGGCAGCCTCTGCGTCATGGTGGAGGGCCGCTGCATGCTCTCCTCCTACGCCACCGGCGAGTCCCCCAACACCCGGGGCGCCTGCTCCCCGGCCCACGCCGTGCGCTGGGTGGAGACGCAGCGGGGCCGCGAGGCGCGTCTCAACGGCGTGCTCATCGACACCTTCGCCCCGGGGGAGAACGCCGGCTACCCGGTGATCTGCAAGGGACGCTACCGGGTGGGGGATGGCCAGGAGACCCTCTACGCCATCGAGGAACCCACCAGCCTGAGCACCCTGGACATCCTCCCGGACCTGCTGGGCATCGGGGTGCGCGCCATCAAGCTGGAGGGCCGCCAGCGCAGCCCCGCCTACGTGGGCAAGGCCACCCGGGTCATGCGCGAGGCCCTGGACGCCTGCCACGCCGACCCCGAACACTACACGCCGCGGCCGGAGTGGGCGCAGCAGCTCTCCGGCATGTCCGAAGGACGCACCCACACCCTGGGTGCCCTGCATCGAGCCTGGCAATGATGAAGCTCTCCCTGGGACCGATCCAATACTACTGGCCCCGCGAGCGGGTGATGGACTTCTACCGTGAGATGGAGCAGGCCCCCGTGGACATCGTCTACCTGGGGGAGACGGTCTGCTCCAAGCGCCGTGAACTGCGCCCCGCCGACTGGCTGGAACTGGGGGACCGCCTCGCCGCCGCCGGCAAGACGGTGATCCTCTCCACCCTGGCCCTCATGGAGGCGGAATCCGAGCGACTGGCCCTGGAGGGCCTGGCGCGTAACGGGCGCTTCCTGCTGGAGGCCAACGACGCCACCGCCCTGGGGGCCTGTGCCGGGCAGCCCTTCGTCGCCGGCCCCCACATCAACACCTACAACGCCGCCACCCTGGCGGAACTGGTGGACCTGGGGGCCGTGCGCTGGGTGATGCCCGTGGAGCTGTCCCGGCAGGTGCTCTTGGCCATGCACGCCGCCCGCCCCGCGGGCCTGGAGACGGAGGTCCTGGCCTTCGGCCGCCTGCCCCTGGCCTTCTCCGCCCGCTGCTTCACCGCCCGCGCCCGCAACGTGCCCAAGGACGCCTGCGAACTGGCCTGCATCGAACATCCCGGCGGTCTGCCCATGGCCACCCAGGACGGCGAGACCTTCCTCACCATCAACGGCATCCAGCTGCAGTCCGCCGACCCCGCCAACCTCATCGGCTCCCTCCCGGAGCTGATGGACATGGGGGTGGAGGTGGCGCGCGTCTCCCCCGAGCCTGAGGGCACCCTGGAGGTGGTCCAGGCCTTCCGCGACTGCATC
>JBKGXY010000172.1:0-4037 GCA_046546415.1 Ectothiorhodospira sp.
CGTTGATCTCGGTCATCTGTTCGAGGTAGCCGTAGCCGGCGTCGTTCCACTCCTCAGTCGTCCCGCCGGCCGGCGAGACCGCCATCGTCTCCGTCGCGTCGCTGTTCTCGACTATCGTCTCGGCGAGCGTCGTCGACTCGAAGCGGTCGTAAAGCACCGTGTCGATCCCCTCCGCCAGTTCCGTGAGCCCTTTGGCGATGCGCTCCAAGGTCTTAGCCGCTTCGTCTTTCCCCTGGGTTTCCCGGAGAACGGGCCGGACCTCCTGGTCGACCAGGTGGTTCAGATCGTCCGGCTGGCCGGAGCGCAGGAAGCGGTCGATGCCCACGCTCCAGTCGAACAGGCCGATGAAGGGGGTCATGTCCATGATGGGGGCATCCCGCGCCTCCAGGGGCATGGCCTCCACCTCCTTGGGATGGCCCAGGCGTTCGAAGGCCCCGTAGTACACCCCCTCCAGGCGGATCTTCTTGGTGACCTTCAGATACTGGATCAGCACGGTGAAAAGGAGGGGGAGAAAGCGGAACGAGTGGGTGATATCGAAGGTGATGGAATCCCCATCGCCTATCGCATCGTTGAAGATCCGGAAGATCTCCCAGGCATCGTCCGTCCCTCCCGGTTCGGGGATCGGGAGGGCCTCCACGCGCCCAGCCCAGCCATGGGCCTCCAGCTCATGGCGCAGGGCCTCCAGGTGCTTCTCCCGCGCCTGGGGCGTGCAGGCGATCAGGGCCCGGTCTTCGGGGCCAAAATCGGCGCAGTGGAGGTTCAGCAGGGCGGTCTGGATGAAACGCACGTTGTCCACCCGCCGCTCCCCGTCGCCCTCATCGGGCAGACAGTAGTTGCAGGAGACGTAGTTGCCGGTACCGAGGAAGGAGATGAACAGACGGGCCATGTCGGATTGTCCCTTGGATGATCGTGGATGAGGCGGGGCAGGGGGATGTCCACCGTTTCCGGTATGGGGGCCGCGAAGCGGTGATGATCCCGCAAGCCTGCCACCTCCCGTATCCCGGGGCGAAGCCTGCGGAGGGCCAGCCCGGGAAGAGGGAGACAAGGCACGCTAATGCACCTGCATCGAGAAAGGCAACCAATCGCGGTTCCCGGGGCATCGGCCCGGCACCGGCCGGCGCCGGATTGCCGTGGCAAGCCTGCCTCGTCCCTCCCGGGGCTTCCCGGGGGGTATCGTGCATCTCGTGGGGCGCGGCCCGTACCACGGGAAGGGCCAGGGACGCAGGGATGCGGCGTCCCCCCTGTTTTTCTGGAGAGGAGGGACCATGGCACATGACCACAAGGGCACTCTATTTGGCGGCCTATGACGTCTCCTCCCCCAGCCGCCTGCGGGCGGCCCTGGCCCTGGTGCGGGCCTATGCCACCGGCGGGCAGAAATCCGTTCATGAGGTCTTTTTGACCTCGGCCGAGTGTCATGAACTGTTGCACGACATGGCGCTGCTGCTGGATGAGCATGAGGACCGTTTCCTGTTGCTGCGTCTGGATGCCCGCGGACGGGTGCATACCCTGGGTCAGGGTAGCGCGCCCTGTGATCCGGACCTCTTCTACTTGGGATGAAGCCATGGGAACCATGCTGCTGGACCGGGCCGATCTGGAAGTGCATATCGACGGACAGGCCCTGGCCCTGTACCACGACGGTGAGCGACAGGGCACCGTCCCCCTGAAGCTGCTGGAACGGGTCATCGTCCAGGGACGCCACATCCGCCTGGATTCGGGGGTACTGACCCGGCTGACCGGGGCGGGGGCATCGGTGCTTCTCCTGAGCCCGCGTCAACCCAGACAGATCGCCCTGGTGCTGGGCCCTCTGCACAACGAGGCGGCGGTACGCATTGCCCAGGCCGGGCGCCTGTCGGACACGGCCTTCTGCGCGCAATGGTCCCGGGATCTGGTGCGGGCCAAGCTGAACCGACAACTCCGTCTCCTGCGCCAGGCCCTCCGCACCCGTCCCGATGCCCGCAAGGCATTGACCGATGCCAGCCACGGCCTGTCGGGCATCCTGAGGCAACTGGAAGCCCAGGACGGACAGGAACCCGCCATCGCCACCCTGCGTGGGATGGAAGGTGCCGGAGCCCATGCCTATTTCGGCGCCCTGCGCAGCCTGTTTCCGCCGTCTCTGGGGTTCTCGGGACGCAACCGCCGTCCACCCCGGGATCCGGTGAACGCCTGCCTGTCACTGGCCTATACCCTGCTGCACTTCGATGCCGTACGGGCCGCACACATGGCCGGCCTGGATCCGCTGATCGGCTTCTATCACCGGCCCGCCATTGGGCGCGAATCCCTTGCCTGTGACCTCATCGAACCCCTGCGACCCCGGGCGGACGCCTGGGTACGGGAACTGTTCCGCACTGAGGTGTTGACCAAGGCCCATTTCACCTGGGACGGCAACGGGTGCCTGTTGGGCAAGGCAGGCCGACAACATTTCTACTCCCGATGGGAAACCACCGCGCCGCTGCACCGCCGCTGGCTGCGGCAACGTTGCTCCAGGCTGGCACGGACCCTGCGCGATGAAGGGGCGCAGTGGCTTGAGGAAGCAGACATGGAGGAGGAGTGAAGGATGCAGCCCCGCAATGGCGCAAGACAGGACACCCTGCACGAGCCCGCGCGCAAGCCCCTGTATCTGCTGGAGGGGCCACGCGAGGTCACCGCCCGGGACACCAGCCTGGCGGTGCGCAATGGACCGCAGGTAACGAACCTGCCTCTGAGCAGGCTGGATCGCATCCTCTCCGGTCTCCAGGTCACCTGGAGCGGAGAGGCCCTGCGGGCCTGTCTCGGGTTCGGCATCCCCATCACCTGGGTGGACGGATCGGGTCATCCCCTGGGGACCCTGAATCCGCCACCCGCCTGTGCCGGTACGATGGCGGATGCGATCCAGCGCTATCTGGATCGTCCCGAGTGGACCGAGTCGTATATCCACTGGTTGAAGCATCGGCGCATGGACGTACTGCAATCCTGGCGCAACGCACTCAGTCGCCGCGGACATCCGCCACCGGCACGCATCCTGGAGAGCATCAAGCGGGACTTCGTCTATGCCGACCACATCCCCAACCACTTCCCCGACGAGTCCCTCGGATGGTGTTATGGCGTGGTGGAACAACGATTGAACAAGGAAGGGTTGCAGCCCTACTATTGGGGTTACGGGGGCGCACCTCTTCCGTTGGCGGAGGATATCGCCCGCCTGCTCTGGGCCGAGCTGAACCTGCACTGCGGCACCCTGCCCGGACAGGTACAGACCCTGGCCGAGGCCCTGGTGTTCTTTGAAAACTGGGTACAGAAAAATGCAGCCCGGGTCCACCATCATCTGGGGGATCTGAAGCGACACATCCGCACCGAGGTGTCGGGATGTCGGTGACGGCGCAGAAGGAGTGGATCATCTGCTACGACATCCGCGACCCCAAGCGCCTGACCCGGGTTCACCGCTTCCTCAAGGGACATGGCCAGCCGGTGCAGTACTCGGTCTTCTACTACGAAGGCCATTCCGGCCAGCTGGGCCGGCTCCTGCAGGATCTGGAAGAACTCATCGACCCAAGGCGCGATGATGTACGGGCCTATCCCATCCCCCGGCCCATGGAGATCCATACCCTGGGCCGGGGCAGTCTTCCGGACGACGTGGAGCTCCACTCCGAAAAGGCCCCCGGCTTGGCCCAGTTTCTGCGCAGTCAGGACGACACATGACGCCCATCCATTGCATTTCACGGCAGCAGAATACACAGTATCCAACAGTGATCGTGGCTGTGAGGCCTGCTGGATGGAAGTTCCCTTTACAAAAACCGGAATTCCTCCGAACCGCATTTGTAGCTCATTGTTTTTGCTTGCTTCCTGGCGTCGAGCAGACCGAAAGCCTTCCCTGATGAAGAAGGGATTAAGACATTTGCTTTGAGCCGCAAGGAACTCAACGGCAGCGACCGAAAGCCTTCCCTGATGAAGAAGGGATTAAGACGGCCCGAGTCTGCCCACTTCTTCGCTGGGTCCGGACCGAAAGCCTTCCCTGATGAAGAAGGGATTAAGACCTGATAATAGATGTATGAAAGGGACTGAAT
>JBKGXY010000173.1:0-4029 GCA_046546415.1 Ectothiorhodospira sp.
GTCAGGTCCGCCACCGGTTCGCCCCCCATCTCCCGCAGGTTCTCCACACGGATGTCGGCCCCCATGAGTCGCAGGATGTCGATGACCCCGGTGCGGGTGGGGTTCATGCCCACATGCCCCAGGGTGAGCCGGCAGTCCGGGGCGATGCTGGCCCCCACCAGGAAGAAGGCCGCCGAGGAGATGTCACCCGGCACCTCGATACCGGTGCCGGTGAGCCGCCCCCCCCCTTGCAGGCAGACACGCCCCTCGCCGCGTTCCACGGTGTAGCCAAAGCCCGCCAGCATGCGCTCGGTATGATCCCGCGTGGGGGCCGGCTCGGTGACACAGGTGCGCCCCCGGGCGGAGAGCCCGGCCAGGAGCAGACTGGATTTCACCTGGGCACTGGCCACCGGCAGGGTGTAGTCCATGCCCTGGAGCGGTGCGCCGCCATGGATATGCAGCGGCGGCGTGCCGTCGGGGCTGGTGTCGATCCGCGCCCCCATGCGGGCCAGGGGCTCGGTGACCCGGCGCATGGGACGACGGGTCAGGGAGGCGTCCCCCGTGAGGGTGGTATCGAAGGGCTGGCCGGCCAGCAGCCCGGCCATGAGGCGCATGGATGTACCGGAATTGCCCATGTCCAGGGGTTCGGCGGGGGCCCGCAGGCCGTGCAGCCCCACGCCCCGGATGCACACCTCAGTGTTTTCCGGGCCCTGGATCTCCGCCCCCAGGGCGCGGAAGGCCCGGAGGGTGGCCAGGCAGTCCTCCCCCTCCAGGAAGCCGCTGACCCGGGTCTCCCCCTCGGCCAGGGCCCCCAGCATGATGGCACGGTGGGAGATGGACTTGTCCCCGGGGACCCGCAGATGCCCGGACAAGGTCCCCCGGGGTGCGACGTGCAGGGTGAGATCGTCAGCGGCCATCGCGGTGATCCTTCCCCGGGCGGTGGCCCGGGATGCATGGGTGTTGCGGCGTCATCCACGTCCCCTTCACTGGCAGAACTGATCCCGGGCGGTCTTGGCCCGCTGGAAGATCTCCAGCAGGGCCTCACCGTCACCGGCCTCGATGGCCCGGGTGATGATTCCCAGGTCCTGCTGATAGCCCTCCATGACCGACAGGATGGCCTCCCGGTTGGCCAGACAGATGTCCCGCCACATCACCGGATCGCTGGAGGCGATGCGGGTGAAGTCACGGAATCCGCCTGCGGCGTAGCGGAAGATCTCATCCCGTTCCCCCATGCGGGCCAGGCTGTCCACCAGGCCGAATGCCAGCAGGTGCGGCAGGTGGCTGGTGGCCGCCAGGACCTCGTCGTGATGGGCCACGGACAGGGTCTCCACCGCGGCACCGGTCTCCTCCCACATGGTGCGCACCCGGGCCAGGGCCCCCAGGTCGGAGGTCTCCAGGGGGGTGAGGATCACCCGCCGGCCGTGGAACAGGCCCGGGAAGGCGGCGGTGACGCCACTCTTCTCCGTGCCGGCGATGGGATGCCCGGGGACGAAGTTCAGGGGCATCTCCCCGAAGCCCTCGCGCACCGCCTCCACCACGCTGGCCTTGGCGCTCCCCACGTCGGTGAGGGAGGCCTCGGGGGAGAGATGACCGCGAATGGCGGCACAGACCGCCCGCATCGCCCCCAGGGGCACGGCCAGGACCACCATGTCCGCCCCCTGCACCGCCTGGGCCGGATCCAGGGTATAGCGGTCGATGACCCCCCGCTCCAGGGCCTGGCGCAGGTGGTCCTCGGAACGGGAACAGCCCACCACCTCGTGGCAGGTGCCCGCCGCCCGCAGGGCCATGGCCAGGGAGCCGCCGATGAGCCCCACGCCGATGATCGTCAGTCGCTTGATCATGCGCCCACCACCTGGTCCAGGGCATCCATGAAACGCCGGTTCTCGTGGGCCCGGCCCACGGTCACCCGCAGATGACGGGGCAGACCATAGCCGGCGATGGGGCGCACGATGACCCCATGGTGCAGCAGGGCCTGGTAGACCGGCTCCGCCTCCCGGCCCACATCGATGCTGAGGAAATTGCCCACCGAGGGGATGAAGTCCAGCCCCCGTTCCCGGCAGGCGGCGGTGAGCCATGCCAGCCCCTCGCGGTTCACCTGCAGGGATTCCCGTAGATGGGCCTCATCGTCCAGGGCCTCCCGGGCCGCCGCCTGGGCCAGGCTGTTGGTATTGAAGGGCTGACGCACGCGGTTGAGGATGTCCGCCACCTCCGGGCCGGAGACGGCATAGCCGATGCGCAGGCCCGCCAGGCCGTGGATCTTGGAGAAGGTGCGGGTCACCACCAGGTTGGGGAATTCCTCGACCCAGCGGGTGGTGTCGGGATACTCAACCTCCTCCACGTACTCGCTGTAGGCCTCGTCCACCACCACCAGGGTGGTCTCGGGCTGGGCGGCGATGAAGTCGTGCAGGGCCTGCCCCGTCAGCCAGGTACCCGTGGGATTGTTGGGATTGGCGATGAACACCACCCGGGTCCCGGCATCCACCCGGTCGGCCATGGCCTCCAGGTCGTGCCCCCAGGGCATGGCATCTCCCGGCGGGTTGGCCGGGGCCACATGCATGTCGGCGCCCACGGCCTGGCAGGCCAGGGGATAGACCGCGAAGGCATGTTCGGAGAAGACGGCGTTGCGCCCCGGGGCCAGGTAGGCCCGGGCCAGCAGTTCCAGGAGGTCGTTGGAGCCGTTGCCCAGGGTGATGCACCCGGCATCCACCCCCAGCTTCCGGGCCAGGCGGTTGCGCAGGGCAAAACCGCCGCCATCCGGGTACAGGGCCAGATGATCCAGCATCCCGCCCAGGGCCTGTACGGCCCGGGGACTGGGACCCAGGGGATTCTCGTTGGAGGCCAGTTTGAGGCTCCCTTGGATGCCCAGCTCCCGCTCCAGCTCCTCCACCGGCTTGCCGGGCTGGTAGGGCGTCAAATTCTGCACCCCGGCATTGGCCAGGGCTCGGTAATCACAACTCATGTCGACTCCAGGATGGATTGGTCCGCGATGCGGCCCTAAAGGACCGCCTTGGGATAGGATCCCAATACCTTCACCAACTCCGCTTCATGGCCCAGCGCCTCCAGGGCCCGGGCCACCCGGGGCTCCTCCGCGTGGCCCTCGAGGTCGATGAAGAAGACATACTCCCAGTTGACGCACTGGGAGGGCCGGGACTCGATGCGGGTCATGCTCACGTCGTTATCGGCGAACGGCGAGAGCAGTCCGTGCAGGGAACCGGGCCGGTTGCGGGCGGAGACCAGCAGGGAGGTCTTGTCCTGGCCGGAGGGGCCACTGGGCTGCCGGCCGATCACCAGAAAGCGCGTGGTGTTGTCGGGGGAATCCTCGATATTGGCCGCCTGCACCCGCAGGCCATAGAGTTCCGCCGCCGCCTCGCTGGCGATGGCCGCGGCCCCCGTCTCCCCGGCGGCACGCCGGGCCGCCTCGGCGTTGCTGCTCACCGGCAGGCGCTCGGCATGGGGCAGGCGGGCGTCCAGCCATTCCCGGCACTGGGCCAGGGACTGCTGGTGGGAATAGACCCGCAGCACCTGCCCCGTGTCCGTACCATGCCCCAGCAGGTGGTGGTGGATGCGCATCTCCACCTCACCGCAGATGTGCAGCGGGGATTGCATGAACCGGTCCAGGGTGTGGGTCACCACCCCTTCGGTGGAGTTCTCCACGGGCACCACGCCGTAGTGGGCGCTGCCGGACTCCACCTCGCGGAAGACCTCGTCGATGGCACTCAATGCCCGGGTCTTCACGGAATGGCCAAAGTGTTTCAGGGCGGCGGCCTGGGTGAAGGTGCCCTCGGGTCCGAGGAAGGCCACCGACAGGGGCTGCTCCAGGGCCAGGCAGGCGGACATGACCTCCCGGAACAGGCGGGTCATCTCCTCGCGTTCCAGGGGGCCGGGATTGGCCTCGTGGATACGCCGAAGCACCTGCGCCTCCCGCTCGGGCCGATAGAACTCCGCGTCGGGATCCGCCGCCCGCTTGATGCGGGCCACCTCCTGGGCGCAGGCGGCACGCTCGCTGATCAGGTGCATGATCCGCTCGTCCAGGGTGTCGATCCGCTCCCG
>JBKGXY010000174.1:0-3970 GCA_046546415.1 Ectothiorhodospira sp.
GCTGCCGCTGCATGAGGGGCGTGCCTCGCTATGGCACCTGGCCGAGGTGCTGGACCGGTTCCAGACCCATCAGCACAGGAAGATGGACGACGCCCTGCGCGAGGCGGCGCGGACCAGCATGCAGGCCAATGTGGCCCGTGAAAGCCGCCGGGTTCCAGCGGAGCACATCCGTCACTTCGATGATGCCCTGGTGTCATGATGACCACCCAGATGGACCCCGCCCGAATGGAAGCGCTCCCCAACGTCAGCACTGACGAGTCTGCCGACCTCGACACCCTGCTCAACACCCACTTCGCCGGGCGGGTGGTGCGCAAGGACCTGACCCAGCGGGTCAAGGCCAGCGGGTCAAGGAAGGCGCCAACGTGCCGGTGTACGTGCTGGAGTACCTGCCCGGCATGTACTGCGCCACCGATGACCCGGAGATGATCGGCCGGGTGACGGTGCACCTCAACGAGAAACAGGATTGCCGCGAGGGGGATGCCTGGCTCAATGGCCCTGCTGTACGAGGGCAGGCCGGGTCGCCCGGTCCGTGGCGGGCGGGCGATATGCTAGCCTCCCATCAAGGGACGCCCGTCGGGGCGCCATCACCGTTCAGCATGGGGAGCCCACATGAGCCGATTCGTCTATCCCGAGCCCGAGGCATGGGTTCACGCGGACCGCCGGGAGATCCGCGCGCAGTACCGGGCCGACGAGGCCGGGGTGGTGAACATGCTGCTGGGGGAGCTCCCGCCGGACGAGGAGACGGGGACGCGCATCCGCTACCTGGCCCGGGGTCTGGTGAAGGGCATGATCCAGGCCGGGGAGCGGCGTTCGGGGGTCGGGGCGCTGATGCAGGAGTACGATCTCTCCAGCGAGGAGGGCATCGCCCTGATGTGCCTGGCGGAGGCCCTGCTTCGGGTGCCGGACAAGGAGACCGCGGATCGGCTCATCCATGACAAACTCACCGCGGCCCATTGGGAAACCCATCGGGGGGAGGATCGCCCCTTCATGGTGAACGCCGCCAGCTGGGGGCTGTGGATCAGCGAGCGCATCATCGACACGGATGACCGCCGCCGCTGGCTGGGGGGCGTGGTGCACCGCATGCTGGCCCGGGCCGGGGGGCCGGTGATCCGCTCGGCGGTGCGCCGGGCCATGGCCGTGCTGGGGGATGGCTTCGTCCTCGGCCGCACCATGCCCGAGGCCATGAAGCGGGCCCGCCGCAACGAGAAGCTGGGCTACCGCTATTCCTACGACATGCTGGGGGAGTCGGCCCGTACCGAGGCGGACGCCCAGCGCTATTTCCAGGATTATCGCCAGGCCATCGAGGCCATCGGCAAGTCGGTGGACCCGCGCATGGCCCTGCCGGAGCGGCCCGGCATCTCCATCAAGCTCTCCGCCCTGGACCCGCGCTTCGAGCCGGGCCAGGAGACCCGCCTGGCGGGCCGGCTCATGCCCCGGGTGCTGGAGCTGTGCCAGCTGGCGCGGGATTATCACATCCCCCTGTGCATCGACGCGGAGGAGTCCTGGCGCCTGGACCCGACCCTGGACGTGCTGGAGATGCTGCTTCAGGAACCGGGGCTGGAGAACTGGAATGGTCTGGGCGTGGCGGTGCAGGCCTATCAGAAACGGGCCTGGGCGGTGCTGGGCTGGCTGGAGAAGAGGGCGGCCGCCAGCCAGCGCCAGGTCATGGTGCGGCTGGTGAAGGGGGCCTACTGGGACACGGAGATCAAGGAGACCCAGGTGCAGGGGCTGGCGGACTACCCCGTGTTCACCCGCAAGGCCGCCACCGATGTGGCCTTCATGGCCTGTGCGCGGCGGCTCCTGGAGGACTGCCCGCATCTCTATCCCCAGTTCGCCACCCACAACGCCTATACCGTGGCCGCCGTCCTGGAGATGGCCGGGGAACGGGCCTTCGAACTGCAGCGCCTGCACGGCATGGGGGAGACCCTCTACCCGCAGCTCATCGAGCGGGAGGGGGGGCGCGGTGTCCCCTGCCGCATCTACGCCCCCGTGGGTAGCCATGAGCGGTTGCTGGCCTACCTGGTACGCCGGTTGCTGGAGAACGGGGCCAATACCTCCTTCGTGCACCGGGTGCGTGAATCGGACCTGGAGGACTTGGTGGCCGATCCCGCGGCCCGGCTGCGTGGCCTCACCGCCCTGCGTCATCCCCGTATCGCCCTGCCGTCGGATCTATACGCCCCCCACCGGCGCAACAGCACCGGCCTGGACTTCTCCGATCGCGCCGCCATGGCCGGACTGGCCACGGAGATGGGGCGCGTCCTGGACCGGGGCGGGCCGCGCAAGGCGGGGCCGGTGATCGGCGGCAACCTGCGCACCCGCACCGGCGAGGCGGTGCGCCCGCCCCGGGACACCAGCGCCGAGGTGGGGCGCGTCACCTGGGCCGGCGAGCAGGAGGTGGAGGAGGCCCTGGCGGCGGCCCAGGCCGCCTGGCCCGCCTGGGGGCGTACCCGCGCTCAGACCCGGGCGCGGCTGCTGGACAAGGTGGCCGATCTCCTGGAACAGCACCGGGTGGAGCTCATGACCCTGTGCGTGGAGGAGGCGGGACGCACCCTGCGGGACGCCCACGCCGAGGTGCGCGAGGCGGTGGATTTCTGCCGCTACTACGCCTGGCAGGCCCGGCGGCAACTGGACGCGCCCGTGGTCCTGCCCGGTCCCACCGGGGAGCGCAACGAACTCACCCTGCACGGGCGTGGCGTGTTCGTGTGCATCAGCCCCTGGAACTTCCCCCTGGCCATCTTCACCGGCCAGGTGGCGGCCGCCCTGGTGGCGGGCAACGCCGTGGTGGCCAAGCCGGCGGAACAGGCCTCCCTGATGGCGGCCCGGGCCGTGGCCCTGATGCACCAGGCGGGGATCCCCAAGCAGGTGCTGCACTGCCTGCCCGGATCCGGCGATCTGCTGGGGCCGCTCCTGGTGCGGGACCGGCGCGTGGCCGGGGTGGCCTTCACCGGCTCGGTGGAGACGGCGCGGCGCATCCACCAGGACCTGGCGGCCCGGGAGGGTCCCATCGTGCCCCTGATCGCCGAGACCGGGGGCATCAACGCCATGATCGTGGACTCCACCGCCCTCCATGAGCAGGTGGTGGCGGATATCGTGCGCTCCGCCTTCCTCAGCGCCGGACAGCGCTGCTCCGCGCTGCGGCTGCTGTGCGTGCAGGAGGATGTGGCCGGGCCGTTGCTGGAGATGCTCCGGGGGGCCATGGACACCTTGGTGGTCGGGGATCCCCGCTGGCTGGCCACGGATGTGGGGCCGGTGATCGACGCCGAGGCCCTGGAGGGGCTGCGGGGGCACCATACCCGCATGCAGGGCATGGGCCGGGTGATCCACCGGGCGCCGATGAGCGGCGACTGCGAGCAGGGCCTGTACATGCCCCCCACGCTCTACCGCCTGGAACGGCTGGAGGAACTGGACCGGGAGGTCTTCGGCCCCATGCTGCACGTGGTGCGCTGGCGCGCCGGGGAGCTGGAGGCCCTGGTGGACCGCATCAACGCCCTGGGATATGGCCTCACCCTGGGCCTGCACAGCCGCATCGACACCGCCGCAAGGCAGGTGCGCGAGCGGGCGCGGGTGGGTAACCTCTACGTGAACCGGGACATGGTGGGGGCCGTGGTGGGCACCCAGCCCTTCGGCGGGGAGGGGCTCTCGGGCACGGGCTTCAAGGCCGGCGGGCCCCATTATCTGCTGCGTTTCGTCACCGAGCGGGTCGCCACCTTCAACACGGCGGCCGTGGGGGGCAACGCCAGCCTGCTGGTGCTCTCCGACGACGAGGATGTGCCGCCAGAGGCGCCGGACCCGCAGGGCGGACAGGAGAGGAAAGGGAAGAAGAAGAAAGGGAAGGGGACACCCCGGCCCGGCGGTGGGCGGGGCTGAAGGGGCACGACCCCTGCGGGCCGGGGAGGGGCTTGGGGCTCCGATGGCCACCGCCGGGGTGGGCCCGGCGGTGTGGTGGACCCGGCCTCAGTCGTCCTTGGAG
>JBKGXY010000175.1:0-3917 GCA_046546415.1 Ectothiorhodospira sp.
CCGCTCCACCTCCCGCACCCCGGCGCGGCGCATGGGGCGTCCGTCCACGGGGCTGGGGGGCGGCTGACGGATGCCGTCCACGGGGAAGACCACCGCGTCCACATCCACGCCGTCGGCCCCGAATTCCAGGCAGGGATAGGCCACGTGCCCCTGGGCCCCCTTGAAGCGGCGCTCGTCGCTGCGCCAGGTGACCCCCCGGTCCTGCAGGTAGAAGATCACCTCCTCCGGGCTGTCGGCGAAGAGGTGCAGGGTGAGCTCGTCGCGGCCGTTGACGATCCCGGCCAGCACCGGCCCCACCAGGCGGGGATGGAACGGCTCCAGCAGTTGCATGGCCTGCACCGCTGCCTGGCGCAGATGGGTCAGGCGCTGGCGGCTGGCCTCGTCCTCGAACAGCCGCTGGCGCTCGAAGACCGCCGCCTCGATCTCGGTGTTGCGCGGCAGGTTGCGGGTCTGACCCGCCCCCAGACGCTCCGCGGCCTTGCGCTTGGCCAGGCGGTAGTCCACCACGCCCTCGTCCAGGATGATGCGTGCCGCCTCTTCGGCGATCATCTGTCGAACCCTCAGGTCATTGATGGACATGATGCCCCCTCTCGTTCACGGCGGGTGAATGGGCTTCAGAAGATCTGCTCGGGCGTCACCTCCCCGGGGGGCGCGGGGCGTTCCTGACGCTCCAGGGCCTTGATCTGCTCCGGGGTCAGGGTCTCGAAGAGGCTGTCCCTGGAATGGCCAGAGGCCCGGACACCGGTCTCGGCATCGATGCGCACCGTCATCATGCCCGACGGGGGCTCCAGGGACCGTTCCGCGAGATTCTTCAGGGCCCCCTCCATGAAGTCGATCCAGATGGGCAGCGCCGCCGAGGACCCGGTCTCCCCCCGCCCCAGGGTGTCGTCATCGTCGAAGCCCACCCAGGTGGTGACGGCCAGGTCCGGGTGGTAGCCGCTGAACCAGGCATCCCGCAGGCCGTTGGTGGTGCCCGTCTTCCCGGCCAGATCGTCCCGGTCCAGGGACCGGGCGCGCCGGCCCGTCCCCTGGCGGATCACGTCCTGCATCATGCTGGTGATCTGGTAGGCGTTGCTGGCCGGCAGCACCCGCTCGGCGGGGAGGAATTCCGGCGCACCCGGCCGCGATGCGTCCAGGGCCGGCCCCTCCAGGGCAACCAGTTGCGCGTCCGGATGACGCGGCATCTCGCAGGGGGGCGGACACACCCGACGCGGCACGGCCTCGTGCAGCACCTCGCCGTAGGGCCCCTCGATGCGCTGGATGAACCACGGATCCACCCGGTAGCCGCCATTGGCGAAGACGGTATAGCCCCGGGTCAGTGCCATGGGGGTGACGCTGCCACTGCCCAGGGCCAGGGAGAGTCCCGAGGGTTGCTGCGACGGATCGAAGCCGAAGCGCTCCAGGAAGGCCCGGGTGGTCTCGACCCCCACCCGATCCAGCAGACGGATGGACACCAGGTTGCGCGAATGCACCAGGGCCTCCCGCAGGCGGGTGGGGCCATAGAATCGGCCACTGTAGTTCCTGGGCCGCCAGTCCCCGTCCAGGGAAAGATCCTCCAGCACCACCGGGGCATCGTTCAGCACGCTGGCGGGGGAAAAGCCATGCTCCAGGGCGGCGGAATAGACGAAGGGCTTGAAGGCGGAACCGGGCTGACGCCGGGCCTCCGTGGCGCGGTTGAACTTGCTCTGGAAGTAATCATAGCCCCCCGCCAGGGCCCGCACCGACCCATCCCTCGGGTCCAGGGCCACCAGGGACCCCTGCACCTCGGGGATCTGGGACAGCGTCCAGCCCTCGTCCTCATCGCGGCGCAGGCGGACCACATCCCCCGCATCAAGCACGTCCGTCACCGCACGGGGCTCCGGCCCACGGCTGGAGGACCCGAGATAGGGGCGGGCCCATGCCACATCGGCCCGGTCCAGGCGCACGGGCACCCCGGCGGGCACGTGGACCGTGGCTGAATCCGCGTCCGCGGCGGTGACGATCCCCGGGGCCAGGCCGCCGGCCACGGTGGCATAGCCCTCCAGGGCCCGGTCCAGGGCCGCGACGTCCCCCAGGATCGCCGGATCCACCCGGGCCTCGGGGCCCCGGTAGCCGTGGCGGCGATCGTAGGCCCGGAGCCCCCGGCGCAGGGCTGCCTCCGCCCGTCCCTGCAGACCGGCATCCACGGTGGTGTGCACGCGGTACCCCTCGGTATAGGCCTCATCGCCGTAGCGGGCCACCATCTCCCGGCGCACCATCTCCGCCAGGTATTCCGCGCCCACCTCCACCCGGCGCCGGTGCAGCCGCGCCGTCACCGGGGCGGCCCGCGCCACCTCGAACGCCTCCGTGGAGATATACCCCAGGGCATGCATCCGCCCCAGGACATAGTTCCGCCGGGCCAGGGCACGTTGCGGGTTGGTGATGGGGTTGACCGCCGAGGGGGCCTGGGGCAGGGCCGCGATCATGGCCGCCTGGGGCAGGGTCAACCCATCCACATCCACGCCGTAGTAGATCCGTGCCGCGGCACCCACCCCATAGGCCCGGTGACCGAGAAAGATCTTGTTGAGATACAATTCCATGATCTCATCCTTGCTCAACACCTGCTCGATGCGCAGGGCCAGGAAGATCTCGATGATCTTGCGCTCGTAGGTCTTCTCCCGCTCCAGGAAGAAATTGCGCGCCACCTGCATGGTGATGGTGCTGCCACCCTGGGTCTTCTCCCCGGTGAGCAGCAGGTTGAGGGCGGCCCGGGTCAGCCCCATGAAATCCACGCCGGGGTGCTCCTCGAAACGGTCATCCTCCGCCGCCAGGAAGGCCTGACGCAGCTGCAGCGGGACCTCCCCGATGGCCACCGGCTCCCGCCGCTTGGCGCCATACTCGGCCATGAGGGCCCCGTCCCGGGTATAGACCCGCAGGGGCACCTGCAGACGGATCTCCCGCAGGGTCTCCACCTCCGGCAGGCGCGGCGCCACATAGAGATAGGCCCCCGCCACCCCCAGCACGCCAAGGAGGCAGGCCACGAACAGCCCGGTGAGCAGGAGGCGAAGGATGGCGGCAAAGCGTTTCATCGGGAAGGCCCGTAGGATGGGAACGGTCGTCGGTCGGGGACCGCCACTGCTCGGAGAGCCTGTGACAGGCGTGACACTTCCAGCTCGGCCCTGGTAGTAATTCCCTGGGCTTGCGGCTAGTATCTCCTGAAAATAGTAAGCGACCTGCCCCAGGAGCCGCAAACCACCAAGGGGACACCGTGCTAGGACTCGGCCGCAAGCGCCCACCGCTCATCGGGATCGACATCAGCTCCACCTCCGTGAAACTGGTCGAACTGGGCGGCGATCATCCCCCCTACCGCGTCGAGGCCTACGCGGTGGAGCCCCTGCCCGGCAACGCCGTGGTGGAGAAGAACATCCAGGAGGTGGAGGCCGTGGGCGAGGCCATCCAGAAGGCCTACCGCCGCAGCGGCTCCAGGAGCCGCCACTGCGCCATGGCCGTGCCCTCCTCCGCCGTCATCACCAAGACCATCAACATGCCCGCCGGCCTCAAGCCGGACGAGCTGGAGAGCCAGATCCAGGTGGAGGCGGACCAGTACATCCCCTACGCCCTGGAGGAGGTGAACCTGGACTTCGAGGTGATCGGCCCCAGCCCCAAGGGCCCTGACACGGTGGAGGTGCTGCTCTCCGCCTCCCGCAGCGAGAACGTGGAGATGCGCGTGGCTGCCGCCGAACTGGCGGGTCTCACCCCCCGGGTGATGGATGTGGAGGCCTACGCCATCGAGCACAGCTTCGCACTCGTCGCGGCACAGACCCCCGAACTGGAGGAGGACCCCCTGCCGGTGGCGGTGGTGGACGTGGGCGCCACCATGACCTCCATCAACATCATCCACGAGGGCCACCTGATCTACACCCGGGAACAGGCCTTCGGCGGCAAACAGCTCACCGAGG
>JBKGXY010000176.1:0-3910 GCA_046546415.1 Ectothiorhodospira sp.
CCCTGCAACTGGACGGTCGGGGCAGCTTTTTCGTTCACCGGGGCGGGGACCCCACGGTGGATGCGCGGGTGGCGGCCCTGGAGGTGCATCCCACGGGCCCCCTGTGGGGGCGGGGGGAGGGACCTGTGAAAGGGGCGGTGGCCGGTCTGGAGTCTGCGGTGGCGGCGGATCATGCCCTGCTGGCCCGGGGCCTGGAGGCCGCCGGCCTGCGGCAGGAGCGGCGCCCGCTGCGGGTGAGGGTGGAATCACTAAGCTGGGACTGGCCGGAGGAGGACACCCTGGAGCTGGACTTCACCCTTGGACCGGGGGCCTATGCCACCACGGTGCTGGCCCGGGTGGTTCAGATGAGTGAGGGGGGCTGAGCGCGGGAGGACCGTCAGCCCAGCAGACCGCTGGTGTCTCCTCCGCTGAGTTCCCGCAGGGCACCCCGGTCGTGGATATAGACCACCCCCGACTTCTCGGAGAGGTGCCCGCGGCGCTTCCAGTCGGCAAAGAAACGGCTCACCGTCTCCACCGTCAGACCCAGGAGTTCACCGGTCTCCGTACGGGAGAGGGGCAGGGGCATCTCGTCATGACCGCCGGAGCGCTCGTTCCAGAAGAGCAGGAAGGTGGCCAGGCGCTCGCTGGCCTTCTTGGTGCCCAGTTCCACGGCCAGCATCTCCACCTGCTGCAGGGCGGCGGCCCAGCGGGTGAGCAGGGCATGATTCAGGGCCGGATTGTCCGCCTGGAGCCGCTTGAGCACCGGCAGGGGCAGACGACAGACCTGCACGGGGGTGAGGGTGGTGGCGGTGTGGTTGTAGCGCTGGCCCAGCATGCACTCCAGACCCATCACGTCGCCGCGGGTGAGCAGGCGCAGGATCTGCTCGCGTCCGTTCATGGCGGTGCGGGTGAGCTTGATGACCCCGTCCTTGAGGGTGTAGGAGGCATTGGCCTCGGCATTCTCACGGTAGAGGACCTCCCCCGCCGGGATCACCAGGTTCTCCGCCGGGTTATTCAGGCGCCGTACCGCCTCTTCCGGCAGGGCGCCGAAGAGGCTTTGATCCCGCACCGGGCAGGTCAGGCAATCGTTGTCCATCAATGGGGCCGGCTTGCGGGGCCCGGCGGTGCCTCGGGCTCTCTTTCTCTCCACGTCGGGCATCTCTCCCCTGAGGGCTGGGTTATATGGCTGGGACAATGGTCAATGCACCTCTGGTTTCGCCTACGCAATGGCGGTGACACGACCCCTGGGATCCAGTCTGAGCAGGGTCCGCCCCGCTTCCATGATTCCTCCTGGCCCGGCAGTGCGCACTACCTGACCATCATACCATGTTATTCCGTGTTTTCGTGACCGAATGGCCGCTGGGTGGTTCTTGAAAAATCCTCCGCAGATCGTCAGTCTTTCAGGCGCAGCAGGACCAGCACCGCCCCGGTCCCCCCCTGGTTGGGGGGGGCGGAACAGTAGGCCAGGACCTCGGAGCGCCGGCGCAGGCACTGGGCCACGACCCCCTTGAGCACGGGACCCCGGTTGCTGGAACCCCGGCCCTTGCCATGGACGATGCGCACGCAACGCAGTCGTCGTTCGCGGGCGTGTCCGAGAAACTCGCCCAGCGCCACCCGGGCCTGCAGGGAGGAATAACCGTGGAGGTCCAGTTCGGCGGCGATGCGGTACTGTCCCCGGCGCAGCTTGCGAAAGACCTGGCGCTGTACCCCTTTCTGCATGAAGCACAACTCGTCCCCGGGTTGCACCTCCGTGGACGGGAAGGGGTCGTCCCGCAGTTCCTCCAGCACCCTGTGGTGATCCCGCTCGGTCTGACGGGGACGTGGGGGCGGTGGGGCGGGACGCGGCGGTGTGGGGCGGTCGCTGCGGACGGGATGGACCCGTCCCACGGCGGCCCTGAACAGGGCACGGTCGTCGTCGGGGATGTCCTCGGGTGGCATGGGCTTCCTCTGGCGGATTGCCTTCGGTGGCCGGGCACGGGGAAGGGAAGGGCCGCACACCCTGCGACAGACCCGGCGTTTCCAGTATATTAGCGAAATGACCCAACAGTGATTCAATATGCGCATCCTGCTCAGCAATGATGACGGTGTCCATGCCCCCGGCCTGCAGACCCTCGCCCGGGCCCTCAGGGAACGGACCGAGGTCACCGTTGTGGCCCCCGACCGGGACCGCAGCGGCGCCAGCAATTCCCTGACCCTCATCCGTCCCCTGCGGGCCCATGCCCTGGACAACGGGGATATCCGGGTGGATGGCACCCCCACCGATTGCGTCCATCTGGCCATCACGGGTCTGCTGGAGCAGGAACCGGACATGGTCATCTCGGGGATCAACGCCGGGGCCAACCTGGGGGACGACGTGCTCTACTCCGGCACCGTGGCGGCGGCCATGGAAGGGCGTTTTCTGGGGCTGCCGGCCATCGCCGTCTCCCTGGCGGGGCCACCCCCCGTGCAGCGCTATGACACCGCGGCCCGGGTGGTGCTGAAACTACTGGACCGGCTGCATGACATCCCTTTGCCCTCGGACACCATCCTGAACGTGAACGTCCCGGATCTTCCCTGGCAGGACATCCGGGGGTATCAGGCCACACGCCTGGGCCATCGCCACAGGGCGGAGCCGGTGACCCGTTCCACGGATCCCCGGGGCCATCCCATCTACTGGGTGGGACCCTCGGGCCCGGAGCAGGATGCGGGCGCGGGTACGGATTTCCACGCCATTCGCTCCGGTTACGTCTCCGTCACCCCCATCCAGGTGGATCTGACGCGCTACGAGGCCATGGACACGGTGGCCCACTGGCTTGCGGGGGAGCGGGATTGAACCACGAACTCGCCGGGTTCGGCATGACCTCGCAGCGGGCCAGGGACCGGCTGGCCCGGCGCCTGGAGACGCTGGGGATCCGGGATCCGCGGGTGCTGGAGGTGATGCGCGCCACGCCGCGGCACCTGTTCGTGGACGAGGCCCTGGCCCATCGGGCCTATGAGAACACCGCCCTGCCCATCGGCTTTGGCCAGACCATCTCCCAGCCCTGGATCGTGGCGCGCATGACCGAGGCCCTGCTGGCCCATGACCCCACCCCCGGGATCGTGCTGGAGGTGGGCACCGGATCCGGCTACCAGGCCGCCGTCCTCTCCCGCCTCGCCGGGCGTGTGGTGAGCCTGGAGCGTGTCCGGGCCCTGCAGCGTCAGGCCCGGGAGGTATTGAGCACCCTGGGTCTGTACAACATCAGCCTGCGCCACACCGATGGCAGTCAGGGCTGGCCGGAGAACGCCCCTTACGATGCCATCCTGCTTACCGCCGCGCCGCGGCAGATCCCCGAATCCCTCCTGGAACAACTGACCACGGGGGGGCAACTGCTGGCCCCGGTGGGGGAGGAGGGGGGGAGCCAGTGCCTGGTCCGCCTCACCCGCACCGAATCCGGCTGGACCCGGGACGAGTTGGGCCCCGTGAGCTTCGTGCCCCTGCTGCCGGGAGAGGTACAGTGAGGCTGTTCGGCCCCCTCTACGACCGGGTGATGGTCTGGTCCCGGCATCCGCATGCCCCCCGGTATCTGGCAGCCCTCTCGTTCGCGGAATCCTCCTTCTTCCCCGTTCCTCCGGATGTCATGCTGGCCCCCATGGTGGCGGCACGACCCGGGCGCGGGATGCGCCTCGCCCTGATCACCACTCTGTTCTCCGTCCTGGGGGGGCTTGCCGGATATCTCCTGGGCCATCTGGCCTTCGAGGCGGTGACACCCTGGATCATCCAGGCGGGCCATGGCGAAGAACTGGAGCGGGCCCGGGACGGGTTCGCCCAGTGGGGGGTCTGGGTGATCCTGGTGGCGGGTTTCTCCCCCATCCCCTACAAGCTGTTCACGATCACCGCAGGGGCCATGGCCATGCCCCTGGCCCCCTTCGTCCTGGCCTCCCTCCTGGGCCGTGGTGCGCGCTTCTTTGCCGT
>JBKGXY010000177.1:0-3844 GCA_046546415.1 Ectothiorhodospira sp.
AGGGGTCCCGCTCCCCGGTGATCTCCCGCACCCGCCGGTGGATGCGGTTCCCCATCTCCGGCGGTGTGGCGTCCCGTGCCAGGGTCTTGAGCTGCTCCAGGGTGTCCAGCAACACCGTGTGCTGCTGCTCGTCCGAGGCCCCGGCACGGCGCGCAGCGCTCAGCGCCTGACGCAGGAAACAGGGCCAGCAATCCAGGTAGATGCGCATGGTGACTCCGCTCGGGCCGCCGTGGCGGCCATGGGTGGGCCGGTATATCCGGCTGATCAAACTGAAATTATCCCCCGGGACAGCGGCGGGGGCATTGATCGCGCGCAGCGCCCTGGGATGGGGGACCCCTTCCAACCGGAAAAGGGCCCGGAACGCGACCTGATCTGTCGCTTATCCAAGGCAGAATCATCCAGGACTGATGAAGGACACCAAGAACAGGAGATTCTCATGCCGCAGGAGCCGGGAAAGGAGAAGACCACCGCCGCGGAAGAGATGCAGCGGCGGGCACAGCGGGTGTTCTGGGAAGGGGACCGGGCCGCCTGGGCACTGCAACAGCCCCTGACGGCGGAACTGGCCACCCACCTGCCCCTCCAGCCGGTCCTCGACGATCGGCTGCCCTTGGTCCTGTCGGACGGGCGGCGGATCTTCTTCAACGTCCATGCCAGCGCCCGCCTGAAGGCCCCGCAACGCCGGTTCCTGCAGGCCCATCTGGTATGGCACTGCGCCCTGGGGCACCTGCGCGCCTGCCCCATGCCGGATCTGCGGCGATGGCACCTGGCCTGCGACCAGGAGGTGAACGCCATCCTGCTCCTTTTGGGATTCCCATTGCCCGACGACGCGGTGCTCTTCCCCGCCTGCATCGGGAAGTCCCTGCCAGAGATCTATGCCTGGCTCGAGGACCACCCCTGCCTGAGCCTGGAGTCGAGCCCGGATCGGATCCTTCGGGAGCTGATCGACCCGGACCGGGATCTCCACCTGCCGGGGCGGATCCGGGATCCGGCCCTGGACCCGCGCCCGCCCGACCCCGGGCTGCTGGCGGCCTGGGAGGAGCGCCTGCGCCAGGGCCTGCGGCGCCATGGGGATTCCCCGCAGCTGGCGGGACCGGTTGCGGCCCTGCTGGCCTCCCGTTCATGATCCCGCACAGGTCTGGCATCTCCTGGTCACGACACCCCTGAGACCGACAAGGATCGTCCATGTCCGAGCTTCGCGAAACCCTGTTCCGCCATCTCACCCTGCTGCAATTGATCCCCCGACACCCCGGGAGGATCTCCACGCCGGTGCTGCTGGAGAAGCTCCAGGAACGGGGCTTCCATGTGGACATGCGCACCCTGCAGCGGGACCTGAAGGACCGGCTGGCCCTGCACTTCCCCCTGGCCTGTGACGACAGCGGCCGCCCCTTCCGCTGGTACTTCGACCGGGACTTCCACCGCAACCTCCCGGCCATGGACCCCTCCAGCGCCCTGGCCCTGGTGCTGGCCCAGGATCATCTCCGCGCCCTGCTGCCCCCCGTGGTGATGTCCCAACTGGCATCACACTTCGACGGGGCCCGCCGCCTGCTGGACGAGATGAAGGGGAACCGTTTCCACCGCTGGGCCCGTCGCGTGCGGGCCCTGCCCGACGGCAAGACCCTGATCCCGGCCACCGTGCCCGAGGGCATCTGGCAGGCGGTCACCCAGGGGTTGCTGGAGGAACGGGCCCTGGAGGTGGTCTACCTCTCCCGCAGCCGCGGGGAGGAGCGGTCCCTGGTGCTGCATCCCCAGGGGCTGGTGGATCGTCATCGCGTCACCTATCTGCTGGCCACCGTGAACGCCTATGACGACGTGTGTCACTTCGCCCTGCACCGCATCCACAGCGCGCGCATCAGCGATATCCCCTGGCGTGAGGCCACGGCATTCGATCTGGACGACTACATCGCGGGGGGCGCCTTCGGCTACCCCCAGGGGGACGGGACGGTCCGGCTGGTGGCGGAGGTCACGGCCCAGACGGCCTGGCTGCTCTCGGAGACGCCCCTATCGAGACACCAGCATCTCCGGCCGCTGGCCGATGGGGCCTGGCACCGGCTGGAGGCCTGGGTACCGGACGATCGGCAGACCCTCTGGTGGCTCATGGGGATGGGGGCCCAGGTGCATGTGCTGGAACCGGCCGCCTGGCGCGAGGCCCTCCTGGAGAACGCCCGGGCCCTGCTGGCCCGGGCCGGGGAATGAGCCGCGCCCTCATCCCCCACGAAACAGGAAAAGCAGCACCCCCCCCAGCAGCAGGCGGTAGAGCACGAAGGGAAGGAACCCCAGCCGGTCCAGCAGCCTCAGGAACAGGTGGATGCAGGCATAGGCGCTGAGGGCGGACAGGACCACCCCCGCCCCCATGGCCACCCACTCCACGGGATGATCCCCGGACACCAGTTCCCAGGTGCTCAGCCCCCCGGCCAGCAGGATCACCGGGATGGAGAGCAGGAAGGAGAAACGGGCGGCGGCGGCCCGGGACAGCCCCAGCAGCAGTCCCGCGGTCATGGTGATCCCGGAGCGGGAGGTGCCCGGCACCAGGGCCAGGGCCTGGGCGCAGCCGATGAGCAGGATGTCCAGCCGCGTCAGGCTGTGCTCGTCCCGGGGCCGCGGTACCCGCCGCGCCACCCCGTCGGACAGCCACAGGAGCAGACCGAAGCCGAGGGTGGTCCATGCGATCACCAGCGGCGAGCGCAGGGCCTGGGAGATGACATCGTTGAACAACAGGCCGCACAGCCCCACGGGCACGGTGCCCAGGAGCACGGCCCAGGCCAGGCGGCTGTCCCCCACCCGGCGGCGCAGCCACAGCGAGCGGCCCCAGTCCCGCCCCATGGCCAGCACATCCCGCCGGAAATACCCCACCACCGCCAGCAGCGTGCCCAGGTGCACCGCCACATCGAAGGCCAGCCCCTGGTCCTCCCAGCCCGCCAGCCGCGGGAAGAGGATCAGATGGGCCGAGCTGGAGATGGGCAGGAACTCGGTGATCCCCTGGACGATGGCCAGGACGACGATTTGCAGCGGATCCATGGAGGGGGTTCCGGGGATGGAAGGCCAAGGGGGACCGGCGTGGGTCACGGGGCAGTGTAGGGGCGGACCCGGGGAAGTCAAGGGCCCCCGCGTTGACCCGGTTCCCCCGGGAGGCTATATACCCAGAGGGCCGGACAACGGCCCGAATGCCCCATCGGGGAGAAACAGACGGGTCATCCGGTCGCCTCCAGACGGCCGCCGGCAGAGGAGAAGGATCATGGCGGGATGGTATGAACTGGGCCGGGGAAGCAACGGGCAGTACCGCTTCACCCTCAAGGGGGAGGACGGGAAGACCCTCCTCACCAGCGAGACCTACAAGGAGAAGGGTTCCGCGGAGAATGGCATCGAATCGGTGCGCAAGAACTGCGGCCACGAGGAACGCTATGAGCGCAAGACCGCCTCCAACGGCCGCTTCTTCTTCAACCTCAAGGCCGGCAATCACCAGATCATCGGCACCAGCCCCATGCACGCCACGGAGGCGGATCGCGAGGCCGCCATCGCCGCCACCCGGACCGCGGGGGCGTCTGCGCAGGTCCGGGGCCAGGATTAGTCCCTGGGGAGGCCCTCAGCCCCATCCCTGGAAGCCAGTTCCAGCAGACGGGGGCTCTGCCAGGCGATCTCCTGACGCACTCGGTCCTCCAGGGCATTACGCCAGCGGACCGGGATGCCCGACGTGCCATGCAGCGCACCGGCGATCATCCCGGCGATCGCCCCGGTGGTATCGGCGTCGCCCCCACGGTTGACCACGTCCACCAGGCAGTCCTCGAAGCCGTCGGTGTCGAACACCGCCTGGAAGACGGCCCGCAGGGTATGCACGATGAAGGGGCTG
>JBKGXY010000178.1:0-3822 GCA_046546415.1 Ectothiorhodospira sp.
CCGTGCGGGCGTGCCTGCCCCGATGGCCTAACGCGGCCCCCATGGGTACCATGGGATCGAGCCAGAGGAGCCGCCCATGACCACCATCGCCTTCATCACCCATCATGACTGCACCCTGCACCGGGTGGCCGCCCACCACCCCGAGGTGCCGGAGCGCCTGTCCGCCATCGACGACCGCCTGCTGGCCTCCGGCATCGGCATCCTGCTCAGCCATTACGACGCCCCGCTGGTGACCCGGGAGCAGCTCCTGCGGGTGCACGATGCCGGCTACGTGGACTGGGTGGAGGCCTCCGCCCCGCCGGAGGACAGCGACATCATGGTCTGCCTGGACGAGGGGGATACGGTGATGACCGGCCACACCCTCACCGCCGCCCGCCGGGCCGCCGGGTCCGCCGTGCTGGGGGTGGACCTGGTGATGTCCGGAGAGGCCTCCAGTGCCTTCTGCAGCGTGCGCCCGCCGGGGCATCATGCCGAGCGGGCCCGGGCCATGGGATTCTGCATCTTCAACAACGTGGCCGTGGGCGCGGCCCATGCCCTGGCCCATCACGGCCTGGAGCGGGTGGCGGTGGTGGACTTCGATGTGCACCACGGCAACGGCACCGAGGAGATCTTCCGCGCGGAGCCCCGGGTGCTGTTCTGCTCCACCTTCCAGCACCCCTTCTACCCCTTCACCGGCACGGAGAAGGAGACCCCCAACCTGGTGGACTGCCCGCTGCCCCGGGGCGCGGCCGGGGCGGACTTCCGCGAGGCGGTGCAGGCGCACTGGCTGCCGGCCCTGGAGGACTTCCGCCCGCAACTGGTGATGGTCTCCGCCGGGTTCGACGCCCACCGGGAGGAGGAGATGGCGGATCTGCGCTTGTCGGAGGATGACTATGCCTGGGTGACGCGCCAGCTCAAGGATCTGGCAAGTCGCCATGCCGGGGGGCGGCTGGTCTCCTGCCTTGAGGGGGGGTATGACCTCTCTGCCCTGGGCCGGTCCGCGTGCGTGCACATGGACGCCCTGATCGGTTACTGAGGATCGGATCGAACCCCGGGTTCCCGGGAGCCGCCCCGCACCCGGTTCTTGCCCGACTGCTTGGCCTCGTAGAGGGCCTTGTCCGCCCGCAGGAAGAGGGTGTGGGGGGTGTCGTCCGGCTCCAGGGTGGCCAGGCCGATGCTCACCGTCTGGGGCGGCTCTTGGGGCTGCATCGGCCAGGCGGATCGGGATACGGCGCGGAGCATGCGCCGGGCCACCTCCCGGGCCGTGTGGGCGTCGGCCCCCGCCAGCAGGGCGACGAACTCCTCCCCCCCGTAGCGGAAAAGGGTGTCCCCCCGGCGCACGCTGTCCGCCAGGGCCTGGCCCAGACGGATGAGCACCTGGTCCCCCACCGGGTGGCCATGGGTGTCGTTGATGCGCTTGAAGTCGTCGGCGTCGATGATGAGGATCGACAGGGGGTCGCCCCGGCGGCGGGCCTCGGCCACCATCTCCGGCAGGTGGCGCTCCAGGTGCCGGCGGTTATAGAGGCCCGTGAGTTCGTCCATGAGGGTGATGCGCTCCAGCTGGTCGCCCCTGCGGGCCAGGGCCTCCCGCTCGGCCCGCAGGGAACGGATGCGATCCGCCAGGGCCAGGGAGAGCAGTACCGCCTCCAGGGCCGAACCCACCTGTACGCCGTAGTAGGTGAAGGCATTGTTGGGCAGCCATCCCAGGGCGGCGATGATGAACACCACCATGCCCGGGATGAGCAGGGACCAGGCCCCCAGGAGATAGGCCGCGGGGGTGAAGCGGTGCAGCCAGAGGGCCCGCGTCGCCGCCACGAGGATGAGGACGATGGCCCCCAGGCCCGCCAGGGAGAAGAACAGCACCCCGGCGGCCGGGCCGGTCCAGAGGCTCAGGGCCACGCCCAGCAGGGGGGCGGGCAGCAGCAGGCGCATCAGGCGGTCCAGGGCCGGGTCCCGGCGCCCCGTGATGAGGAAGCGCCGGGTGAACTGGAGGGCGAACACCGACATCAGGGCCAGGGCGGCGAACATGAGTTCGTGGGTGACCTGGATGGGCACCTGCGGGAAGAATTCCAGATGCAGCCCCCGCTGGAAGAGGAAATACGCCGCCGTGGAGAGCACGAAGGCGATGTACCAGGCGTAGCTGGTGTCCCGCAGGGTGACGAATAGGAACAGGTTGTACAGCGCCAGGGCCAGGATCATGCCATGGTAGAACCCCTGGACCATCCAGAACCGGTTGCTCTGGGCCCGGTGCCCGGCGGGGGTCTGGATCTCGGCGTAGAAGCGCAGGGCCTGCCCACTGTCGATGCGCAGCAGGTGCCGGCTGATGCCGTCGCTGGCCGGGAGACGAAAGGTGTGCCGCCAGGCGGGCCGCACCCCGCCGGCCGGGTCGGCGGCGGGATTGCGTTCGGATTCGTGCCAGCGGCCCCCGGTGTCCCGGCTGAACAGGCGGACGTCCTCGAAGAGGGGGTTGTCCAGGTTGAGGATGTGCGCCCCCGCTGCGGATCCGTGGTCCAGCCGGAAGGCCACCCAGAGCACGCCGGGTTCCACGCCCAGGTTGAAGGCGTGGGCCTTCAGGGGTGAAAGGTGCGTGCCCGGATCCGCCAGCAGGGCCTGTGGGGTCCCGTGCCCCTTCTGGTCCAGTTGGAAGGCCGCGTGGGGGCCCAGGGGGATGCGTTCGCCGGCCTCCAGGGGCAGCGGGGCGGGCCATTCCGGGGCAGCGTGGCCGGGGGCCGCCAGGATCAGGAGCAGGCCCAGGAGCAGGCCCGCCGCGATGAAGGGGGGTGTGAACGGGGAGCGGTCTGTCAGGGCGGGATTCCTTAAGTAGGCGGCTCAGGCGGTCCTTTTGGAGGTTTGCTCGTCTTCAAGATGGGAGAGATGGGTATGGATCGTCTCCAGCGCCTCCTGCAGGTTCAGCGGCAGGGTGAGATAGCCGTCGAAACCCGCCTCCCGGCCCCGGTGGATCTCGTCCCGGGAGGCGCAGGCCGTCAGGGCCACCACGGGGGTGTCCTGCAGCGCGGGCATGCGCCTCAGGGTCTGGAGCGCATCGAAGCCGTTGATCCCGGGCATCTGGATGTCCATCAGGATCAGGTCAGGTTGATGGGCCACCGCCAGGTCGATCCCCAGGGAGGGAGAGGCCGCGCCGAGGAGTTTCACCTCCCCCAGGCGGGGGGCCAGGCGCTGCATGAGCCGCAGGTTGCCCAGGTTGTCGTCGATATGCAGCACCGTCCCCCGGATCAGGCGCATTTCCTGCGGGGCGGGGATCGTACTGCCCGGGGTGTGCTCCATCGAACGGGCCCGGGGCAGGCGCACGCAAAAGCGGCTGCCCCGGCCGGGTTCGCTCTCCACCGTGATCTCGCCCCCCATGGCCTCCACCAGACGCTTGCAGATCACCAGGCCGATGCCGGTGCCCTCCACCGTGTTCTGGCCCAGGCGGTTGAAGGGCTGGAAGAGCTCCCTTTGGCGTTCCGGGGGGATGCCGTGGCCGGTGTCCGAGACCTCCATGTGCAGCCATTCCCCCTGGGGCCGGATATGGAGATCGACCCGACCCTGGGGCCGATTGTACTTGATCCCGTTGGAGAGCAGGTTCACCAGGACCTGCTTGAGGCGCATGGCATCCCCCTGGGCGAGGCACTCGCCCTCCACTTGGTAGTCCACGGTGATCCCGCGGGGTTCGGCCAGGGGGCCCGCCAGGGCGGTGCATTCCCGGGACAGGGCCTCGCAGTCCACTGCGGTCACCGTCAGATCCATCTTGCCCGATTCCACCCGGGACAGGTCCAGGATCTCGTTCATCAATCCCAGCAGGTGGTCCCCGGCCTTGAGGATCTCCTGCACGTTCTCCCGCTG
>JBKGXY010000179.1:0-3785 GCA_046546415.1 Ectothiorhodospira sp.
AAATATGTGCTGAATCAGCGAGTCGGACGTCTCCGCTTGCCGTCAACAGTAGATTCGGGGTATCTCCGACTTCAGATAAACAGAAACCAGCACCACTTCAAAGCCAGTGGTCAGGGTTCCTCCCAGCGACATATTTACAAACGTGACTTTGAATCGCTCAGGATTCCAATTCCCTGTTTGCATGAACAACGCGCCATCGCCACCGCCCTGTCAGACGCGGACGCGCTGATCGAATCCCTCGACCGCCTAATCACCAAAAAGCGCGCCATCAAACAGGCCGCCATGCAACAACTCCTCACCGGCCAGACCCGCCTGCCGGGCTTCACTGGGGAGTGGGAGACGAAGCGGTTGGGGGAGATTGTGGACCTCCACCGCAAAGGCGTAATTCCGGCAATGTTCCCGGATGATCCATTCCAACATTTTAGCTTGCCTGCCTTTGATGAAAATCAAGCCCCTACGGTAGACCTAGGTAAGACTGTTGGCAGCAACAAGTTTCGAGTTCCCGATAAGGCAGTGTTGGTATCAAAACTTAATCCGCGCATTCCACGGGTTTGGAAACCAGAATCAATAGGAGTAACTACTCAGGCCACCCCACGCTGATGGGGTAGCGCCCCTACCCCCTGTATGGCTATGCTCCCCTCATGAAGCTGCAACGCCCCACCCAGGAAGAGCTCAACCGCATGACTTCGGAGCAGAAGGACCAGCTGATCATGCAGCTGTTCGATGCCCTGGAGGCACTCACGTCCCGGGTGGCGGAGTTGGAGAAGCAAGTGGCGTGAGGGATCTCGGAAACTCCGGTCAAGCGAGACCCAACACTTTATCCCTCCCGGCCCAGCAACAACCCCCGCACACGCCGGAACATGTAACGCTGCAGGGGATTGCGGTTGCCCCAGGGGCGCCAGGTCTTCACCAGGCGGTTCCGGTAGGCGTCGAAATGCAGGCCCCGGGGGGCGCAAAGGGTGTCACCGCGCCCCAGGAGCAGCTTCAGGCCGTTGGAGCAGGCCACGCCGGCCGCCAGGTCGATGGCCATGGCCGTGGACGGGAGCTTCTTCCTGAAGAAGTTCACCGAGCCCTTCTCCACCAGATAGTCTCGCTGGATCATGGAGGGGGAGACCCCGATGACGAACTGGATGAGCTTTTCCTCGAAGGTCTCCACGTCGTCGAAGCGGAAGTAGTCCTCGAAGCTCATGCCATCGGGGACGAAGGCCAGCATGGAGGTCCCCATGCCCATGGGGGCGGCGGTGATGGCCGGGATGCCCATGTCGTGACAGCGCTGGAACACACGGCGGCGGATGTCCAGGGCGAACATGTCCAGACTGTCCATGTAGAGATCCACGCCCTCGAGGAAGGCATCGATATTCTCCAGGGTGAGCCCGTCGGGCAGGCTGCGGATGTCCAGTTCGGGGTTGATGTCGCGTGCGGCCTCCTCCATGACCCGCAACTTGGGCTCGTTCAGGTGTCCCATGGTGGCGCCGAACTGCCGGTTGAAGTTGGCCACCTCGAAGACATCCAGATCCGAAAGGCTGAACCGTCCCACCCCCAGTCGCGCCATGGTGATCAGGTGATTGCCACCCACCCCGCCCATGCCGCCGATGGCCACCCGTTTGTGTCTCAGGATCTGTTGCTCTTCCCGGGTGACCCAGCCGATATTCCTGGAGAAGGCCTCTTCGTAGTGGAATGCCTCACCCATGTGACTCTCCTTTGGTTTTTCCGGATTTCATGACCGTTGAAGCGAGTATATGAGGGTCCGTCTGGAACAGGGTGTGGATGGCGCCGCCAGGACGGGATAGGCGGAACGGTGCCCGATCCCAGACCTGGAACCCTCACCAGGGGGGAATGGACGCCTCAGGCGGAGGATGCCGTTCCCCTCCGTCGCTGTTCCATCAGGATCAGCATCGCCGGCAGCACCAGCAGATCGAAGAGCAGGGCGGCGACGAGGCCCAGGGCGGTGAGCAGGCCGAAGGCGGCGGTGGGCTGGAAGGCCGACAGCCCCAGGATGAGGAACTGGGCCACCAGCACGACGGTGGTGGCCACCACGGCCCGCCCGGCGTGGCGGAAGGTGCGGGCGATCGCCCAGGGGGGCGGTGCCCCGGCCTGGCGGCGGCTGCGGTAGCCATGGAGGATATGGATGGTGTCGTCCACGGCGATGCCCACGGCCACGGCGGCGATCATGGCGGTGGCCATGTCCAGCCAGATGCCGAAGGTCCCCATGACGACGAAGATGAGGGCCACCGGCGCCAGGTTGGGGATCATGCTGGCCGTGGCCAGGGCGGGGGAGCGCCACAGGATCCACATCAGGGCCAGGAGCAGCAGCGTGACGGCGATGAGACTGCGCAGCTGTCCCTGGATCAGCAGCCGCTCCTGATCGGCGAAGAGGCGGCCCATGCCCGCCAGGTCCCAGTCCAGGTCGCCCGGCGGGTGGGCGGTGAGTTCCTCCCGCAGGTCGTCCATCAATTGATTCAGGGCCGTGGAGCCGTGGGCGTTCAGGTTCAGCAGCAGGCGGGCGCGGCGCAGGTCCCGGTCCACCACGTCGTAGAGGTCCTCGCCGTCGTAGACCAGCAGATACTGGGCGATGAGGCGGGGGTCCCCGGGGAGGTCGCGGAAGGCGGGATCCTCGCCGTGGAAGGCCCAGTGCATCTGTTCCACGAAATCCGGCAGGGCGAGGCTGTAGTCCACCTCGGGGCGCGCCTCGAGCCAGCGCTGCACGCGGTCGATGTGTTCCAGGCGCCGGGGGTCGTGCAGGCCGTCCCGGGCCGGGGCCTCGAACACCACCTCCAGGGGCATCACCCCGGAGAGCCGCGACTCCACCCGTTGGGTGGCCTGGATCAGGGGGTGATCCTGGTCGAAGAAGGCATAGAGGTCCGTCTCCACCTGCACATGGCGGATCTGGGGCAGGCCCACCGCCAGCAGCAGGGCCGTGATGCCCAGGATCCAGCCGGCGCGGCGGACGGACAGGTGGGCGCAGAACCCGGTGAAGCGGTCCACCCACTGGATGCGTCCCCGCCGTTGGGTCCAGCTTCCCCGGTCCCAGCGGGCGATGAGGGCGGGCAGGATGAGCAGGGCCAGGGCCGCCGTGAGCAGGACCCCGGCCGCGGCGGTGAGGCCGAAGGCCCCGATGGGGCGGATGGGGCTGGCGGTGAGGGAGGCCAGGCCGGCGGCCGTGGTCAGGGCGGTGAAGAGCATGGGACGGGCTACCTGGGCCACGGCCCGCCGGACCCGCTCCTGCCCGGTGTACCCCCGCTGGGCCGCGTGGTGAACGGCGTTGAACAGGTGCATGAGCATGGCCACGGCCACCGCCGAGAGCAGGGGCGGGAGGATGGAGGCGATCAGGGTGTAGGGTTGGTTGAAGATCACCAGCAGGGCCACGGCGGCATTGGCCACCGTGGCGATGACGGCCGCCGAGAGGATCACCACCAGCCAGCGCCGGAAGAGCCACCAGAGCAGGAAGAGTCCCACCCCCATGGTGGCGGGGATGAAGGCCATGGTATCGGTGATCATGGCCCTGAGCTGGGCCACGTCCAGGGCGATGTGGCCGGCCAGGGCGGTGAGGCGGGGTTCCAGGCCATGGGCCCGGATCGCCTGGCGCACCGTCTGCTCCAGGGCCAGGTGCTGCAGGCTGTTCTCCAGTCTTCGTGGGCGCACCACCAGGGCCAGGGCGCGGCCGTCCTCCGAGACCAGCAGGCCCGGGGCGAAGCGGTCGGACAGGGCCCGCTGCCGCCATTGATCCGGCGTGCGGGCGTCCAGGTCGTAGGGATCCACCAGGGGCTCCACGGCGAACCCGTCGG
>JBKGXY010000180.1:0-3773 GCA_046546415.1 Ectothiorhodospira sp.
GGCTCTCCCTCGGAACCGGAAGAGGCCCCTGGTAAGCGACGGGTTTCCTCTTCCGGTTCTGGCTCCGGCTCTGGCTCCGGCTCTGGCTCCGGTTCTGGCTCCGGCTCTGGCTCCGGTTCGGGTTCCGGTTCGGGTTCCGGTTCGGGTTCCGGTTCGGGTTCCGGTTCGGGCTCCGGTTCGGGTTCCGGTGCGGGCTCGGTGATGTTCTCCCTGGAAGCGGCACTCGCATCTCCCCCGTCCCGGCCCGCCACCTGGATCCGCATGCCGGTATCCGCCGTCCCCGGCTGACCGCGGGGATCCGGCTCCAGGCGCACCAGCCACCAGCCCGCCGCAGCGTGCAGGGCCAGGGACAGGGCGAGGGCCAGGGACCAGTGTCCTGGACGCAGGCTCACGACGCCCCTCCCCCGCCCTCCCGGGTCACGAGGAAGATCCGCTCCACCCCCGTTTCCTGCAACTGCCGGGTGAGGTCAAGCAGTCTTGCGGACGGGACCCCGCGGTCGGCCCGCAGGTGCACGGTGACGCCCTTCCCTTCCTCTGCGGCCGCCTCCACCGCCCGGGCGAGGCGCGCCTTCAGGGCCTGTATCTCCAGGACCGCCCCATCCAGGGCCAGGCGCCCCTCCCGGTCCAGCAGGACCTGAAGGGCCTCTCCGGAGGGGGCATCGGCCTGGGCGGAGGCCGGAGACTCCACGGCGAACGGATCGGGCCGGGTGATCGCCCCGGCCAGCAGGAAGAAGATCAGCAACAGGAAGACGATATTGATCAGGGGGATCAGATGGGATTCATCCTCACCACGCCCGGGCGGCAGCGGGGGCAGTTGCATGACCTCACTCCTCCGCCAGGGTGACCCTGGAGGCCCCGGCGGTGCGCACCCGATCCAGCACGGCCACCAGCCGCTGCAGGGGCACGTCCCCCTCGGGCTGCACCACCACGGACCGCTCCGGCGCCTCCGCCAGCCGGGCGGACAGGGCCCGGGTGAGTCCGTCCGGTTCCATCGCCCGCCCTTCCAGACGGATGCCCCCGTCGGCGGCGATATGCACCCGCAGCGCCGTCTGCTCCGCCGCGGCCGGGGCCTCGCCCGAGGCGGCATGCAGCGGCAGCAGCCGCCAGTCCAGGAAGCTGGAGGCGAGCATGAAGAAGACCAGAAGGATGAACACCACGTCGATCAGCGGCGCGAGGCCGATCAGGGCACGCCGCCTCGGGGGCGGTGCCTCAATCTCCATGGGTGACCCTCCGCTTGCCATCGTCCTGCGCACCACTGCGCCCCGATCGCTCCCCGGCCACCGGGCGAAGAGGCGCTGGGGCGGAGGACGGCCGCTGCCGCGCATCCTCGGAACGGACCGTGAACACCCGGGTGACGGCATCCTGCATGCGGTGACGGAAGCGTTCCAGCCAGCGTTCCAGGGCGTTGAGCACCGCCACCACCGGGATGGCCACCGCCAGACCCACCGCCGTGGTGCTCAGGGCCACCCAGATGCCACCGGAAAGAATCGCCGGATCCACCGGACTGCCCGCAGCCTCCAGGGCCTGGAAGGCGGAGATCATGCCAAGGACCGTACCCAGAAGGCCCAGCAGCGGGGCCAGGCTGCCGATCACCTCCAGGGTGCGGAACTGTCCCCGCAGGCTCTCCAGCCAGTCCCCGGCCACCCGGGCCACCTCCTCCCGCACCAGGGCCTCGGGCATCTGCGGGTCCATCTGCCCGCGCATGGCCTGCTCCACCACCCGGGCCGCCGGACTGCGCGACCCGGACAGCACCTCCAGGGCCGCCCCGGCCCGGCCCGCCGCCCAGTGATCCAGGGCCGCGTCCAGGCTGCGCCGGTCCCCGAGCCGCAGCCAGGCGAACTGCCACAGCTTGGCCAGGATCACGGTCAGGGCCAGCACGGACATCCCCAGGAGGATGGCCACCACCGGACCGCCCACCTGCAGCAGGGACCCAAGCCCTGCAAGCGGTCCGGCGGCGTCTTGGCTGATTTCGTTCATCGACGACTCACTCGTTTGGTTCACCAGGGAGGCATCCATATCCTGGATGCGCCCCGAACATGATTTCATGGCCCATGGACCGGGCCTGACCGTTGACGTTCCGGGAGACCCTTCGGTTCCCCGGCTCCAGCACGGGCCCGTTCCTCTACGCCGGGATGCGCCGCCACTTCTGACCGGTTTCACCTCCAGGCCCGGTGGCCTCCGGCGCCGTCCACCCCGGAGCTGTTACCATGGGCCGTTTCCATCCCCGGGAACGGCCCATGGAAGTCATCCACCTCACCCCCCTGGACCTGTCCCTGGCGGCCCTGCTGGTGATCGCCCTGGCGGGCACCGTCTCCCGCTTCGGCATGGGCCTCTCCCGCAGCCTGCTGGTATCCGCCGCGCGCACCGTGGTGCAGCTATTGCTCATCGGCCTGGTGCTCACCACCCTGTTCGAACACGCCGCCCTGCCCTGGGTGGGCGGCATGGCCCTGGTGATGCTGCTGGTGGCCGGGCGCGAGGTGATGGCCCGGCAGCGGCGCCGCTTCCGCGGCTGGTGGGGCTATGGCGTGGGCACCCTGGCCATGTTCACCAGCGCCTTCACCGCCACGGTGCTCGCCCTGGTGGTCGTCATCGGCCCGGAGCCCTGGTGGGAACCCCGCTACGCCATCCCCCTGCTGGGCATGCTCCTGGGCAACACCATGACCGGCATCGCCCTGGGCCTGGACCGGCTCACCCAGACGGCCTGGGAGCAGCGGCGCGTCATCGAGGGGCGCCTGAGCCTGGGCCAGAGCGCCGCCGAGGCGGTGGCCGACATCCGCCGCGAGGCCGCCCGCAGCGGGCTCATGCCCATGATCAACGCCATGGCGGCGGCGGGCATCGTCAGCCTGCCGGGCATGATGACCGGCCAGATCCTGGCGGGCACCGTACCCATGGAGGCGGTGAAATACCAGATCCTGATCATGTTCCTCATCACCGCCGGCACCGGCTTTGGCACCCTGGGCGCCCTGTGGCTGGGGGCCAGGCGCCTCTTCGATGACCGCGAACGCCTGCGCCTGGACCGGCTGGCGGGGCCGGCGGGGTGAATCCGCCCTACCCCAACCCTGCTCGGCTGCATTCCCCGTACAACAGAATATCTTGATGATGACCGATCTGCTCTACCCCCACCAACGACGGGAACATCCGGCAGATGAACCTGATCGAACTGAACAAGGCGGATCGACGGGGCCTGCCTGCCCCCCTATCCCCCATGGCCTTGGATTTCAAACCAGCCCGAATTCGTCTAATCTGAATACAAGACGTTACGAACTCATTGCCCTGCCAGAACGCGGGGCTTTGTCATCTCTGACGTATCGTGGGAGAGGCTTCGATGAAGCACAAGGGAGGAAAACTGGTATTAAGATGCCTGATCGACCAGGAGGGTGATCTTTACGTAGCCCATTGCATTGACCTGAGCTTGGGCGTGCAAGGGGACTCGGAGGCAGACGTCAAGGAGCGGATGGAAGCGGCCATTGGCTCGCACCTTCAGCGGGTTACCGAAATCTATCGCGAGGGGGACACCGCATCGGCGATGCAATTGCTGAACAGGAAAGCCCCCCTATCCATCCGCGTTAAGTACCACTTGGCCAAGCTGCTCCGACACTTCCATTCCCTGCGTCCACCTGCCAGCCCGATTTGGGAAGAAAGCCGCCCATACCCGATCATCTGCGCCTAGGTGTCAGGTATCGCCTGATTGTATACACGTTTTCGAAACAGATCGGGACGGTCCTGTTGCCAGGCCTTGAGAGTTTCCACCGGGGTGCGATGTCCCAGCGCCT
>JBKGXY010000181.1:0-3770 GCA_046546415.1 Ectothiorhodospira sp.
TGCCGCGAGGCCGCGCTGCGGTGGGTGAGGGCCTGGCGCAGGGCCGTGGAATCCCTCACCGGTTCGGGCAGCAGATCCAGCAGGCGATTACCGCTCATTTGGCGAGATGATACTGGCGATCCACCACCACCACGGCGTCCAGGTTGCCCAGCAGGTGGGTGCGCGTCTCGTAGTCCAGGTGCAACCGCTTGGTGCCCTCCTCCTCCTTGAGGGAGATGGCCTCCGGATCCACCGATTCCACGGAATTCACCTGGAACCCCTTTCGGAGTTCTCCCCGCAGCTGGCGGATGTTCTTCTCATGGGCCCCGGGGCGCTCCACGATGTCCTCGACGATGGAGACCACCGTCCAGTTCTCGGCATAGATCGGTACCAGCCGAAAGGCCAGCGTCCCCACCAGTACGATGGCCGCGATCAGTAGGAACCACTGCGTGATTCCGCCACCGCTTTGCCTGTGCATGCCCATGACTTTCGCCCCTTGTATCGGTAAAGGATATCCGCAGGTGCCGGGGTGGAGCCCCCTCCTGCCCCGCCGCCTCGTCAATGGATCCGGTCGCCCAGCCGTTCCAGGCGGACCGTATGGCTCACCGGATCCCAGTTCATCCAGATGACCATGGCCCGCCCCACCAGGTTCGCCTCGGGGACGAAGCCCCAGAACCGGCTGTCGTTGCTGTTGTCCCGGTTATCCCCCAGGACGAAGTATTGCCCCTCGGGGACCCTCACCTCCCCCTCCGGGGAAGGACGATCAGGCCATTTCAGGATCCGGTGGCGCGCATCGCCGAGACGCTCCTCCATCAGGCGGGCCCCGGTCATGACCTCTCCCGCCCCGTCCCCCTCGTAACGCCCCAGATCCTCCAGGTTCACCGCCTCGTCATTGATATACAGACGCTCACCCCGGAACGCCACCCGGTCACCCGGGAGCCCCACGATGCGCTTGATATAGTCCTCATCAGGACGCCGGGGAAAACGGAATACCGCCACATCACCGCGCCCGGGACGGCCCGTTTCCAGGATGCGGGTGTGCAGCACCGGCAGCCTGAGACCGTAGGCGAACTTGTTCACCAGGATGAAATCCCCCACCAGGAGGGTGGGCATCATGGACCCGGAGGGGATGCGGAACGGTTCGGCCACGAAGCTGCGCAGCAGCAGCACCACCAGCAGCACCGGGAAGAAGGACCGGGCGTATTCCACATACCACGGCTCCTTCGCACGACCCGACGACTCCCCCTCCGATGCCTGCGGCCGGCCCCGAAGGCGCAGCCAGAGGGCATATCCAAGCCAGATGAGGCCGGTGACCGCGGTCCCCAGGACCAGTGCCAGTTCCAGATCCAAGTGCCTTCCCCTTCCTGATGCCCCCGAACGGGGACGGTGATCAGTTCTTGTGGTCCACCTGCAGCACCGCCAGGAAGGCCTCCTGGGGCACCTCCACGCGGCCGATGTTCTTCATGCGCTTCTTGCCGGCCTTCTGCTTCTCCAGCAGCTTGCGCTTGCGGCTGGCATCCCCACCGTAGCACTTGGCCGTGACGTTCTTGCGCAGGGCCTTGACCGTGGAGCGGGCGATGATCTTGGAGCCGATGGCCGCCTGGATGGCCACCTCGAACATCTGCCGTGGGATCAGGTCGGCCATGCGCTCGATCAGCTCACGCCCACGGCTTTGGGACTGGTCGCGATGGACGATGACCGAAAGGGCGTCCACCCGGTCCCCGTTGATGAGGATATCCACCTTCACCAGGGGCGAGGCCTCGAATTGCTTGAATTCGTAGTCGAAGGAGGCGTAGCCGCGGCTCACCGACTTGAGGCGGTCGAAGAAATCCATCACCACCTCGGACATGGGCATGTCGTAGCCCAGGGCGATCTGCTGCCCCACGTACTGCATCTTGGTCTGCACGCCGCGCTTCTCCGTGCACAGGCCGATCACCGCCCCCACGTACTCCTGGGGCACGAGGATGCTGGCCGTGATGATGGGCTCGCGGATCTCCGCCACCTGGTTCACCGGCGGCAGCTGCGACGGGTTGTGGATGGAGATCACCTCACCCTCTGTGGTCTCCACCTCGTAGATGACCGTGGGCGCGGTGGTGATCAGTTCCAGGCCGTATTCCCGCTCCAGGCGCTCCTGGACGATCTCCATATGGAGCATGCCGAGAAAGCCGCAGCGGAAACCGAAGCCCAGGGCCTGGGAGGTCTCCGGCTCGTACTGCAGGGAGGCATCGTTGAGCCGCAGCTTGTCCAAGGCGTCGCGCAGGTCGTTGAAGTCGTCGGCGCTCACCGGGAAGATGCCGGCGAAGACCCGGGGTTGCACCTCCTTGAACCCGGGGATGGGGACATCGGACGGATGATCGGCGCTGGTGATGGTATCCCCCACCTTGGCCCCGCTGATGTCCTTGATGGTGGCCACCACGAACCCCACCTGCCCCGTGGACAGTTCGTCGCAGGGCGTGGGCTTGGGGGTGAAGATGCCCACCTTGTCCACCAGGTGGGTGCGGCCGGTGGCCATGGTGACGATCTTCTGCTTGGGGCGCAGGCAGCCCTGCTTCACCCGCACCAGGGCCACCACCCCCAGGTAGTTGTCGAACCAGGAGTCGATGATCAGGGCCTTCAGGGGCCCGTCGGGGTCCCCTTCCGGCGGCGGGATGCGCTGCACCAGGGCCTCCAGCAGCTCCGGCACCCCCTCCCCCGTCTTGGCGCTCACCCGCAGGGCATCCTGGGCCTCGATGCCGATGATCTCCTCGATCTCCTGGCAGACCCGGTCGGGGTCGGCGGCGGGCAGGTCGATCTTGTTCAGCACCGGCACCACCTCCAGCCCCTGGTCGATGGCGGTGTAGCAGTTGGCCACGCTCTGCGCCTCCACCCCCTGGGAGGCGTCCACCACCAGCAGGGCCCCCTCGCAGGCAAAGAGGGAGCGGGAGACCTCGTAGGAGAAGTCCACGTGGCCGGGGGTGTCGATGAAATTGAGCTGGTAGACCTGGCCATCCGGGGCGGTGTAGGGCAGTGAGACACTCTGGGCCTTGATGGTGATGCCGCGCTCGCGCTCCAGATCCATGGAGTCCAGGACCTGCTCCGACATCTCCCGACCGGTGAGACCACCGCACACCTGGATGAACCGGTCCGCCAGGGTGGACTTCCCGTGATCGATATGCGCGATGATGGAGAAATTCCGGATGCGTTTCTGCTTGACGTCGGTCAGATCACTGCTCATGAAAGCGGCTCGCAATGACGCACCCCTGCCGCGTGCCGTCTGAGACGGGCCGCGGCAGGGGTGCGCGGTGGGTTGCGGGCATTGTACAGGGCCGGCGCGGGCAGGAACAGCGGCCGCCAGGATCAAGGGCCGAGGGCGTGCTCCAGCGGCCCCGGCGCCCGCTGGGGCAGCATCACGCGGCGGATCCACACCACAAAGGCCCGGCACCGTTCCAGGCCACCCGGGACGGGTACCACCAGTTCACGGGAACCTCGCCTGGCGCTGGGCAGCCTGTTGTACCAATCGGTCGGGGGTACCCAATGCCTGGCATACATGCCGTGCTGGAGCTCGGCGTTCCCAGGGGGGCCGCCGGGAGCGCAATGCCCTGGCTTAGCTCAGTTCATGCCGAGCTGGGGCTCGGCGTTCCCAGGGGTCGGGACGACTCCGGCGTTCCCATGGGGGGGCGCTGGGAGCGCCAAGCCCCAGCTTGGCTCAGTACAGCGCTGGACGTTGTCGGGCGGCTGGAACAGTCAGTGCCTGGCGTCCCCACGCAGGGCCCGGATCTCGGATTCCGTCAAACCCGTGGCTTCGGCGATCT
>JBKGXY010000182.1:0-3751 GCA_046546415.1 Ectothiorhodospira sp.
CAGAAGGCCCCCATCTCCGGCAGGTGCGAAAGGGCGTTCCGCAGGGCCACGGTCCGTACCACCGCCCGGGTGCGATCGAACCCCAGGAGCAGGACCGCATCGCGAATGGCACGGATCTCCCGGCGGCGCCGGAACACCGGGGAATTGACCACCAGCAGCAGTCCACCGGAGAGGACCGCATCGCCTGCGATCCAGTCCGCCACCCGGGGGAGATCCACATCGCCGCGGCGGGCTGCCTCCGCAATATGGCGCAATACCTCCGGCTGCGGCGGGATGGCGAGCCGCTCCAGGAGGGCATTTTCTTCGGGCGTGGGATCCATGGATGTCATGGGCAAGCACTCCAGGGATCCATTCGTGGAAGCGTGCCGATCGGTGCCGGGGATCCGGCCCTTCCGACGGGTTTGGGCGTCAATCCATTGTCATTCCCGTCGGCCTGGGGCATGGGATCTCGGGGGTTGGCGGGGAATGGTAAAGACGGCCTGACTCTTGCAACGTTGATGGGTGAACCCCATGTCATACAACGCCTCTTCTCTGGCATGTTCCTTGGAAGAACGCTCCTCTTGAGCCACGATGGATAGCATGCACTCCCACGAAACCAAGGATGAACAGGACCCCCCACCGGGGGGCCGGGTGGTGCATGATCAACGGCTCATCACCCGCTGCGCCCTGGAGGTGATCCAGGACATCCAGCACCAGCGGGGACAGCCCCTGCAATCCCGGGACCGCATGGCCCTCAAGCTCCTCACCCCCCGCAATGCAGCACTCATGGTGAAGGGTGCCCGAAGGCACCTGGGTTGTCGACAGGTGAGCTTCGACATCCTCACCGACGATCCGGGGCTGGGTGCCTATCGTCTGATCCCCGTGGGGTTGCATATACGCAACCCGGAGACCGGCTGGTGGAGCGACGACTACGGCATCGGCCGCTTCCTGTGGAATCTCTATCTGGGGGAACCCCCGGCCGACGGGATGCAACGCATCCTGGAGCGCCTCTTCGGCATTCCGGCACGGGATCTGGGCCCGGCCTGCACACAACTGGCGATCCGGGAACAGGAGCACGACATCCAGGCCACGGTGCGCCCGGACCTGGCCCTGTACATCCGCCGCCACAAGGGCAGCATCGAGACCTCCCTTCGGCGGTTGCACCGGGCCCAGGGTCTGCAACGGGCCTCCGAACTGGGACTGGATACGGGCGGGCAGGGGCGCCTGGCCCTGGTCTTTGGCAAGACCCGGCGCTATGCCATCACCTTCTCCGTGGAGAGGGCTTGATACGGGGCCTTCGAGGGGGCATCATCCGCGCCAAAGGCGGTCCCTTTCATCCGAAAACCCCAGTATCGAGGCCTATGACCAAAGTCCTGATCATCGGCGCCGGCGGCGTCGGCGGAGTCGTCACCCACAAGTGCGCGCAGCATCCGGAGGTCTTCTCCGAGATCTGCCTGGCCAGCCGCAACGAGGACAAGTGCCGGGCCATCGCCGCCCAGCTGGACCGGCCCATCCGCACGGCACAGGTGGATGCGGACGACGTGGAGGCCCTGGTGCGCCTCATCGAGGCGGAGCGGCCCGACGTGCTGGTGCACGTGGCCCTGCCCTACCAGGACCTGACCCTCATGGAGGCCTGCCTGCGCACCGGCACCCCCTACCTGGACACCGCCAACTACGAACACCCGGACGAGGCCCGGTTCGAATACCGGGAGCAGTGGGCCTTTCAGGACCGCTACCGTAAGGCGGGCCTCATGGCCACCCTGGGCTGCGGCTTCGACCCGGGCATGACCAACATCTACTGCGCCTGGGGACAGAAGCACCTGTTCGACGAGATCCACCAGATCGACATCCTGGACGCCAATGGGGGCGACCACGGCTACCCCTTTGCCACCAACTTCAACCCCGAGATCAATATCCGGGAGGTGACCGCCAACGGCCGCTACTGGGAGGATGGCCAGTGGAAGGAGACCCCGCCCCTGGGGGAGAAGCGGGTGTTCGAATTCGATGAGATCGGCCCCAAGGACATCTACCTGCTGTATCACGAGGAACTGGAATCCCTGGTGCAGAACATCCGGGGGCTCAAACGCATCCGTTTCTGGATGACCTTCTCGGAGCAGTACCTCACCCACCTGAAGGTGCTGGAGAACGTGGGCATGACCGGCATCGAGCCGGTGGAATACGAGGGCAAGGAGATCATCCCCCTGCAGTTTTTGCGCAGGCTGCTGCCCGATCCGGCCACCCTGGGGCCGCGCACCCATGGCAAGACCCACATCGGCGTGATCCTGGACGGCATCAAGGACGGCAAGCGCCGCAAGGTGCACATCTACAACATGTGCGACCACCAGGCCTGCTACCGCGAGGTGCAGTCCCAGGCGGTCTCCTACACCACCGGCGTGCCCGCCACCCTGGGGGCCATGCTCATGGCCCAGGGGATCTGGAAGGGGGAAGGGGTGTTCAACGTGGAGCAGCTGGACCCGGACCCGTTCATGGAGCGCATCGGCGACCTGGGCCTGCCCTGGCAGGTGAAGGAGCTGGATCCGGACAGCGACCCGCTGGACTGAAACCCTCCATGGCCATGCCCGCCACACCGGACTTCGATGTCCGGGACTGCCCCTCCCCCGCCTTCGTGGTGGACGACGCCCTGCTGATCCGCAACCTGGAGCGCCTCGCCCGGGTACGCCAGGACAGCGGGGCGCGCATCCTGCTGGCCCTGAAGGGGTTCGCCATGTGGGACACCTTCCCGCTGCTGCGCCGCTACCTGGACGGCACCACCGCCAGCGGTCCGCACGAGGCCCGGCTGGGGGCCGGGCAGTTCGGCGGCGAGGTGCACTGCTTCAATCCGGCCTTCTCCGACGCGGAGATGACGGAGGTGCTGTGCCACGCGGACCACGTCAGCTTCAACTCCCCCGGGCAGTGGATGCGCTTTCGCAAGCAGGTGGCCGGGGCGGCGCGCCGCGTCTCCCCGGGGCTGCGGGTGAACCCGGAGCATTCCGAGGGAGCGGTGCCCCTCTACGACCCCTGCACCCCGGGTTCCCGCCTGGGTACCCGCATCCGCGATCTGGAGGGGGTGGATCTCACGGGGCTGGAGGGGCTGCATTTCCACACCCTGTGTGAACAGAACAGCGACGCCCTGGAACGCACCCTGGACGCCTTCGAGACCCGTTTCGGCCACCTGCTGCCGGCCATGAAGTGGGTGAACTTCGGCGGCGGGCACCACATCACGCGGGAGGACTACGACGTGGATCGCCTGGTGCGCATCGTGCGCCAGTTTCGCGCCCGCCACCCGCACCTGACGGTCTACCTGGAACCCGGCGAGGCCATCGCCCTGAACACGGGCTTTCTCGTGTGCACGGTGCTGGACATCGTGGACAACGAGGGCCCCATCGCCATCCTGGACACCTCGGCCACGGCCCACATGCCGGATGTGCTGGAGATGCCCTACCGGCCGGAGGTGGTGGGCGCGGACCGGCCCGGGGAGAAGCCCCATACCTACCGCCTGGGGGGACAGACCTGCCTGGCGGGGGACATGATCGGGGCCTATGCCTTCGACGAACCCCTCTCCATCGGGCAGCGGCTGGTATTCACCGACATGGCCCATTACACCATGGTGAAGACCACCACCTTCAACGGCATGCCCCTGCCGGCCATCTGCCGGGTGGACGCCGAAGAACGACGGGTACGGGTGGTGAAGACCTTCGGCTACGAGGACTACATGAACCGGCTGAGCTAGCCAGGCCCTATCCCAAGGCCCTCATGCCCGGATCTCCGGCCG
>JBKGXY010000183.1:0-3730 GCA_046546415.1 Ectothiorhodospira sp.
CCCCGGCAGGGGAGGGCGCCGGGGCGCCGCGTCGGGTGGCCCTGTTCACCGGCTGCACCGGCGAGACCCTGGATGGTGCCGCCGTGCAGGCCGCCCTGCAGGTGCTGCGGTGTCTGGGCTGGCAGGTGACGGTGCCCCGGGGGCAGGTCTGCTGCGGGGCCCTGGACCAGCATGCCGGGCGGGCCGGGGCCGCCGCCGACCTGGCCGCCCGCAATCGCCAGGCCTTCGCCGACACCCGGGGCCCCATCCTCAGCCTCAACAGCGGCTGCCGGGCCCATCTCAAGGACTACGCGTGTGGCACGCAGGGGGGTGCGGACATCGCCGGACGGGTCACCGGCCTGTGCGCCCTGCTGGAGGGCGTGGACCTGGCCCCGCTGCGGCTGCGGGACGACCCGCTGCGGGTGGCCCTGCACACCCCCTGCACCCTGCGCCATGTCCTGGGGGGGCACGGGGCCCTGGAGGCCCTGCTGCGCCGTCTGCCCGGGGTGGAGGTATGGCCGCTGCCGGACAATGACCTGTGCTGCGGTTCCGCCGGCACCCACATGCTGGAGAATCCGGACATGGCCGACCGCCTCCTGGCCCCCAAGCTGGAGGCCGTGGAGGCCCTGGCCCCGGACGTGCTCGTGACCGCCAACGTGGGCTGCGCCGTGCATTTCGCCGCCGGCCTCAAGGCCCGCCGCCTGGGGATCCGGGTGCTCGGTCCGGCGGAACTGCTGGCGATGCGGATGAATTCGCTTGAAACCTCCCACCCGGACCGCTAACATACCCGGCTTTCCGTGATTCAAGTGCACCCTGGAGTTCAGGAATGAAGACCTTTAGCGCCAAGCCCGCTGAAGTCAGCCGCGACTGGTACGTGGTGGACGCCTCCGGCAAGACCCTGGGCCGCCTGGCCACCGAACTGGCCCGCCGTCTGCGCGGCAAGCACAAGCCGGAGTACACGCCCCATGTGGACACCGGCGACTACATCGTGGTGGTCAACGCCTCCCAGGTGCGCCTCAGCGGCAAGAAAGAAACCGACAAGATGTACTACCGGCACACCGGGTACATCGGTCACATGAAATCCGCCAGTGCCCAGCAGCTCCGCGACCGGACCCCCGAGCGTCTCATCGAGATCGCCGTCAAGGGGATGCTGCCCAAGAATCCCCTGGGCCGGGCCATGTTCAAGAAGCTGAAGGTCTACGCCGGCAGCGAACACCGCCACGCCGCCCAGCAGCCTCAGCCGCTGGACATCTGAACCCCTCTGCGCCGCCCCCGGCGGCGCCGGACAGCATAAAAGCAGGTCAAGACATGGCAACAATCCAGAACTACGGAACCGGACGCCGCAAGAATGCCTCCGCGCGCGTCTTCCTGCGCCCGGGCAAGGGTGACATCATCGTCAACAACAAGCCCCTGGACACGTTCTTCGGCCGCGAGACTTCCCGCATGGTGGTCCGTCAGCCCCTGGAGGTCTCCGAGAACCTGGACCGCTTCGACGTGGTGGCCACGGTGAGCGGCGGTGGTGCCAACGGCCAGGCCGGCGCCATCCGTCTGGGCATCGCCCGGGCCCTGGTGGACTACGACGAGAACCTGCGCCGCAAGATGCGTGAACACGGCTACCTCACCCGCGACGCCCGCGAGGTGGAGCGCAAGAAGGTCGGTCTGCGCAAGGCCCGCCGGGCGACGCAGTACAGCAAGCGCTAAGCCGTCCGGCGGCGGGTCCCTGGCGTGGGGCGTCCTCCCCGCGTCACGGACCTCCCGGCTGGGTATCCCGCGGGGGTCAGCCCCTTGCGTCCCCGGTCCGGTATGCGATAAGGTTGTGATTCAAAATCAGCGTGTTATTGGGGGATCGTCTAGCGGTAGGACTACGGACTCTGACTCCGTCAACCCAGGTTCGAATCCTGGTCCCCCAGCCATCCAAAAGAAAAGGCCCCCTCGCGGGGCCTTTTCTTTTGGATGATTGAAGACGCACCGGGATTCGAACCGGGAAGGTTCGACGCGCGGCGTTTTTGGGTTATGCGGTGGGGGTGGGTCGGGCCAGTTGTGGGGCGGGGCGGGGTCTTGTATCGTCTGGCCATGCTCTCCCTGACCGAGACCCCCGCGCTGATGCCCCCGGGCCTGGGCGAGGCCATGGACCTGATCCCGGAGGCCTTCCTCGTCTTCGACCGGGATCACCGGGTGGTGGCCGCCAACGGGGCGGCGGCGAACCTGCTCTCGCGGCCCCGGGACGCCCTCCTGGGGCGGGGCTGCCAGGAGATCCTGCACGGGCGTCCGGGGCCCTGTCCCGGTGCGGGCCGCTGCCCGCTGGAGGCCGGGCACGCCGCCGGCCCCGGCATCCTGGTGGAATCGGAGGGGGGCGCGAGGCTGCGGCTGCGGATCACCTCGTCGCCGGCGGGCTGGACCGGGGTCTTCCTGCAGGCCGAAGACGGTGCGCAGGGGACCGGCCCCGTGACCCTGGTGGGTCGTTCGCCGGCCCTGCGCACCCTCATGGACATGGTGGAGCGGGTGGCGGCCACCCAGGCCACCGTGCTCCTGCTGGGGGAGAGCGGCGTGGGCAAGGAGCGGGTGGCGGAGTACCTGCACCGCCGCTCCCGCCGGGCCGGGGGCCCCCTGGTGGTGGTGGACTGTTCCACCCTGGGGGAGTCGCTCATCGAAGCGGAGCTGTTCGGCTACGAGAAGGGGGCCTTCACCGGCGCCGACCGGCGCAAGACCGGCCTCTTCGAGGCCGCCCACGGCGGCACGCTGTTCATCGACGAGGTGGGGGAGATGCCCCTGGCCCTGCAGAGCAAGCTGCTGCGCGCCCTGGAGACCGCCCGCATCCGCCGCGTGGGCGGCACCGACTACATCGACGTGGACGCGCGGGTCGTGGCGGCCACCCACCGGGATCTGGCCGCCATGGTGGGCGAGGGCAGCTTCCGTCAGGACCTCTACTACCGCCTCTCCGCCTTCCCCGTGCGTATCCCCCCCCTGCGGGAGCGCCGCGAGGACATCCTGCCCCTGGCGGAACACTTCCTGCGCCAGGCGGACGGCGACCCCCGCCATCTCCCACTGGACGGGGCCGTGGCCGGTGCCCTGCAGGGGCACGACTACCCCGGCAATGTGCGCGAGCTCAAGAACATCGTCACCCGCGCCGCCATCCTGGCCGGGGATGGCCCCCTGCGTCCGGAACACTTCGCCGTGCCGGGTCGGGCCGGGGGCGGCGGTGGCGGGGCCCCGTCCCGCCGCGGTCGCCTGGACGCAGGGCGCATCCGCGCCGCCCTGGATGCCTGTGAAGGCCACCGCGGCGAGGCGGCCCGGCGCCTGGGGGTGAGTGAACGCACCCTCTACCGCTATCTGCGGCGCATGGACTAGCCCTCGTTCCATTGTCGGGTTTGCGCAACACCCCTTGCCAATGTCATGACGATGTCATGACTGTCGTGTCCCTGCTGTCAGGTTGTTGGGTTTTTACCCTTTCAAGATCAATGGGTTGATTGATGGCACGAGTCCTGCATCACAATAAGCCGGCTGACCCGTTCAGACCCCAAACACAACAATACGCTGCAGAGGAACAACCATCATGAAGAAAACCGTACTCGCAATCGCCGTGGCCGCCGCCGTGGGTGTCCCCGCCGCCGCCGTGGCCGACACCACCCTGTATGGCCGCATGAACCTGTCCCTGGACTTCGTGGACAACGACGAGGACTCCTCCCACCAGCTGGCCTCCAACTCCTCCCGCCTGGGCGTGCGCGGTTCCGAGGACCTGGGCATGGGCCTG
>JBKGXY010000184.1:0-3727 GCA_046546415.1 Ectothiorhodospira sp.
ACCTGCTGCCCCCCGTCCCCCAGCAGCCTCAGGCCCGGATCGCGCCCCCGGTGCGCCGTGGCCCCCTGGTTGTGATCGATGGAGAGCCGCTCCAGCTCGGTGATGGCCGGGCTGTCATTGAGCAGGGCGAAGATCATCAGGGCCTCCAGGAAACGCAGCTGCACCCGCCCCAGCCCCGTGGGCTCGAAGGCATTCACGTCCAGGGAGCGCAGTTCCACATAGGCCACGCCGCCACGGCGCAGGGCCCGCACGGGCTTCTCGTTGCCCTGGACCACCGGCTTGGGCCGTACCGTGCTGTAGTACTCGTTCTCGATCTGCAGGATGTTGGCATTGAGCTGGCGGTAGACCCCGTCCACGCACACACCCATGCGCTCGTAGGCCGGCGACGGGGTGCTGATGGCCCGCTCCAGGGTCCGCACATAGGCCTCCAGGCTGTTGTAGTTGGCCTTGATCCCCGTCTCCTCCTCCTTGCGGTTCTGGTAACCGATATCCCCCATGCGCAGGCTGGTGGCATAGGGCTCGTAGAAGGTGCTCTCGTCGAACTCCGCCAGGGTGGTGGGCCTTCCGGCCAGGAAGGAGCGGCATACCGCCGGCGAGGCCCCGAAGAGATAGGGCACCAGCCAGCCCAGGCGCTGGAGGTTGCGGATCATCCCGAAATAGACCCGATCCCGAAAACGGCGGGGGTCCTCCCCGCTTCCCGTCACCTCCCGGTACGCGGGCCAGAAGGCATCGTCCATGGAAAAATTGAAGTGCACCCCGGCGATCACCTGCATCAGACGCCCGTAGCGGTGCCCCAGTCCCAGGCGGTAGACGGTCTTCATGCGCCCCGCGTTGGAATCGCCATAGCGGGCCACCGGGATACCCGCCTCCCCCGCCAGCACGCAGGGCATGCTGGTGGCCCATAGGAATTCGTCCCCGATGCGCGGGTAGGTGAAGGCGTGCAGATCCCGCAGGAAGGCCAGGGCCTCGTCCCCGCTGGCACAGGGCGGGGTGATGAACTCCAGCAGGGCCTCGGAATAGTCCGTGGTGATCCAGGGATGGGTGAGGGCCGCCCCCAGGGACCGGGGATGGGGGGTATGGGCGATCCCCCCGTCGGCGTCCACCCGCAGGCTCTCCTTCTCCAGCCCCACACGGAATCCGCGCAGACGATCGGATTGTCCCCGCTTCACCAGGGCCTGGAGGCGCGCTTCATAGGCTGCGTACAACGTTCCGGATCCTTTTGCTTCGGTTGGCTGGGGCTTCCCAGGGCACAGGATACTGCATGCAGCCCTCGATGCGTGGGGGCAGCCTCCCCTGCAGGCGCATCCGCCATGACAGCGTCGCGCCGCTCACCGATAATGTAGGGTGATTCGACCATGGACCTGTCCGGATGTCCTCACTGCTGCGCAACTGGCGCCGCCGCCGCGCCCTGACCCGCGCCCCGATCCCCGATGACCTTTGGGGTGAGGCCGTGCGCACCTCGGCCCTGCTGGAGGGCCTGGGCCCCACGGAACGGCAGCGGCTGCGGGAGCAGGCCACCCAGTTCCAGGCGGAGAAGCGCTTCTTCGGGGCCCACGGCCTGGAGATCACCCCCCGGATGACCCTGCGGATCGCCCTGGAGGCCTGCCTGCCCATCCTGGAGCTGGGCCTGGACTGGTACGATCAGTGGACCAGCATCATCGTCTATAGCGACGACTTCGTCCCCCGGCACGAGGTGATGGACGAATCAGGCATCCTGCATGTGGAGGAGGCCCCCTACAGTGGCGAGGCCTGGGAGCGGGGGCCGGTGGTGCTCTCCTGGGGGGCGCTGGAACGGGGCGAGACCCTGGCCATCCACGAGTTCACCCATACCCTGGACATGCGCAACGGCGCCGCCAACGGCATGCCGCCCCTGCACCGGGACATGTCCCCCGGGGACTGGACCCGGATCATGACCACGGCCTACGATGATCTTTCGCAACGGGCGGATCACACGCCCTTCGACCCCTATGCCACACAGGACCCGCCCGAATTCTTCGCCGTCATGAGTGAATACTTCTTTGCCCGTCCCCATCTGCTGGCGGACCACTATCCCGGGGTCTACCGTCAGTTCAAACGCTTCTTCCGTCAGGATCCGCTGGCGCGCCTGCCGCGGAACGGGGATGATCCATACAGGAGGGCAAGCGGATGAGCCAGAGCCTTCGCGAGCAACTCCTCGAGGCCGGCCTGGTCACCGAGGAACAAGCCAAGCAGGCCGAAGCCCCCCCGCCCCGTCGGCAGGGCAAGGGGCGTCCCGCGACCGGTAAAGGCCGCCGCCCCCCCCGCCGGGGCAAGCCCCCCGGTGGCGGGGGGGGCAATGGCGGCCGCGCCCCGGTCTCCGCCGATCCCCCCCGCAAGGACCGCGGCGCCTCCCGGAACCCGCCGGATCGCGCCCTGAAGGCCCGCCTGCGGGAGCTGGTGGCCACTCACCGGGAGAATCACGATGAGGCGGACCTGCCGTATCATTTCCAGGTGGGCAGCACCATCAAGCACGTCTACGTCACCCCGCCCCAGCAGCAGGCGCTGGCCGAAGGGCGGCTGTGCATCGCCTTCCTGGACGGACGGCGCCATCTCCTGCCCGGCGAGGTGGGCCGGGAGATACTGCGCCAGGACCCGAAACGCACCGTCGTCTTCCCGGCGGAAGCGGCCAAGGACCCGGACTGAACCCCGCGGCGACCACAAGAAACCACCCCATCCTCCGACCCCGTCACGGGAGTACAACGCCCCATGCACACACCCATCCGCAACCCCCTTCCCGCCCTCGCCCTGGGCCTGATGATGGTCCTGACCACCCCGGCCCTGGCCGCCGGTGGCGGGGGTTCCGAGAAGACCTATCCCGGCTACATCCCCCTGGAGCCGGCCCTGGTGGTGAACCTGGACAACCCCCGGCGGGCCCAGTACCTGCAGATCCAGGCCCAACTCTACGTGGAGACCGCCGAGGATGCCGCCCAGGTGGAGAAACACATGCCGGTGATCCGGGACCGTCTCATCACCTTCTTCGGGGGTCGCGACCCCGAGAACGTGCAGAAGGCCAGCAAGCGCGAGACCCTGCGCAACGAGGCCCTGGCCCGGCTGCAGGAGACCATGCAGGACCTCGCCGACTCCCAGACGATCAGCAACCTCTATTTCACCGGTTTCATCGTGCAGTGACCCGCCTGGGGCCGCGCATCCCCCCTCCGGCGCCCCCTGGCGCCATCGCGTCCTTACCCCTATGCTTTCCGGGTTACATGGCGAAATCAGGGAGACCGGATCCATGACACACCCGAGACCGTTACAACGCCCCACGCACCGCCTGGCGGCCACCGCCGCCCTGGCCCTGTGCCTCCCCCTGCACACGGCCACCGCCCATCATCATCTCGACCACGCACCGGCACTGCGACTGGCCCAATCCGGCGAGGCACCTGCGGCCGCCGGCGATCCCGCTGCAGACCCCTCCGGCAACCCAGACACAGACGGGATGCCAGGGAACGAGGGAGAGGCCGCAGGGCAGCGGGAGATGGCCGCCGACAACCCCGATGGCGATGGCGAAGCCGCAACGCAGAGCGAAGCGCCTGACGGGACCGGGGACGGGATGGAAGCGGCTCCGGAGACGGAGACGGAGATGGGGACGGGGACGGGGACCGACCGACCTGCCTCCACGGACACGGACACCGAGACCGAGACCGAGACCGAGGGCGAGGGCGAGGGCGAGGGCGAGGGCGAGGGCGAGGGCGAGGGCGAGGGCGAGGGC
>JBKGXY010000185.1:0-3660 GCA_046546415.1 Ectothiorhodospira sp.
ACCCTGGAGGAGCCCGCCGCCATCCGCGCCCTGCTGGACAATGCCCTGGTACAGGGGGGGCTGGGGGGGCTGGTCCGGGGCGCAGGCCGCGCCTGAGGTGGTTGTCCCCGAACGGATCAGGCCTGGCCGGCGAGCCACTCCTCCAGGGTCTGTTCCACTCGCTCCCAGTCCGGGGGTCCCATCTTCTGGTAGACGATGCGTCCCTCGGGGGAGATCAGAAAGGTGGTGGGGGTGAGTTGGACGTTGCCGAAGGCGGCGGCCGCCTCGCCCTGCCGGTCCAGGGCCACGGTGTAGTCGATCCCGCGGCGTTCAGCGGTCCGGGCCGCCGCTTCCGGTGGATCGTACTGCATGGCGATGCCGATCACCTCCACCCCCTGGTTGCCATATTCCCGGTACAGGGCGTTCAGGTGGGGGATCTCCTCCAGGCAGGTGCTGCAGTCACTGGCCCAGAAGGTGATCAGCAGGGGATGGCCTTCCAGGCCCTTCAGCGCCAGCGGTTCCTCCTCCAGTGTCGGCACCGTAACCTCGGGCAGGGCTCGTCCGCCGCCGGGGGACAGCCATAGGAGGGTGATCACTGCCATCACCGCCAGGAGGAAAAGTCCGGCCAACAGGTTTCGCTTCTTCACTTGTCCGCCCTTCAGGATCGGTTGCTCGTCATGGTGAGCCAAGGATTCTACAACCCCCGCAGGGGGTCAAGGGCGGGATCAAGTCGGGCCCCCGGGGGGGCGCGGTGCCATCTGTTATGATGAACGATCATGTTTCCGCACGGCGCGGGGATCGTGGGCTTGGGCAATGCTTGTCTTTTGGGGGGATCATCGGTGATCAAAGCGGGAATCGTCGGCGCAACCGGTTACACTGGCGTGGAATTGCTGCGGCTGCTTCTGGGGCATCCCCAGGCGCAACCGGCGGTGGTGACATCCCGCGGCCATGCCGGCACGGAACTGTCGGCCCTGTTCCCCAACCTGCGGGGGCAGGGGGGTCTGCGCTTCCAGGCCCCGGACGCGCAGGTCCTGGGGGAATGCGACGTGGTCTTCTTCGCCACGCCCCATGGCGTGGCCCATACCCTGGCCGCCGGACTGTTGCAATGGGGCACCCGGGTCATCGACCTCTCCGCGGATTTCCGGCTGCGCGACCCGCAGCTCTGGGCCCGGTGGTATGGTCAGCCTCATGGGGCCCCGGAACTGCTGGACGAGGCGGTCTATGGCCTGCCGGAGCTGAATCGTTCGCGGATTCCTGAGGCCCGGCTGATCGCCGTCCCCGGGTGTTATCCCACAGCGGTGACCCTGGGGCTTCTGCCCCTGCTGGAGGCCGGCGTGGTGGATCCGGCCCAGCTGGTGGCCGATGCCAAGTCCGGCGTCAGTGGCGCCGGGCGCAAGGCCCGGGTGGATTCCCTGTTCTGCGAGGCGGCGGAGAACTTCCGCGCCTATGCCCTGGGGGGGCACCGCCATCTCCCCGAGATCCTGCAGACCCTGGGCGAGGTCTCCGGGGAGGCCCCCCGGATCACCTTCGTTCCCCATCTGGTGCCCATGGTGCGCGGCATCCTCGCCACCCTCTACACCCGTCTGGTGCAGCCGGACACCGACCTGCAGATGCTGTTCGAGCGCCGTTATGCCCACGAGCCCTGCGTGGATGTGCTCCCGGCGGGCGAGCTGCCCGAGACCCGCGGCGTGCGGGGCACCAATCTCTGCCGCCTGGCCGTGCAGCGTCCCCAGGAGGGCGAGACGGCGGTAGTGGTTTCTGCCATCGACAACCTGGTCAAGGGGGCATCGGGGCAGGCGGTGCAGAACATGAACCTGATGTTCGGCCTGCCCGAGACCCAGGGGCTGGATGGCATCGCCGTCCTGCCCTGAGGCCCCGGCTTGTTCCGGGGTGGGTGCAGAATACGGCGTCTTGGGGTATGTTCATCCCATGATCGGTGTGTCCCGGGCGGGAACCCTGGCGGGGATGCGGGATCCAACTCCTTTCCGAAAGGCCAGATCGCCTGGCAGCAATCCGCCGCCCTGGAGCGGGTGGCCCCGATAACGGAGGTGCAGAGATGACAGCAACCGAAACCGCGAACGAGACCACCCCCAGCCCGTTGAACTTCACGGACGCGGCCGCCGCCAAGGTGAAGACCCTGATCGATGAGGAGAACAACCCCTCCTTGAAGCTGCGGGTCTTCGTCAGCGGGGGCGGCTGTTCCGGATTCCAGTACGGCTTCACCTTCGACGAGGCCGTGAATGAGGGAGACACCACCGTGGAGAAGGGCGGGGTCACCCTGCTGATCGATCCCATGAGCTACCAGTACCTGGTGGGGGCGGAGATCGACTATACCGAGAGCCTGCAAGGTGCTCAGTTCGTGATCCGCAACCCCAACGCCACCACGACCTGCGGCTGCGGCTCCTCCTTCTCGGTCTGAGCCGGGGATACGGCATGGCGTTGCGACAGACCATTGCCCGATGGCGCTTCCGGTGGTTTTACCTCATGGCCCGCCTGGGGCATGCCACCGGGCGGTTCAACGTGGGTTTCATGTACGCCAATGGTCAGGGGGTCCCCCGGGACGATGCGGAGGCGGTGCGCTGGTACCGCCTTGCGGCGGAGCAGGGGGATGCCCATGCCCAGTGCAACCTGGCCCTGATGCACGTCAATGGCCGGGGGGTGGAACAGGACGAAGCCGAGGCGGTGCAGTGGTACCGCCGGGCGGCGGAGCAGGGCAGCACCACCGCCCAGTGCAACCTGGCCTTCATGTATCTCAACGGCCGGGGGGTGGAACAGGACGAGGCCGAGGCGGCGCGTTGGTACCGCTACGCCGCGGATCTGGAGAATGCCTCCGCCCAGTCCAACCTGGGGGTCCTCTATGCCAATGGAAGGGGGGTGCCCCAGGACTGGGTGCGCGCCTATATGTGGTCCGACCTGGCGGCCGCCCAGGGGTATGATCTGGCCCGGGACAACCGGGATCGCTTCGCCACCCACATGACCGAGCAGCAGGTCCGTCAGGCGCGGGAGATGGCCCAGGCCTGGACCCCGGGCGAGGGGTATCCCCGGGTCGATCTTCCCGCCGGCGAGGTCTCCCGGGTGGGATGAGCGGGGTCATACAGACCCGTTCCGCCCCGGGTGAATGGCCCCCAGCACCACCGCCTCCCGGGCTCCGGTAACCGAAGGCAGGTTTCCGGGGCGGCCTGCGAGGGTCTCACGGGCCAGCCAGGCGAAGGCCATGGCCTCCACCCAGTCGGGGGGCAGCCCCAGTGTGCCGGTGGACGCCACGGTCCAACCCGGAAGGTTCGCCCCCAGGCGTTCCATCAGGCAGCGGTTGTGTACCCCGCCGCCGCACACCAGCAGGCATCGAGCCTCAGGAGCCTCCTTCAGGAGGGATACCGACACACTGCGGGCGGTGAGTTCCACCAGTGTGCGCTGCACATCCTCCGGGGCCAGCGGCCGTCCCCCCAGGTGGTCCCGGACCCATGCCAGGTTGAAGTGCTCCGTGCCCGTGCTCTTGGGGGGCGGCCGCCGGAAGTAGGGATCGGCCAGCATCCCCGACAGGAGCGCCTCGTCCACCCGGCCCTGCGCTGCCCAGTCGCCGTCCGCATCAAAGGGATGATCCCGGTGTGCCCGGATCCAGGCATCGCACAGGGCATTGGCCGGCCCCGTGTCGAACCCCCGCACCGGTGCCCCATCCCCTGC
>JBKGXY010000186.1:0-3493 GCA_046546415.1 Ectothiorhodospira sp.
CTCTACCGCACTTGGGAAAATTTCAACCAGTGCCGATCCTGCCGGATGGCCGATCACTTGATCGCCGTCTCCGAGGGTGTGGCTGTTGATACAGCCAGGCGTTGCCGCCTGCCGGCCAGTAGCATCTGTGTGGCTCATAATCCGGTGGTGAGCCCCGCATTGCTCGAGCGCGCACAGGAGTCGCCAGGGCATGACTGGCTGGAGTCGGCGGATGAGTATCCTCCGGTCATCATGGGATGTGGCGCGCTGCGGCGGCAGAAGGACTTCATGACCCTGATCCGCGGCTTCGCCAAGCTGCGAAAGACACGCCCCTGTCGGCTAATCATTATCGGCGAAGGTCGCCAGAGGCAGAGGCTTGAAGCTCTCGCGGGCATGTTGGGTGTGGACCGCGATATCGACCTAGTAGGCCACCGGCACAACCCCCATGCCCTGATGGCGCGGGCGAGACTGTTTGTGCTCTCCTCCCGCTGGGAGGGTTCACCCAATGTGCTCACCGAGGCTCTCGCGCTTGGCATCCCCGTGGTCAGCACCGACTGCCCCAGCGGACCGCGAGAGATCCTGCAGGACGGCAGGCTGGGGCCCCTGGTTCCCATCGGGGATGACGAGGCCATGGCAGCGGCCATGGAGCGGGTTCTGGACAACCCGCCTGAACCACAGGAACTGCGCAGGGCGGCTGAACCGTATCGTGTGGAGCGCAGTGTAACCGCCTATCTGGAAGCCATGGGGCTGATCGATGACCGCTGAGGCCCGACTCCCCATCCTCCTCTCCCTCTCCGGTGAAGGTGGCGTGGAACGCATGGTCCTGAACCTGGTTCGCCAACTGGCTTTGGAGGGTTACGGGATCGATCTGCTGGTGATCCGGGAGGAGAGCCGCCACCTGGCGGATCTACCCGCGAACGTGCGCATCATCCGCCTGGGGACCCGGCACGCCGGCCTGGCGGTACAACCCCTGACCCGGTATCTGCGCGCCCACCGCCCTTCGGTGCTGCTGGCGGCCAAGGACCGAGCCGGGCGGGCGGCCCTGAAGGCGGTGCGGCGGGCGGGCACGGGTACCCGGGTGTTCATCCGCCTGGGCACCACCCTGTCCCAGGCCCTGGAGGGGCGTTCGTGGGTGCGTCGCTGGTTGCGCTACCGGCCCATGCGGCGCTGGTATCCCCATGCTGCCGGGGTCATCGCCGTCTCCCGGGGCGTGGCCGACGACGTGCACCAGATCACGAACCTTCCCCGGGAACGGCTGCACGTGGTGCGTAACCCGGTGATCACCGCGGACCTGGACTCCCGGGCCATGGCCCCGGCCCCGCACCCCTGGCTGGAGGACAAGGGCGATCCGGTCCTCCTGGCCATGGGCCGGCTGACACGGCAGAAGGACTTCCCCACCCTGCTGCGGGCCTTCGCCCGGCTGCAACAGACACGCCCCACACGACTGATCCTCCTGGGGGAAGGCGGGGACCGGGAGGCCCTGGAGGCCCTGGCAAAGACACTGGGGATTTCCGAGCGGGTGCACATGCCGGGGTTCGCCGCCAATCCCTACCCCTGGCTGGCCCGGGCCCGGCTGTTCGTCCTCTCCTCCGCCTGGGAGGGCTCCCCCAACGCCCTCACCGAGGCCATGGCACTGGGGGTGCCCGTGGTCTCCACGGACTGCCGCAGCGGCCCCCGGGAGATCCTGCAGGGGGGACGCTACGGCCCCCTGGTTCCGGTGGGGGATGATGCAGCCCTGGCAGAGGCCATGGACCGGGTCCTCGGCAACCCGCCGGATCCACGGCAGATCCGTGAGGCCGTGGCGGAATACCGCGCCGAGACCAGCGCCCGGCGCTACCTGGAGGTCATGGGGCTGGAGGCCCCGCGATGAACGCCTCCACCTGCTCCACGTAGCGCTTGTAGTCCCGCAGGCAGCTGCCGATGGAGCGATGCAGGATCCGTCGGTCCACGTCGTTATAGTCATGCACCAGGATGTTCCTTAGCCCGGCGCTGGTGGCGATCTCCCGGGCGAATTCCGGGGTACAGAGCCCGACATCCGCCAGGGCGAGGAAGGTGTCCCGGTAGGTGAGACGGGTGCTCCGGGCGTCGGGCGGGAGCCGTTCCGCCAGCAGGTGTTCGTTCACGTCCACGGCGCGCATGACGATCCGCTCGATGATGCGCTCCACGGCGGCAAGGCGGATATCATCGGCCAGCAGTTCGTCCAGGGTCAGGTCCTTGAAGCGCACCAGACGCCCCAGGTCTTCGCCGATCAGCTGCAGTTTGCGGCGGATGAAGTCCTCACGAATCATGCAGCTGCTCCTCCAGCCAGGCCAGCCTGCGGCGGTGCAGGGTCTGCTCCAGCCGGCGCAGGTCCGTGGAATCCACGTAGTCCCGGAAGGCATAGGCCCGGTACTCGCAAAAGAGATCCGGATCCCCCCAGAGACAAAGGCCCCGGGACAGCACCTCGTGGCGGAACAGGGGATCGGCCGCCTCCAGGCGGACCAGATCCAGTTCCTGGCCGGGGAAGAGGGGGGCCAGACGGGCCTGCGCCTCCAGCAGTTGGCCGGGGGGGCACCCCAGGAGGGCCAGATCCACGTCGCTGTCCGGTCCCGGGGGTGGACTTCGGTGGGCATGGGAGCCGAAGAGCACCACCAGCCTGAGATCCAGGGACCGTGCGACGGCACCCATGCCTTGCGGATCGGGGGAACAGGTCATGATGCGAAGGTACCGAAAGGGGTCCGGGAGATCCTTGCATCATGGGACCTGCCCCTTTCGCGATCAACCACGGAGGGGATGCGCCCGCTCCACCCCCGCCCGGTGCACCCGGAAGGACACCGGGACCACCCCATGCACCGGTGGACACCCGTGCCATCGGATTGGATACTTGGCCCCCGCTTCGCCGTCCCGATGATCCACCATGCTGCTCTCCCTGAAACACAACTTCCTCTTCGTGCACATCGCCAAGACCGGCGGCACCAGCGTGCGCGCGGCCCTGTCCCGCTACCGCTACCGGGGACGCCACGGCCTGCCCCTGTTCCTGGCCGACAAGCTGGACCAGATGACGGGGCACCGCATCGGCGCCAAGTTCCCGCGCCACGCCAAGGCCATCGCCGCCCGGGAGATGCTGCCGGCCGAGGTGTACGACCCGCTGTTCAAGTTCGTCTTCGTGCGCAACCCCTGGGACCTGCAGGTGAGTTCCTACTTCCACATCCGCCGGGAGCGGCCCCGGGTGCTGGAGGGGGTGGCGGACTTCGAGGCCTTCGTGCGCCTGAAGTTCGACCCGGAACGTCCGTGGAACTACCTGCTGGACACCGCCCTGGAGCTGCAGCGGGACTACGTGGTGGATCTGCACGGCCGCATCATCGTGGACTTCATCGGCCACTACGAGCGGCTGCAGGCGGATTTCGATGAGGTGTGCCGGTGCATCGGTCTGCCCGGGATCCCCCTCCCCCACCGCCGCCGGGCCGAGGGCCGGGACGACTACCGCCGCTACTACAGCGACGAGACCGCCGCCCTGGTGGCGGAGCACTACCGC
>JBKGXY010000187.1:0-3491 GCA_046546415.1 Ectothiorhodospira sp.
CGAAGGGCCTGTTCATCACCGGGACCGACACCGGCGTGGGCAAGACGGTGGTCGCTTGTGCCCTGATCCGCGCCCTGGTGGCGCGCGGCCTCTCCGTGCTGCCCCGCAAGCCGGTGGAATCCGGCTGCGAACGGCGCGGGGGCATCCTCTGGCCCGCGGACGGCGCCCGCCTGCTGGACGCCGCCGGAGAGGACGAACTGGACCGGGTGACCCCCTGGCGGTTCACCCACGCCCTGGCCCCGGACCGGGCGGCCCGCCTGGCCGGCACCCCCCTGCACCTGGGCGCCCTGGCGGCCGCCTGCCGCCCCCGGCGGGATGCGCATTGGGTGGTGGTGGAGGGCGCCGGGGGGTTCTGTTCCCCCCTGGCGGAAGGGGCCCTGAACGCCGACCTGGCCGTGGCCCTGGGCTGGCCCCTGATCCTGGTGGCCCCGGATCGGCTCGGGGTCCTCAACCACGTCCTGCTCACCGCCGAGGCCGCCACGCGGCGCGGCCTCACCCTGGCGGGGATCGTGCTCAACGACATGGGGCAACCCGGGCCACAGGGCATGGACAACGCCGGGGATCTCGAGGCCCGCCTACCGGTCCCCCTGCTGCGCCCCGGACGCATGGACGCGGATCATCCGCAGCCGCCACCGGAGATGGCGCCCTGGCTCGATGCGGTCCTGGCGGGCGCCTGATCCTCACCCCCCTGCCCACGGGACGCCCCATGACGCAGACGAAAGCCCCCCTGGAGATCCACCTCGCCGGGCCGGAACACCTGCCGGAGATCGCCCGGCTGGCCCGGCGCATCTGGTATCAGTGCTATCCGGGGATCATCCCCACCGAGCAGATCGAATACATGCTGGCGCGCATGTACGCCACCGAGGCCCTGGCGCGGGACCTGGCGGCCGGGGTCTCGTACTACCGGCTGCGGAAGGGACCGGACCGGACGCCCATCGGGTTCGCCGCCTGCGGACCCGGGGAGACGGACGACGCGGCCTGGCTCCACAAGCTCTACGTGCTGGCCGAGCACCATGGGTGCGGGGCCGGCCGCGCCCTCATCCAGCGGGCCTGCGCCGATGCCCGGCGCGCCGGTCATCCGGCGATTCGGCTCCGGGTGAACCGTGGGAACACCCGTGCCATCCGGGCCTACGAACGCTGCGGTTTCACCGTGCTTGAAACCCGCTGCACCGACATCGGGGGCGGATTCGTCATGGACGATTACGTGATGCAGCGCGGGCTCTGAAACCGGCGCCGGGCGACGGCGCGGATCGGGGCCGCACCGTCCACCCGGGGTTCAGTCCTTCCCGGCCCCGGTGGCCTGTTCCAGCGCTTCCAGCACCTGGGCCTCGGGGCCCTCCGGCAGGGCATCCGCCTGCGCACCGCTCTCCTGCAGACGGCTCCGGAGGGACTCGGCCGTCTCGCGCAACTCGCGATACTGCGCCACCAGTGTGGCACCCTGTTCCCGCAGCGGCTCCAGCTCGGCCAGCTTCTCATCCGTCTCCCGCTTCTCCTTGCGCAGGGTGTTGAGCTGGGCCTCCACCTGCTTGCGGGCCTCGGCCTCGTCGTTCTTCTGCTTCTTGAGCTGCTTGAGCTTCTTGACGACGTTTTCAGGGGTATCGGCCAGGGCCTTGTTGATGGACTTCAGGGCCTTGTCCTTCTCCGCCAGGGCGGCCTTGAGGGATTTCATCTCCTTGGTATGGGCCACACGCTCGGCGGCCATGTCCTGCTCGCCGCTGGCCAGCTTCGCCAGGGCCTCCTCCTTTGCGGCCTCGGCGACCTTCTGGGCCTTCTCGCTGGCCTTCACCTTCTTTTCCATCTCCTCGATGGCCGCCCGGGCCTCGTCCTTCGTCTGCTTGATCTTGCGATCGGCCTCCTGGCCCTTCTGGATCGCGGCGTCCATGGCGGCCTTGAGTTCGTCGGCGCTGCAATCCGGGCCCAGCCCCAGGGCGTCCGTCGCCCCTTTCATCAACATCTGCTTGCTCACCGCAAGCTCCTTCCAGACCTTCAACTGCATTTCAGCTTCTGCTTGGTTCACATATCACTCCTGCTCGATCGCGGATCACGCGGTTGGACGGGGGTCGAATTCGTGGGCGCGCATTCTAGCCCATCTGCCAATCGAATGCTGCACCCAAAGTCAAGCCCCGGCGCCGGGGCGCAAGGGCGGACTCAGGGGGCGCTGTACACGCCGCGACGAGGGGAGGCCAGCTTGCCCTGGCGCTTGAGATATCCCAGCGTCTGGCTGAGATTCTTCACGTCCAGCCCCGCCTGGACCGCCTGCTCCCGGATCTCCCTGGTGGTCATCTCCGGAGGATGGCTGGCGACGATCTCGCACAGGATCCGGCTGGTGCCGGTCTCGCGCTTTCCTCGAACCTGGCCACCACGGGGGGGGCGGCCACCCAGCTTGCGGATCTCACGGTCGATCTGTGCCAGTTCACGGCGATGCTGCTTCACCAGTTCGCGGCGTTTCTCCCTCAGGGCCTCCCGCTCCTGCCGTCGCGCCTCCTCCTTCTCCGCCGCTTCCTGCTCCTCCCGTCGGCGGGCCAGGGCGTACAGTTCCTCAGCGCTCATCTGTTCAGGATTCTTGACGACTTCGTTCATTCAACGCTCCAGTGAAAACAATATAACGACGACACCCGGACCCTGGGTCCGGGGCGGTTCGATGATGGTTTGGGACATCCTCCATCGGGGGATCTCCCTTTTCGGAGGGAATCATCCGGGATGACCGGATCTTGACCCAGGATCGCGTCCGAAGCGGCCTCGCATCGTCCTATGAATCGGGACGCCCCCGGCGGGGACGGGCGCGGGTGTTTCATCACGGAACACCGCCACCACGATTGCATTTCCCGAAACGTTGATTATGACATAGACGCCCGGGGTATTTCACATCCCATGGAACGAACCATGGCCACGAAAAGCTTGGAAAAATCCCGATGCAGAAATATTCACCGCATGCACACCACTTCGGACATATCACCCCAGGGAATCGGCATAAGCCGATGCGCCCGAACGCCCTTCGATCGACCTATCCGCTCAATGCGTTCCGAATGATCCCGCACAATCGCGACCCCTGGGCTGCCCCGTTTTTCCTTCGGCGGTTCGTGCAGCCTCGGCAACCACAACTACCCCAATTTCGTGTCCCAATAGCACACCCTGCACCCTCGCTGTGTACGCTTCGCCCGCGCTGTTGCCAGCTAAGGACGCTACACTCGCTACCCGGCACCGGGGCTCACAGCTTACCGGGACGGGACTTTCACCCGCCATATGACGCCAGCTTTGCTTGGCGCACACGAACTCGGGGGAGCTGGACAAGAGTGCGCGCACATCGGTGACGATATGGTTCCCCCGCGTACGCGGGGATAGGGCCAGGGATGTCTGACCCATGCCCGTTGTAAGCGCGGTTCCCCCGCGTACGCGGGGATAGGGCCCTAGACTGGGGGCACGGTGAGCCGCTGATCCCGGTTCCCCCGCGTACGCGGGGATAGGCCTCCGGCGAGGTCACTTAGCCCGCC
>JBKGXY010000188.1:0-3461 GCA_046546415.1 Ectothiorhodospira sp.
CGTTCCGTTTCAGTACGGTGTTCGCCCCGGGAAACCCGGACCGGGTGCCCGATGCGGACGATGGGGCGCCCGCGCGGCTCCAGCAAACCACCATCGGCCGCCACTGGCGGGTGCTCCTGGTGGAGGATATCCCCGCCAACGTAGTGGTGGCGCAGCATCTGCTCCGGCGTCTGGGCCACGAAGTCACCGTGGTGGCGGATGCCCATGCGGCCTTTGAACGCCTGTCCGGGGGGGAATTCGATCTGGTATTGATGGACGTGGAGATGCCGGGCATGAACGGCTTCGAGGCCACGCGGTATCTGCGCGAGGGCGGTGCCGGTGAGGCCAATCGTGATCTGCCGGTGATCGCCCTGACGGCCCACGCCCTGAGCGAATATCGTGAGCGCGGCCTGGCGGCGGGGATGGATGACTATGTCTTCAAGCCCGTCAGTCTGGGGGAACTGGGCAGAACCATCGATCGGGTCATGAGTCATCGGGAGCCCCCGTCGGCATCGGCGGATCCGGCCCTGGAAGCGGACCCCTCGGCCCCGGACGTGGATCTGCTCCTGGTGCTGGGGCGCCTGGGCGGGGATCACGAATTGCTCATCGATCTGCTGCTCACCCTCCTGCCGGATCTGCCGGAGCGGCGGAAGGACCTCGGGGAGGCCCTGGAGGCGGGAGACACGGGACGGGCTCAGCGCATCGCCCATACCCTCAAGGGTCATCTGGGGACCCTCGGGGCCATGCCGGCCGCCGCTCGCATGGAGCGGGTGGAGGTCCTGCTGCGCAGCGGGGAACACCATCAGGTGATCGAATACCTGGAGAGGCTCACAGGGGATCTGCAGCGGATCTACGCCCGCATCCCCATCAGTCTTCAGGGGGTCCTGGCCGGCCTGCCGGAGGATGACCCGGGGGTGGGCGAGGGGGTGGCCCAGGTGCAGGCCCTGGCGCAGGATCTGGCCAGGGCCGGGAGCTGATCCCACCAGAGGCCGGCCGTTCCCTAAAAGCCCCGGGAAGGCTAGAGTAGGCCCTTTGCCCGAGGGTCCCTGAATTGTCCTGCATGCCGTGCCCCTTTCCCCGGATCGTCCTGGTACTGCTCTTGTCCGGTCTCGCCTGGCCCGGTCTGACCGCGGCGGCCCTCCCCGACCCCCTGGCCCGGGCCCTGGAGCGCCAGGGGGTGCCGCAGACGGCGGTGAGCCTCTGGGTGCAGGCCCCGGAGGCGGCGGAGCCGGTGATCGCCCATCACCCGGATGTGCCCCGCAACCCGGCCTCCACCCTCAAGCTCCTGACCACCCTGACCGCCCTGGAGGTCCTGGGGCCGGCCCATCGCTGGGAGACGGCGGTCTACACCCCGGCTCCGGTGGAGGACGGGGTACTGCAGGGGGATCTCTACCTGCGGGGTGGCGGCGATCCCTTTCTGGTGAGCGAGGAGGTGTGGAAACTGACCGGGGCCCTGCGCCGCAGCGGGGTGCGCCGCATCCGGGGGGATCTGGTGTTCGACCTGAGCCGTTTCGAGGTGCCCGAGGAGGACCCGGGGGCCTTCGACGGTCGTCCGTTCCGGGCCTACAACCAGCCCCCGCATCCCCTGCTGATGAACTTCAACGCCGTGCGCTTCGAGCTGCGCCCGTTGCCGGAGGCCGGGGGCGTGCAGGTGGCCATGGACCCACCCCTGGCCCACCTGCGGGTGGAGAACCAGCTGCGTCTGGAGGATTCCGGGTCCTGCTCCGGCCCTGCACGCAGGGTGCGCTACCGGGTGCCGGGATCCACCCGTGTGCGCCTGGAAGGGGGGTTCCCGGCGGATTGCGGGGTACACAGTCTGCTGCGCACTGCCCCGGAGCCCGAGGCGTATGCCCACGGCCTGTTTAAATCCCTCTGGGCCCAGTGGGGTGGGGAGCTGGACGGGGACTGGCGGATCGGCAGCGTGCCGGACCCGGAGGCCGAGCCCCGGGTGGTGCACCGCTCCCCGCCCCTGGGAGACCTGGTGCGCCTGATCAACAAGCACAGCAACAACGTCATGACCCGGCAGCTGAACCTGAGCCTGGGGCTGGAGGTGCACGGATCACCGGCGACCGACGGGAAGGGGCACCGCGTCCTCCGGGATTTCCTGCAAGGTCGGGGCATCGGCCTGGAGGGCTTTGCGCTGGATAACGCCGCCGGCCTCTCCCGGGAGAACCGCCTCACCGCCCGTCAACTGGGGGCGGTGCTGCAGGCGGGCTGGGAGAGCCCCTACCGCTCCGAATACATCAGCTCCCTGGCCCTGGCGGGCATGGACGGCACCCTGCGCCGGCGCTTCAAGGAGGGCCCCCTGGCGGGGCGGATGCACCTGAAGACGGGGTATCTGCGTGGGGTGTCGGCGGTGGCCGGCTACGTGCGCACCGCCGGGGGCGGGGACCGCCTGGTGGTGCTCCTGATCAACCATCCAGGACTGAACCATGGGCAGGGTACGTCCATCCAGGATGCCCTGCTGGCCTGGGTCCACGGCTCGGCCTGAAGGGGCATGTCGAATCGCCGTTGCACTCAAGATTCGCGACACCTGTCAGAATAGGGGACAGGGGGGGCGTATCCCTCTTCGCGCAACCTGCCCACCGGAGGTCGATCATGATCGGCAACATCCAGAACTACTTCGAGCATCTGGTCTATGACCGCATCCGCCAGGTGCTCATCGAGCGGGGGGATACCCTCGACACCGCCCATATGGACGATCTGGCCTGCGTGGCCCTGAACCGCCTGCCGCCGCGCTACGTGCGCTTCTCCGTGGACCTGACCACCCGGCTCACCGACGAGGATTGGGAACTGATCAACCACCAGGTGGCGGAGGCGGTGGACTACGCCCTGCGCACCACCCGCCGGCGCAGCGAACTGCGTCTGGACGAGGCCGAATGACCCCATCGGAGCCCCCGCCCGTGGCATCGGCTTCCCCCGTGCGGCCGCTGTTCTCCCACCGCCCTTATTGGGCAGCCCGTTTCGGGGTGGCCCCCTTCCTGCCCATGTCCCGGGCGGAGATGGACGAACTGGGCTGGGACCGTTGCGACGTGATCCTGGTCACCGGGGATGCCTATGTGGATCATCCCAGCTTCGGCGTGGCCATCATCGGCCGGCTGCTGGAGGCCCACGGGTTTCGTGTGGGGGTGATCGCCCAGCCCGACTGGCGTTCCGCCGAGGCCTTCACGGCCCTGGGGCCACCGAATCTCTTCTTCGGCATCACCGCCGGCAACATGGACTCCATGGTGAACCACTACACCGCCGACCGGCGCATCCGCCGCAACGATGCCTACAGCCCCGACGACGAGGGCGGGCGACGGCCGGACCGGGCGGTGATCGTCTACAGCCAGCGGGCGCGGGAGGCCTACCGGGACGTGCCCATCCTCTTGGGGGGGATCGAGTCCAGCCTGCGGCGGGTGGCCCACTACGACTACTGGTCCGACAAGGTGCGCCGCTCGGTGCTGCTGGACGCCAAGGCCGACCTGCTGCTCTATGGCAAC
>JBKGXY010000189.1:0-3423 GCA_046546415.1 Ectothiorhodospira sp.
GTGCAGGCAGTACCGGTCGCGCCCGGCCTGCTTGGCGCGGTACATGGCCTGGTCCGCCTGGCGCAGCAGGTCGTCGGTGTCCACGGGGGCTTCCTGGGGGTAGAAGGTGACGCCGACGCTCACGGACAGGACCTCTTCGGCCCCGGGGCCGGATTGGAGCACGGTACGGCAGACCTCCAGCATGCGTTCCAGGATGGGGTGGACCGCTTCCGTGCCCTCCAACTCCACGAGGATGCCGGCGAACTCGTCCCCGCCCAGACGGGCGAGGGTGTCCCCCTGGCGCAGGCAGGTGGAGATGTCCCGGCCGGCCGCCACCAGCAGGCGGTCGCCGGCGGCGTGGCCGTGACGGTCGTTCACCGTCTTGAAGCCGTCCAGGTCCATGAAGAGCACCGCCACCCGCTCCCCGGGATGGCGGTCGCAGTGCGCCATGGCCTGCTGCAGCCGGTCCTGGAAGACGGCGCGGTTGGGCAGGCCGGTGAGGGGGTCATGGTGGGCGCTGTGCTCCAGCCGGGCCTGCAGGGCCAGGCGCTCGGTGATGTCCGAGAGCACCACCACGTAGCGCCCTTCCTTGCCCGTGGCGCCGGGCACGGCGCGGATGACGGTATGGGCGGCGAAGTGGCTGCCGTCCCGGCGGCGGTTCCAGAGTTCTCCCTGCCATTCCCCCCTCTCCCGCAGGGCCCGCCACAGGTCGGCGTAGACCTCCGGGCCGTGGCGGCCGGACTTGAGCAGGCTGGGGTCCTGGCCCAGCACCGCCTCCCGGGGATGGCCGGTGAGGGCGGTGAAGGCGGGGTTGGTGTCCAGGATGCGGCCCTCGCCGTCGGTGACGAAGATGGCGTCCCCGGCGGCGCGGAAGACGGTGTCACTGAGGATGAGCCGTTCCTGCTGCCGGCACTGGCGGATGGCCAGGCGGGTGAGTCCGGAAAAGGCCTCCACCGTGCGGATCTCCTGCTCGTCGGGTTCGCCGGGTGTGGAACGATAGATGGCGAAGGTGGCGATGATCCCGCCCCGGGAGTCGAAAACCGGCTCGGACCAGCAGGCGGCGATGCCATTGCGCAGCGCCTCACTGCGAAAGGCCTGCCAGTGGGGATGGGTGGCCACGTCGGCCGCGATCACCCGCCGGCCCAGGGCGGCGGCGGTGCCGCAGGAACCGTTGCCCTCCTGCACCGGAATGCGCTGGCACAGCGGGCGGAATCCGGGGGGCAGTCCCGGTGCCGCCCCCAGGTACAGGTGCCGGCCGTCCGGTTCCATGAGTTCGATGGAGGCCCAGCAGCCGTCCAGCAGGTGTTCGATCCCCCGGGCGATGGAGGCCAGGATGTCGGGCAGGGCGGCGCGGTCCAGTACCTGCCGCAGCACCTCGCCGTGGAGGCGGTTGACGGCCTCGGCGTGCTTGCGGCGGGTGATGTCCAGGCAGTGGCCCAGGTACCCCAGGAATTCCCCACGGGGGCTGTAGCGCGGCTGGCCGTCGTCCTGGATCCAGCGGTATTCCCCGCTGTGGTGGCGCAGGCGGTAGTCCATGCTGAAGGCCTCGCGCCGCTGGAGGGCGTGGGTGTAGGTCTCCATGCAGGGATCCAGGTCATCGGGGTGGACCCCCTCGGTCCAGCCCAGGCCTTGTTCCTCCTCCAGGGTGCGCCCCGTGAAGGCCAGCCAGACCCGGTTGAACCAGTCGCATTGCCCGTCCGTCCCCGAGGTCCAGATCAGGGCCGGGCCGCCGTCCACCAGGGCCCGCAGCGGGGCCTCGCTCTCTTGAAGGGCCTTGGGGGGCGCGCCTCCCAAGGGGGGATCGTAATGCATGTGACTCAATAATGACTGCCTGGGAGAGATCATTGAATGAGTCTAGTTCAAAATATAGTGCCTTGTGTCCCGGTGCGCCTCCCCGGCGCGGCCCCGGCCTGTGGGGATCCCCCGCGTACTGGCCCATCAGCAGGCCCCGGTGGGGGTGACAGACCCCGATCCAGTCGCGTTTCCGGTCATGGCATGAGAAGGGATGAATGACCTTTTGACGGGGTCACGGTGCGGAGGTAGATTGATGACCATGCCCAGTGACCATGGTGGTGCCATGAACCTGGAATACGTTACGAAATCCCAATTCAAGGCCAAGGCCCTGGAGTATTTTCGTCAGGTGGAAACATCGGGCGAATCGGTGGTGATCACGGACCATGGGCGACCCAGCGTCGAGGTGCGCCGCTATCGCTCCGATCCACGATCCCCCATGGAGAAGCTGCGAGGGAGCGTAGTCGACTATATCTCCCCCACGGGATCCGTGGCTGAAGACGACTGGGCGGTAGTGCCTTGATCGTTCTGGATACCCATGCGCTGGTTTGGTGGGTGAATGGGGGTGATCACCTCTCCCCAAACGCAAAAAGCGCCATCGATGATGCGTGTTCGGCCAGGGATGGCCTTTTGCTGGTCTCGGCCATCTCGGCATGGGAGATCGCCATGCTCGTGAAAGCCGGCCGTCTCATACTGACGATGGCGGTGGATGACTGGCTGGAAACGGTCTCCGCGATCGAGTGTGTGCGGTTGGTCCCCGTGGATCACGTGGTGGGGGTTGAGTCCACCCGGCTCCCGGGTGAGTTTCACAAAGACCCCGCGGACAGGATGATCGTGGCGCTGGCCCGGCACCTGAATGTGCCGCTGGTCACGGCAGACGAGAAGATCCGCGCATACAGGCATGTGCAGACCCTCTGGTGATCCTGAACCCGTTTGGTAACGGCTCCTCCGAATCCAGGACCGGTAGCGGGAGGATCCGCCCTACCAGCAGGCCTCGGGGTCGCGGGTGCCCCGGTGGTCCAGGGTGAGTTCATGGCATTCGGCCCCCTCCGCCGCCACCCGGCCGTCGGCGCCGGTGGCGGTGAGGGTGTAGCTGGAGGCGTCCGCCTCCACCGCCAGGGTGTAGAAGCCCTCGGGGGATTCGGCGGCGATGTCGCAGTCTTCATAGGTGAGGGTGCTGGTGTAGCAGCGCTCCAGGCGCTGCGCCGCCTCCGAGAGGGCCACCTTGCCGTCGGAGACCTGGGTGCGCTCCACGTAGCGCGTGTAGGACGGGTAGGCGATGGCGGCCAGGATGCCGATGATGGCCACCGTGATCATGACCTCGATGAGGGTGAAGCCCTTGGACATGGGATGCACTTCTCCTTGCATGGCGTGTACGGGCGGTTTCCCCCGCGTGGCGCGGGGGGAATGGCCGCGGTTTCTCAGGGGGCCCGCAGTTCCCGCCAGGACATCCGGTCCCCGGGCCGGTTGTCGATCATGGCCGGGTTCACCGGGTCCTGCTCGATGCGTTGGTCCTCCAGCGAGGTGAGCATGCGAGGCTCGCCGTCCACCCGCACGAAGACCGGCTGGGAGGGCGGGGAATCGAAGCCCAGGGCATCGTAGCCGGTCTCTTCCCCCTCGGCATCCCGCTGGAGGAAGAAGGGCTCATCCAGG
>JBKGXY010000190.1:0-3419 GCA_046546415.1 Ectothiorhodospira sp.
TCCCCGTCCTTCGCCAGGAACCCCTCCAGGTCCTCCATCATGTCCGGTGAGCCCATGTAGAAGGGGACGCGCTGGTGCAGGCTTTCGGGGGGGATGTCCAGGATGCGGCGGTGGCCGTCGCTGGCTCGGCCGCCGGCCTGTTCGGCGATGAAGGCGACGGGGTTGCATTCGTAGAGCAGGCGCAGTTTGCCGCCGGGGTCCTTCTGGGTGGGGGGGTACATGAAGATGCCGCCCTTGAGCAGGTTGCGGTGGAAGTCGGAGACCAGGGAGCCGATGTAGCGGGAGCTGTAGGGGCGGTGGGTGTCCGGGTCCACCACCTGGCAGTGTTTCATGTATTGCTTCACGCCGGCGGGGAAGTGGGCGTAGTTGCCTTCGTTGATGGAGTAGATGCGGCCCTGGCGGGGGGTGCGGATGTCCCGGTGGGAGAGGCAGAACTCGCCGATGCCGGGGTCCAGGGTGAAGCCGTTCACCCCCTTGCCGGTGGTGTAGACCAGCATGGTGGAGGAGCCGTAGATGATGTAGCCCGCCGCCACCTGCTGGGTGCCCGGTTGCAGGAAGTCGCTCAGGTCCGCCGGGGAGCCCCGTTCGGTGATGCGCCGGTAGATGGAGAAGATGGTGCCCACGGAGACGTTCACGTCGATGTTGGAGGAGCCGTCCAGGGGGTCCATGCAGAAGACGTATTTGGCGTCCCGGGAGAGGCCGTCGTCGAAGAGGGTGATCTCCTGGTCCTCCTCGGAGGCGATGGCGCAGCATTCCGAGGTGGCGCGCAGGGCGGCGATGAAGTGGTGGTTGGCGAACAGGTCCAGTTTCTGCACGTCCTCGCCCTGGACGTTCACATCACCGGCGGTCCCCAGGATGTCCACCAGGCCGGCCTTGTTGATCTTCTTGTTCACCACCTTGGCGGCCACCCCCACGTGGTGGAGCAACCGCGAGAGCTCGCCCTTGGCGTAGGGGAAGTCCCCCTGGCGCTGGATGATGAATTCGTTGAGGGTGGTGGGGATGTAGGTGCCGGTTGCCGTGGTCATGGGGGTGCCTGGATGCCTTGTTGTCTGCTCGAAGGGGCCAGGTGGTGGCCTGGCGCGGGATGGGGCGTGCCGCCATGGGGCTCAGGATATACCCTCGGGCGCGCTGGGTGGACTCCGGGGCCGGGGACGATGATGCAGGGCATCATTGCCGTTAGAATGGCGCCGCCATCCTCCAGCGAAGGGAATGACCCCCATGACATCCCCCGATTCGAATGCACCGGCGCGCTCCGGCCTGTGGCGGCCGCGGCTGGGCCTGGTGGCGGGCCCGGTGGTGTTCGCCCTCATGCTGCTGCTGGGGCCGCCCGGGGAGATGGCCCAGGCCACCTGGTCGGTGGCGGCCCTGACGGTGCTCATGGCCCTGTGGTGGGTGACCGAGGCCATCCCCATCCCGGCCACGGCCCTGCTGCCGGTGGCCCTGCTGCCACCCCTGGGGGTGAGTGACATCGCCACGGCGGCGGCGCCGTATGCCAATCCGCTGATCTTCCTCTTCCTCGGTGGCTTCATGATCGCCCTGGCCATCCAGCGCTGGAACCTGCACCGGCGCATCGCCCTGTGGATCCTGGCCCTGGCGGGGCGGCGGCTGGATCACCTGGTGGGGGGGTTCATCGCCGCCACGGCGGGGCTGAGCATGTGGGTGAGCAATACCGCCACGGCGGCGCTGATGCTGCCCATCGGGGTGTCGGTGCTCACCCTGCTGGAGGACCGGGGCCTGGCGGCGGGGCAGGTGCGCAACCTGGGCCTGGCCCTGCTGCTGGGGATCGCCTTCGGCGCCAATATCGGCGGCATGGCCACCCTCATCGGTACGCCGCCCAATGCCCTGCTGGCGGCCTTCCTTTCGGATCACTATGACCTGGAGATCGGGTTCGTGAACTGGATGATGGTGGGGCTGCCCCTGGCGGCGGTGCTGCTGCTGGCGGCCTGGTGGGTGCTGTGCCGGTGGGCCTTCCCCGTGTCCCGGGAGCCCTTTGCCGATATCGATGCCCTGCTGGCCGGGCAACGGGCGCAGCTGGGGGCCATGAGCGGGCCGGAGCTGCGGGTGGCCCTGGTGTTCCTGGCGGTGGCCCTGGCCTGGATCCTGCGGCCCCTGCTGGAGTCCCTGTTGCCGTGGCTGTCCCTCAGCGACGCCGGCATCGCCATCCTGGGGGCCCTGGCCCTGTTCCTCATCCCGGCGGACCTGCGCCGGCACCGCTTCCTGCTGGAGTGGGAGGCCACACGTCAGTTGCCCTGGGGGGTGCTGGTGCTGGTGGGGGGCGGCCTGAGCCTGGGCACGGCCATCGGGAATAGCGGGTTGTCGGAGCTGGTGGCCGGTGGGCTGGTGCAGTTGGCCCATTGGCCCGAGTGGGTGCTGGTGGCGGCGGTGGCCCTGGGGGTCATGGTCCTGAGCCATGTCACCAGCAACACCGCCACGGCGGCCACCGTCCTGCCCCTGGCCACGGCCCTGGCGGTGAACCTGGGGCATCATCCGCTGCTGTTGGCGGTGCCGGTGGCCCTGGCCGCCTCCTGCGCCTTCATGCTGCCGGTGGCCACGCCGCCCAATGCCATCGTCTTCAGTTCCGAGCGGGTGACGGTGCCGGATATGGTGCGGGCCGGATGGCGCCTGAGCCTCATCGCCCTGGTGGCGGTGACCGGGGCGGTCTTCCTCCTGGCCATGCCCCTGCTGGCGGGCTGAGGGGCCTCAGCCGGTGCCGTGGCGCCCGAAGGCCCAGTGCACGTGTTCCCGCACCAGTGGGGAGGGGTGCGCGGCCCGTCCCCGCAGGGCCCGGATCACCTCCGGGCCCGTGGGGGCGTTGCCCAGGGCCACCGCCAGGTTGCGCAGCCAGCGCTCGTGGCCCAGGCGGCGGATCACCGTGCCCGCCGTGCGCTCCAGGAAGGTGGCCTCGTCCCAGGCGAACAGGGCGATGGCGTCCGGGTCGTCCAGGCCGTGGCGCACGTGGAAGTCGTGCTCCCGGCTGTGGGCGGCCCGCCGGTTCCAGGGGCAGACCAGCTGGCAGTCGTCGCAACCGTAGATGCGGTTGCCCAGGAGCGGGCGCAGGTCCTCCGGGATGGGGCCGGGGTGTTCGATGGTGAGATAGGAGATGCAGCGCCGGGCGTCCAGCACATAGGGTTCGGGAAAGGCGTCGGTGGGACAGACCTGCAGGCAGGCGCTGCACTCGCCGCAGCGGTCGGGCTGCTCGGATTCATCCACCGGCAGCGGCAGAAAGGTAAACAGCTCCCCGAGAAAGAACCAACTGCCGGCCTCGCTGTTGAGAATCAGGGTATGCTTGCCCATCCAGCCCAGGCCCGCTTTCTCGGCCAGCGGCTTTTCCATCACCGGAGCGCTGTCCACAAAGGGCCGCTGCTCGCCCTCGCGCAGCGACTCGGGCAGGGCCGCCTCGATCTGGCGGGCCAGCCGGG
>JBKGXY010000191.1:0-3413 GCA_046546415.1 Ectothiorhodospira sp.
GATGCAGCCTTGAAACAACGTCTGGTCGGGGCGGCCGTGCTGGTGGCCCTGGCGGTCATCTTTCTGCCCGTGCTGCTGGATGGGGCGGGCCACCGTGCCCGACTGGAGGCCTCCGGGGGGGTTCCGCCGGAACCGTTCTTTCATCGGCCTGAGCCTCCCGGGGAGGGAGCCCGGCCTGAACCGGTGTCGTCCCCGTCCCGGTCGGAGCAGGTGGAGACGATGGCCGAGGCCCGGAGTCTATCCCGGGAGGAGGGTCGGGCCCCGGAAACCGATGCTGGATCGTCCGAGTCCCCCGAGCCTGTGGCCTCCGGCTGGGTGGTCCAGGTGGGCAGCTTCGGTCGCCGGGAAAATGCACAGGCGGAGGTGGAACGGCTGCGGGATGCGGGGTTGCCGGCCTTTATGGAAGATTCCGACGCGGAGGGTCGGGTCCTGCACCGGGTGAAGGTGGGCCCGGAGGTGGACCGTCGTGCCGCGGAGCGTCTCAAGTCCCGCCTGGAAAGGGAGCAGGACCGCTCCGGCATCCTGGTCAAGCATCCTTGAACCCGGCACGATGGCGATACGGTGCAGAACCCCGATCCCGCCGGCGCAGGGTGGCCCTCGTCAGGGGCATCCTCCATCCCGACCCCGTCACCCCGGGTGATCTTTGTTAGAATCCCTTCACGCAGCCGCGATCCCCATGGAAATGATCTGGATTGATATCGCCATCCTGGCCGTCATCACCCTTTCGGCGGTCATCAGCCTCTTTCGGGGCTTTGTCAAGGAGGCCATCTCCCTGGCCACCTGGGTCCTGGCCTTCGTGCTGGCCCTGAGTCAGGGGGCCCCCCTGGGAGAACTCCTGCCCCTGGGCGTCGAGGATCCCACCCTCCAGGCGGTCATCGGTTTTGCCATCCTCTTCGTCCTGGCCCTGATAGCGGGCGGGGTGGTCAACGTCCTGGCGGGGCAGCTGGTGAAGCGCACCGGGCTCTCGGGCACCGACCGCAGCATCGGGATGGTCTTCGGCCTGGCCCGGGGCGTGGCCATCGTGGCGGTGCTGGTCCTGCTGGCGGGTCTCACCGTGATGCCGGAAGAACCCTGGTGGGAGGCCAGCCGCTTCCTGCCCCAGTTCGAGCGCCTGGCCCTCTGGCTGCGCGACCTGCTGCCACCGGATCTGGCGGAGAACTTCGTCTTCGGGATGCCGCCGGTGCCCGAATCGTCCTCCAACCCGTAAGAGACACCCTACATGTGTGGAATCGTCGGAATCGTCGGTCGCAGTCCGGTCAATCAGGCACTGTACGACGCTCTCCTGGTCTTGCAGCACCGGGGCCAGGACGCGGCCGGCATCGTCACCTGCGACGCCGAGGGTCACCTGCACCTTCGCAAGGACAATGGCCTGGTGAGGGATGTCTTCAACGAACAGCACATGCGCAACCTGACCGGGCACATGGGCATCGGCCACGTGCGCTACCCCACCGCCGGGAGCGCCTCCTCGGCCGAGGCACAGCCCTTCTACGTGAACTCCCCCTACGGCATCACCCTGGGGCATAACGGCAATCTCACCAACGAGGCCGCGCTCAAGAGCGAGCTCTTCGTCCAGGACCGCCGGCACATCAACACCGAATCCGACTCCGAGATCCTGCTGAACATCCTGGCCCAGGAGCTGATCCGCCACGACGGGCTGGCCGTGACCCACGAGGAGGTCTTCGACGCCGTGCGCGGGGTGCACCGCCGCTGCCAGGGGGCCTACGCCGTGGTGGCCATGATCGCCGGCCGCGGGGTGCTGGGATTCCGCGATCCCCATGGCATCCGCCCGGTGGTCTTCGGCCGCCGCGAGACCCCCGATGGCCCTGAGTACATGGTGGCCTCGGAGAGCGTCGCCCTGGATACCCTGGGCTTTGACCTGGTGCGCGATCTGGACCCGGGGGAGGCGGTGTACATCGACTCCGACGGCACGGTGCACACGCGCCAGTGTGCCGACGACCCCCGCCTGTCCCCCTGTATCTTCGAGTTCGTGTACTTCGCCCGGCCCGACTCGGTCATCGACGATGTGGTGGTGCACCGGGCGCGCATGCGCATGGGCACCCGCCTGGGGCGCAAGATCCTGCGGGAATGGCCGGACCACGACATCGACGTCATCATCCCCATCCCCGACACCGGCCGCACGGTGGCCATCGAGATGGCCCACGAGCTCAACGTGAAATACCGCGAGGGGTTCATCAAGAACCGCTACATCGGCCGCACCTTCATCATGCCGGGGCAGACCCAGCGGCGGAAATCGGTGCGCCAGAAGCTCAACGCCATCGCCCTGGAGTTCAAGGGCAAGAACGTGATGCTGGTGGACGACTCCATCGTGCGCGGCACCACCTCCCGGGAGATCGTCCTCATGGCCCGGGAATCCGGCGCGCGGAAGGTCTACTTCGCCTCGGCGGCCCCGCCGGTGCGCTATCCCAACGTCTACGGCATCGACATGCCCGCCGCCAGTGAGCTCATCGGCCACGGTCGCAGCGAGGCGGAGATCTGCGAGGCCATCGCCGCCGACCGCCTCATCTACCAGGACCTGGACGACCTGAAGGGGGCCGTGCGCAAGGGCAATCCCCGCATCCAGGACTTCGACTGCTCGGTGTTCACCGGCGATTACGTCACCCCCATCACCCCGGACTATCTGGAGCAGTTGCAATCCCGGCGCAACGATCTGGCCAAAAGGAAGAATGAGAAGGAATACGCCAATCTGGATCTGTACAACAACGCCTGACCCCGTGAGACGCCCCCTTCTGCAAGCGGCCCTGGCGGCCCTGATGATCCTGACGGTCTGGCCCCTGACGGCCGGTGCCGGCTGGTACCTGGACACCTTTTCCCCGGAGGCCCGGATGGAAACCTGGTATCGACCCATCCTCAAGCGCCTGGAAGAGCGCTTCCCGCAATACTTCGTGGCCGATCCCGTGGCCGTGGTCCGCACGGACGAGCAGCGCCTCTACGTGATCCGTCAGGGGGAGATCCAGGAGAGCTACCCGGTCTCCACCTCCCGCTTCGGTCTGGGCAACACCGACGGCAGCCTCAAGACCCCGCTGGGGGTGCATCGCATCCGCGACAAGATCGGTGCGAACGCCTCCCGGGGCGCCGTCTTCGTGGCCCGCGAGCCCACGGGGGAGGTGGCCCGCATCGTCACCGACCCCCGGCGCACCGAGGGCGATCACATCACCACACGCATCCTGCGCCTGGAGGGGCTGGAGGACGGGGTCAACCGGGGGGAGGGGATCGACTCCCTGGAACGCCATATCTACATCCATGGCACCGATGAGGAGGGCCTCATCGGCCAGCCCGCCTCCCAGGGCTGCGTGCGCATGACCAACGCGGACGTCATGGCGCTTTTTGATACCATGCCCGAGGGGGCCCTGGTGGTCATCGACTGAGGTCGGTGGCGTCTGACCCGGACCCGC
>JBKGXY010000192.1:0-3370 GCA_046546415.1 Ectothiorhodospira sp.
CGGGGGCGGGATCCGGCCCTGAGGCTGCTGCGGGAAGGGGGGCAGGTGCCCCTGCGGGTCTGGGCAGAGGAGGTCCTGGAGGCCATGATGCCCCTGTGCCGCGTGCTGGACGGGGAGGACCCGGATCGGCCCTACACCGCCTCGCTGGAGGCGCAGCGGGCCAAGGTGGCGGACGCGGATCTCACCCCCTCGGCCCGCATGCTGGCGGAGATGGCCGGGCGTGAGGAGGGGTTCCACCGTTTCGCCCGGCGGGTGTCCCTGGAGCATGCCGAGGCCTTCAGGGCCATGGACCCGGATCCGGCCCGGGAGGCGGAGCTGGAGAGCGCCGTCGCGCGCTCGATCCGCGAGCAGGAGGCCCTGGAGGCGTCGGACGATGTGGATTTCGGGGAGTACCTGCGGCGCTACTTCGCCCAATAGGGGCCCGGCGGCAGGGGGTCAGCGCTCCTGGATGTCCAGCCCCACCAGCAGGCGTTCCCGCTCCGACAGGTCGCCCACCACGCGGCGGATGGGGAGCGGGAGGCTGCGCACCACCACCGGGGTGGCCAGGATCCGCTCGTCCTCCGCCAGCTGGGGGCGTTCCAGGATGTCCACCACCTCCACGTCCAGCTCCATGTCGGAGGCGGCCAGGTCCCGGGCCAGGGTCTCCAGGTTCTCCAGGGCCCGACGCGCGGCGGGGGTCATGCCGGCGATGTAGAGCTTGAGGAGATATCGCTTCATTTCCGGCTCCGGCTGACGGTGGAGCGGGCCCGCTGGATGTTGGCCAGGCGGCGTTCGAGATCGGCGATCTCGCGGTCCACCTCCACGGCCCGGGCATCGTGCTCGGCCCGGGTGAGGCGCTCCCGGGCCTCGTGGATGCCATCCATCTCCCGGCGCAGGTGCTGGGTCTGTTCCAGCTCTGCTTCGAACTGTTCCATGAGCTGGGCATCCTCCGCCTGGCGGACCACCCGGGCCGTGCCGTAGGCGATGCCCCCCTCACCGACGTAGGGTTCCTCGATCACCAGGCCCTCCCCGCACAGACGGAATTCCTTGACCTGGTTGGAGATGGGCAGGCCGCGGCCCTTCACCACCTGGATCAGACGGTTGAGTTCGCCGTTATCCTCGTGGCGGCGCAGTTTGATCCAGACGTCGATCATGGAGGAGACGTCCAGGTGGCTCACCCCATGACTCGCATCCCCCAGAAGTTCCGTGGCCACGGCGGTGATGCCCCGTTCCTTGATGAGGTACATCAGCCGCAGCAGCATCTCCTTGGCCCCGTCCCCCACGTGCCGACTGGCCAGGCTGCTGATGGGGTCCAGGATCAACATGTCGGGGCGGTGCTGGTCCAGGGAGCGCATGATGCGCATCAGATGCTCCTCCAGCCCCATCTCCATGGAGCGCACCGGTTCCATCACCAGGCGCCGATCGCCGGCCGCCGCGGCGTGATGGGCCAGATCGGCGCCGATGCTGCGCTGGTTGCGCACCAGCTCGTCCACGCTTTCCTCGAAACTGACGAAGAGCACCTTCAGGCCCTGCTGACAGGCGGCCTGGGCCAGGGTCGCGGCGATGCTGGTCTTGCCCGTGCCCGCCTGGCCCGAGAGCAGCAGGGTGGAGCCCCGGTAGGGGCCCTCCCCCCCCAGCATGCGGTCCAGGTCGGGGATGCCCGTGGAGAGGCGTTCGTCGCAGATCCGGGCGTTGAGCACGGCCCCGCTCACCGGGACCATGAAGATCCCCTTCTCATCCAGCAGGAAGGGGAACTCCCCTCCGGCATGGGGGCCGCCCCGGCGCTTCACCACCCGCAGCAGGCGGGTCATGGCGCGGAAGGACATGTCCTGCCGAAGGGCGATGACGCAGTCGGCCACGTAGTCCTCCAGACCAAAGCGGGTGGTGAAGTCCTCGGTCTCCCCGGTGGTGATCAGGGAGGTGATCTCCCGCTCCCGGATCCAGTCGAAGAGCCGGCCCAGTTCGCGGCGCAGGCTGCCCTGTCCCTCGAAGGCCCCTTCCAGGCCATCCACCGCGTCCAGTACCAGCCGCCGGGCCCCGGTCGTCTGCAGGGCGTGGTCGATGCGCGCCAGCACGGCGGTCAACTCCAGGCCCTGGCCCACCACCTCGTCCTGGTCGGGGCGCATGTCCAGGATGCGCAGACGCCCGTCCCGCAGGTATTCCTCCGCAGCAAATCCGAACCCCTGGGCATGGTGGACCAGGGCTGCGGGGGACTCGTCGAAGGTGATCAGGACCCCGTTCTCTCCCCGCTCACGGATGCCGTGGCAGAGGAAGGTGAGGGCGATCACCGTCTTGCCGGTGCCCGGGCCGCCCCGCACCAGGGTGGGCCGACCCTCGGGCAGGCCGCCCTGGAGCACGAAGTCCAGGCCCTGGATGCCGGTGTCGGCGTAACTGGAAGGTCGTGGATTCACTCGTCTTGCTCCCTGGATCGGTCCGCCCCGGTGCAGTGTGCCGGGGGGCTCAGGTCACGCCCCTCGGGGCGGTGCATGGGGGTTGATCTGTGCCCTGGTAGGGGAAGGGCCCGCCCCGGATACTGCGTCCATGTTCCGTGGTGTTTCAAGGGTCTTTCATGCCGGAGACAGCCCCCGGTCCGGGTGAGGTGGTGTTTTCCGCCCGCGATCCCATGAACCCGGAGGCGGCCCTGGCCCGGGTGGGGCTGGCGGGCGCATGGCCCCATTCCCCTCCCGGCTCTCCGGTGGGGAGCTGGGTGGGTAGCCACCGCCCGGGCCGTGGCCAGGCGCCCGGCGGCACCGCCCTGCGACGAGCCCACCGGCGCCCTGGACACCCTGTCGCTGTCCCGGGACCGCTTCTACGAAGCGTATCATTTCGCCCGGGTCTTCGCCGATCTCAAGCGGGCCCCGCAGCGGATGGCCCGGGACCTGGCGGATCTGCCCGGGGTGGACCGGGTGCAGACCCGGATCCGGGCCGGGGTGCGCCTGGAGCTGATCAAACGCATCGAGGCGGATGGCTGGGTGCAAACTCGGCAGCGCGGGAGTCACCGGCAGTTTCGGCATCCAACCAAGGCGGGAACAGTTACGGTTTCGGGGAAGCCGAACATTGATGTACCGCCCGGCACCTTGAATAATGTCCTCAAGCAGGCCGGACTCAAGAAGTAGGAGATTGTCATGCGTTTTACGGTAATTGTAGAGGAAGGCTCTACGAGCTGGGGCGCTTATGTTCCCGATTTACCGGGGTGTGTGGCCGCGGGCGAAACGAGGGAAGAGGCACTTCAGTTGATCCGAGAGGCAATCGAGTTCCACTTGGAGGGCCTAAAGGAACAAGGCGAGCCTGTGCCTGAGCCGCACTCCTACGGCGAGGTGGTCGATGTATATTCCGCATAACACGGCGCTCAACCGGACGCTCCTACCTCGCGCCGGTCAGCTAAGCGTTA
>JBKGXY010000193.1:0-3359 GCA_046546415.1 Ectothiorhodospira sp.
TCCCCTCCCGGTTCAGGTCCAGGAACAATTGATTGGGGCTCGAATTCCGGTCCACGTCCCCCTCCAGGGTCAGCTCGTCCACCCAGCGCAAGCGGTGCTGGGGCAGTTCCGGAAGGTGAATCAGGGGCTCACGCAGATCCAGGATGAAGGTCTCGGTATTGAGCTTCGAGAGGAGCCCCTTCATGGTGGTGTTCTCGATGATCCGCCCCTGGTCGATGATGCCGATGTGCCGGCACAGGCTCTCCGCCTCTTCGAGATAATGGGTGGTGAGGATGATGGTGCACCCCTGACGGTTCAGTTCCCGGAGGAAGGTCCACATGGAGCGGCGGATCTCGATGTCCACCCCGGCGGTGGGCTCGTCCAGGATCAGCAGCCGGGGTTCGTGCACCAGGGCGCGGGCGATCATCAGGCGGCGTTTCATCCCGCCGGAGAGCATGCGGGCCATGCCCTTGCGCTTGTCCCACAGCCCCAGCTCCACCAGGTACTTCTCCGCCCGTTTCCAGGCCTCCCGCCGGGGGATGCCGTAGTAACCGGCCTGGTTCACCAGGATCTCCTCCACCGGCTCGAAGACGTTGAAATTGAACTCCTGGGGCACCAGACCGAGGCAGGCCTTGGCGGCGTGGATCTCCCGGTCCAGGTCGTGGCCGAAGATGGAGACGCTGCCTCCGCTCTTGTTCACCAGGGAGGCCACGATGCTGATGGTGGTGGACTTCCCGGCCCCGTTGGGGCCGAGCAGGGCGAAGAAGTCGCCGGGCTCCACGTCGAGATCGATCCCCTTGAGGGCCTCGAACCCGTTGCGGTAGGTCTTGCTGAGATTCCGGATGGAGAGTGCGCTGGGCATGGTGGGTGTGGAGATCGGCTCCCGGGCCTGTGAAAATCCTCCATTCTACCCGCCGCAGCAGTCTCAGGGCCAATGCCATCCCGGTGGATCCCCGCGCCCGGCGGCTCTATCGGGGGGAGGAGGGACAGGGCACTACGCCATGTCCGGCTGGGGGGAGGGGGGCGGCTTGAAGGCGAACCGGCGCCATGGGGTACACTGCCCCGTTCACCCCATGCCCATCCTGAGGCCCCCAGATGAACGACTGCTTCGATACGGCCGAATCCCCCGAGACCCCGGCCATCCCTTTGGTCCCACTGGAGGCGGAGGCCCTGTCCGGCTGGCTGGAAGGGCAGCCGCAGCGGGTGCGCCGTTGGGTGGAGGCCGCCGGCTTCCGGGCTCACCCGGAGCAGGTGCTCAGTGTACCGGATGAGGAGGGCGGGATCGGTCAGGTCCTGCTGGGGGACTCCCCGGAGGGGAATACCTGGTCCCTGGCCGCGGCCGCCGGGCAGTTGCAGGCAGGGCTGTTCGCGCCGCCCCGGGACTGGCCCGCTTCCCGTCGCCTGCAGGCCGCCGTGGGCTGGGGACTGAGCGGCTATCGGTTCGACCGTTACCGCCGTTGTGACCGGCCCGTACCCCGGCTTCACCTGGCGGGCCTGGATCCGGAGGGGATCGGCCAGGTCCGGGAGACCGTGGCGGCGGTGTCCCTAGTGCGGGACCTGATCAACACCCCGGCGGAGGACATGATGCCCGGGGACCTGGGCGCGGTCACGGAGGCCCTGGCCGGAACGTTCGGCGCGCGGGTGTCCCAGGTGGTGGGGGAGGACCTGCTGCGGGAGAACTATCCGGCCGTGCACCGGGTGGGGCGGGCCAGCGTCCATGCCCCCCGGGTCATCGACCTGGAATGGGGGGATCCGGCCCATCCACGGGTCACCCTGGTGGGCAAGGGGGTCTGCTTCGACAGCGGCGGGCTGGATATCAAATCCGCCGACGGCATGCGGCTGATGAAAAAAGACATGGGCGGCGCGGCCCATGTGCTGGGTCTGGCGCGGCTGATCATGGCGGCGGGCCTCCCGGTGCACCTGCGGGTGCTCATCGGGGCGGTGGAGAACGCCATCTCCGGGGATGCCTTCCGCCCCGGGGATGTACTCGCCACCCGCGCCGGCCTCACCGTGGAGGTGGACAACACCGATGCGGAGGGCCGGCTGGTCCTGGCCGACCTGCTGGCCCGGGCGGGGGAGGAACGGCCCGAGGTGATCCTGGATTTCGCCACCCTCACCGGCGCGGCACGGGTGGCGGTGGGGACCGAGATCGCCGCCTTCTTCACCGATGACACGGAACTGGCCCATGGGCTCTTCAGGGCGGGCCGCGACGAGGAGGATCCCTGCTGGCACCTGCCATTGCACGCCCCCTATGATGCCTTGCTGGAGAGCACCGTGGCGGATCTATGCAACGGCGCCAGCACCCCCTACGGCGGGGCCATCACCGCCGGGTTGTTCCTCAAGCGCTTCGTGCCCGAGGGGCCCCGCTGGGTGCACTTCGACGTCATGGCCTGGAACACCCGCCATCGTCCGGGCCGGCCCAAGGGGGGGGAGGCCCTGGGTCTGCGCGCCGCCTTCGGCTGGCTGAAGGGGCGTTACGGCCGCTAGCCGGGCCCCTGGCCCTTCTTCAGGCGTTCCCGCAGGTCCTCGTCCGCCTTCTCCCGCAGGGCGCGGCCCGTGTTCTTCGTCGTATCGCTGAAGACAAAGCGCCCCGCCAGGACGCAGCCCTTCATCCCGGGTTCGCAAGGACGGCCGTCCAGCTTACCGCAGCGGCCCTTGCTCTCGTGGGGACAGCCCCATCCCCCCATGGTCGTGTACCTCCTCGCCTCAGTCCGCCGTGGAGTGGGATACCACCTGCCGGGATCCGGTTTCCACCGGTTCGAGCCGCCCACCCTGCAACCGGTAATGCCGCGTGGCCGGGGGGGCCATGGACGCCTCGTGGGCGATCACCAGGGTGGCCCGGGCCGCCAGCCAGGGGGTGAGACGCGCCCGCAGGCGGGCGATGGTGGCCCCGTCCAGCCCCCGGAAGGGCTCGTCCAGGATCACCACCGGCGGATCCCGCAGCACCAGGCGGGCCAGGGCCAGGCGCCGGGCCTGCCCCCCGGAGAGCAGGGCCCCGCCTTCCCCCACTGGGGTATCCAGCCCCTGCTCCAGGGTGGCCACGAAGTCGTCCAGTCCCACCAGATGGAGGGCCTGCGTCAAACGGGCATCCTCCGCTTCCGGGGCCGCCAGGCGCAGGTTGGCGGCAAGGCTGTCGGCGAAGAGCACCGTCTCCTGGGTCAGTACGCCCACATGGTCATAGAGGGCCCGGTAGCTCATGTCCGTTACCGGCAGGCCCGCCACCCGGGCCTCGCCGGACTGGGGGGCCACCAGGCGCAGGGCCACCGAGGTCAGACTGGTCTTGCCGGTGCCGCTGTCGCCGGTCACCAGCACGACCTCCCCAGGGGCCACCTCCAGGGACACCCGGTCCAAGACCCGGGGGCCGCCCTCCCGATACTGGA
>JBKGXY010000194.1:0-3349 GCA_046546415.1 Ectothiorhodospira sp.
AGGAACAATGGAGGCTGGGACGGGAATCGAACCCATGTACACGGCTTTGCAGGCCGCTGCATCACCACTCTGCCACCCAGCCTTGAGGGGGCGTTCAGCAGCATTCGTTGCTGAAACAAAAAACCCCGGCGATGCCGAGGTTCCGGAAAACTGGAGCGGGAAACGAGACTCGAACTCGCGACCCCAACCTTGGCAAGGTTGTGCTCTACCAACTGAGCTATTCCCGCGTCGTTGAATGCGACGTATTGTACGCATCCGCCTTCGGGTGTCAACCCCTCGACGCCTTCGCCGGGGCCCTGGACGATGCCGGAGGAATCGATCAACCCATCTGGTTTGGGATCGTAAGCCCCACCCACGCTGCATGCAAGCATCAATCCTGTGAAGCGGGTCAATTCCAGACGTAGCGGTTGCACGGCCATGGGGGATCTCCAGGGTCCGGGGATAACCGAATCGACTATGATGAAAAGACAACACCATCGGCATGGGGCATATCCTCTGCAGAGGGTGTTGCATGACCTCAACGCTTGACCGAATGGAGGCTCTCATGAAAGTGCGCAGAACGATTCCCTTGTGGCTCGCCGGCGCGGCATTGGCGGCGGTGACGGGCTGTTCGGATCCGGATCAGGGGCCCGCCGAGGAGGCGGGGGAGCAGGTGGACCAGGCCGTGGAGCAGGCCCGGGAGGAGATGCAGGAGGCCGGAGAGGCCGCCGGTGAGATGACCCAGGAGGCCCGGGAACGGGTCGAGGACATGATCGATGAGCCCGGCCCCGCGGAGGAGACGGGGGAATCCATGGACGAGGCGGTGGAGGCCGCCAAGGAAGAGATGAAGGAGACCGCCGACTCGACCCAGGAGGCTGTGGAGGAAGAAAACTGAGCGGCGGGATGCATCCCTCTCCGGGGCATCCCCCCGGACAGGCCCCCTCCCTATCCCGAACCGGGTTCTTCAGCCCGGTCCACATGATTGTTGATTCCGGAACCCATCTATGGAGTTGATCGACCGACTGGTGGAAAGCCGCGTGCGTGAGGCCGAACGTGACGGCGTCTTTGATCATCTGCCGGGGCAGGGGCGCCCACTGGAGCTGGAGGATGACCGCATGGTGCCCGAGGAACTCCGGGCCGCCTACCGGCTCCTGCGCAACAGTGGCTTCATCCCGGAGGAGGTGCGCCTGCGCCGGGAGATCCGCGAGGCGGAGGACCTGCTGCGGGCTTGCGAGGACGAGACCCTGCGCCGCCAGCAGGCCCATCGCCTGCGGCTGCTGCTGGACCGGCTCGGACGCCAGCGCGGGGTGACTCCGGCCCTGGCATCGGACTATCTGGATCGGATCCGCCAGCGGATGGACGGACCTGACGAACGAGATCGCCCTGGGTGACGGCTTGGTTTACAATGTGATCCACATCTCATCAGCCAGCCACTGCGGGAGCTTCCTTTGGTCGAAATCACCCGGCCCCTGAACCTCGACACCCGGCAGGAAGCTTTGGTGGACCTGCACAGTTTTCTGAACGTACTCAATGTGCTGGCCTCGGAGATGGACCTGATGGATTACGCCCTGGGCGGTTCATCCCCGCTGCAGGATGCCCTTTCCCTGGTACACGAGATGGCCCGCGGCCTGGGGGATCCCGCCCAGGTGAGCACCTGGCTCGACGACCCGGGGCATATCCGTGACCGGATCGTGGAGGGCGTGAACGGGGCCCTGCATCACGCCCCGCCCACGCTGGAGCTCCAGGAGTCGGTGGAGAACATCCTCTCCATCCTGGAGATCTTCGAGGTGCGGGCCCGGGAGCTGGCGGCCCGCAGCGGCCCCGCCCTCGCCTGGACCTGGTTCCGGCTGGAGGAACTGCAGGGACGGCTCACCCATCTGTTTCAGGCCATCGAGCGCAACAGCAAGGGGCGCTTTCGCATCATCCAGAACATCGCCGAGCAGGAGCCCCGGGATTACCTGGTGAAACTGGACCTGAGCAGTGTGGACGGGGAGCGCATCCACATGCCCGCCGTATTCCAGGACGTGATCCGGGACCTGCTGGCCAACGCCCGCAAGTACACCCCGCCGGGGGGGCGCATCCTGGCCGGCCTGAAGGATACGGGCAGCGAACTCCGCTTCGTGGTGGAGGACTCGGGGATGGGCATCCCCGAGCACCAGATCCAGCAGGTGGTGGACTTCGGCTTCCGGGCGGACAACGTACGGGACCGGCGCACCCAAGGGGGCGGCTTCGGCCTCACCAAGGCCTACTGGGTCACCCGCCGCTGCGGCGGGCGCATGTGGATCGATTCCGCCCTGGGACTGGGCACCCGCATCCGCATTCAGTTGCCCCGATCGAAGGCAGCCTGAAAACCCATCAACGGTTCACGTCCACCACGGTGCGTCCCCGCACCTGACCCGCCAGGAGGCGTTCCGCCAGGGGGATCACCTCGCCCAGGCCCACCTCCGTGGTCACCGCCTCCAGCTTGTCCGGATCCAGCTCCTGGGCCAAGCGGCCCCAGGCCGTTTCCCGCCGCTCCAGGGGGGCCCGCACGCTGTCCACCCCCAGCAGGCTCACCCCCCGCAGGATGAAGGGGGCCACCGTGGTGGGCAGGTCCATCCCCTGGGCCAGGCCGCAGGCGGCCACGCTGCCCCCGTAGCGGGTGGTGGCCAGGACGTTGGCCAGGGTATGGCTGCCCACGGTGTCCACGGCACCGGCCCAGCGGGCCCTGCCCAGGGGTTTTTTGCTTGGTTCGGAGAGTTCGGCGCGATCCATCACCTCGGCCGCCCCCAGGGCCTGGAGATGGCCCGCCTCGTCCATGCGTCCGGTGGAGGCCACCACGGTATACCCCCGGGCCGCCAGCAGGGCCACCGCCAGGCTGCCCACGCCGCCGTTGGCACCGGTCACCAGGACCTCCCCCTGCGAGGGGTCGAGCCCTTTCTCCTCCAGGGCCATGAGACAGAGCATGGCGGTGTAGCCGGCGGTGCCGATGGCCATGGCCTGGCGCGGGGTGAAGGCCTCCGGCAGGGGCACCAGCCAGTCCCCCTGGAGCCGGGCCTTCTGCGCCAGACCGCCGGGGCGTTCCTCCCCCACACCCCAGCCGTTGAGGATCACCCGGTCCCCCGGCCGCCAGCGGGGGTGGTCGCTGGCCTCCATGGTGCCGGCCAGGTCCACCCCGGGGACCATGGGGTAGCTGCGCACTACCGGCGCGCTCCCGGTGATGGCCAGCCCGTCCTTGTAGTTCAGGGTGGAGTAGTCCACCTGCACGGTCACATCCCCCGGAGGCAGACCAGCCTCGTCCAGGTCTTCCACCCGTGCCTGCACGCCCGTGTCCGTCTTGTGGAGTACGATGGCTCGATACATGGTGCGCCCCGATTTCGGGACGGTGGGT
>JBKGXY010000195.1:0-3333 GCA_046546415.1 Ectothiorhodospira sp.
TTGTGGGCGGCGTCCCGGCCGGTGAGCAGGCGGCCGCTGAGCAGCAGCACCTCACCGGGCTTCCAGGTGGCCACCTCCCCGGGGGTGACCCGATCCAGGTCCACGCGCCGGCCCTCCGCCGGGTCATAGTCCAGGGCCGGCCAGTCTTCCGGATCCGGTGGGGTCAGGTCGGCCGGGCCGCTGCCGTCCAGGTGGAAATGCACGTGGCGGGTGGCGGCGCAGTTGGGGATCAGGGCCACGGGCAGGGAGGCGGCGTGGGTGGGGTAGTCCAGGATCTTCACATCCACCACGGTGGTGAGCCCACCCACCCCCTGGGCGCCGATGCCCAGGGCGTTGACCTTGTCGTACAGCTCCAGGCGCAGTTCCTCCACCCGGTTGGCGGGGCCCCGCTCCCGCAGTTCGTGGATGTCCACCGGGGCCATGAGGGATTCCTTGGCCAGGAGCATGGCCTTCTCCGGGGTTCCGCCGATGCCCAGCCCCAGGATCCCCGGGGGGCACCAGCCGGCGCCCAGGGTGGGCACGGTCTGCAGCACCCAGTCCACGATGGAGTCGGAGGGGTTGAGCATGGCCAGCTTGGCCTTGTTCTCCGAGCCGCCCCCCTTGGCGGCGCAGATCACCTCCAGGCGGTCGCCGGGCACCATCTCGGTGTGCACCACCGCCGGGGTGTTGTCCCGGGTGTTGCGCCGCGCCCCGGCGGGATCGGCCAGCACCGAGGCCCGCAGGGGGTTGTCGGGATGGGTGTAGGCGCGGCGCACCCCCTCGTCCACCATGGCCTGCAGGCCCATCTCCGCCTCCCAGCGCAGGTCCATGCCGATCTTGAGAAAGACCACGGCGATGCCGGTGTCCTGACAGAGGGGGCGGTGCCCCTGGGCACACATGCGGGAGTTGACCAGGATCTGGGTCAGGGCGTCCCGGGCCGCCGGGGAGGCCTCCCGCTCGTGGGCGCGCACCAGGGCCTGCACGAAGTCTTTCGGATGGTAGTAGCTGATGAACTGGAAGGCGTCGGCGATGCTCTGGATCAGGTCTTCCTGGCGGATGACGGACATGGACGGACTCCGGAAAAGGGGCTTTGCGGCCCGGGCCCGGGCCGTTTCGGGCCCGTCCCGGAAAACGGATCATCTTACCCATCCGGATGCGTTCAGGACCATACCCGTTTTCCGGCCCGATCCCCCCGGAGGGGGAGGAGACCATTGATCAAAGGCATTCCCTCCGGCTAGAGTGCCTACCTATCCTCGGTTCACCCATCTCCTGGGGGCGTGCCCATGGGCTCCCGCCGGTCGGCCCCGCAGCCGACCCCGAAGACAGACCCCGATCCCCCCCGACGTCTTCCCGCCTTCTCTCTTCGATGGCTCATCGGCGTTCCCGTGGTGCTGATCACGTTGCTGTCCGTGGGGATCGTCGCCTGGCTGGCCCTCTCTCAGGGCTATCGGGCGGTGAACGACATGGCCCGCCAGACGCGTTCCGACGTGCTGCATCGGGTGGAGGACCAATTCAGCCACTATCTGGATGTTCCCCTGGGGGTGAACGCGCGCAATGCCCGGGCGCTGCGTTCCGGCGTGCTGGATCTGGACGATCCCGAAACGGTGCAGCGTTACTTCCATAACGTGATCGCGGCCCATCCCTCGCTGGCCTATTCCTTCTTCGGGACCGTGGAGGGGGAGTTCTACGGGGCCCGGCGTACGGCGGAGGGGGAGATCCAGGTGGTGCGCGCCGGGACCTCCACCGGCGGGGACTCCCACAACTTCGCCACCAGCCCCCTGGGGGATGCCCTGGAGCTCAAGCAGGTCTACCCCGATTACGATCCCCGCACGCGCCCCTGGTACCGGGCCGGTGTGGATGCCGACGGACCGGTCTGGACCCCCGTCTATCGTCACTTCGTCATCCACGACCTGGCCCTCACGGCCTCGCGCCCCGTCCGGGATGACCAGGGCCGTCTGCTGGGGGTGCTCGGGGTGGACTATGTCCTCACCCAGGTACACGAATTTCTCCGGTCCATCGGTCCCAGCCCCAATGCCCAGGTCTTCGTGATGCAGACCGATGGCCATCTGCTGGCGGCATCCAAAGCCCCCGAGGGAGGCTTCTTCCGCGAGGTGGGCGGCCGCTTCAGTCCCATCGAGGCCGCGGAGTCCGGGCTGGCCGTCGTGGAGGCCTCGGCGCGCCTGCTCGGGCAGCGTTCGGGGGGCCTGGAGGCCATTCGGGATGAGACGCTGCTCAATTTTCCGCTGGAGGGCGAGACGCAGTACCTGCAGGTCAAGCCTTTCGCACCGGCCCCCGGCCTGGACTGGATCCTGGCCGTGGCGGTGCCCGAGAGTGATTTCCTGGGGGCGATCCAGGCCCAGATCCGGCGCACCCTGGGGATCATCGTCGGGATCTCGTTACTGGCCGTGCTGCTCGGGGTATGGATGGCGGCCCGCATCGCGGCCCCCATGGGGCGTTTGGGTCAGGATGCGGACCGTCTGGCTCGGGGGGAATGGGATCGTAGCCCGCGCCATACCCTCATCCGGGAATACAACCGGCTGGATCAGGTCTTTCAGGCCATGGCGGCCCGGCTCCGCGACCAGTTCCGGCGGCTGCAGGCCCAGTCCCGGGAGATCCGGGATCACAACCGCCAACTGGAGCAGCGCGTGGCGGAGCGTACCGCCGAACTGGCCCGGGCCAGCAGCCGGTTGCGGGCCTTCTTCGAAAACATCCCGGGCCATATCGTCATCGTCGACCGGGACTACCGCATCGTCAGCGTCAGCCACAAGCTGCTGGAGGTCTTTGGCATCGACGATCCCGAGCAGGCGATCAATCAGCCCTGTTACCGCCTGGCCTGGGGATATGAGCAGCCCTGTTCACGATGCGTCCTGGAGGAATGCTTCAAAACCGGTCAGCCGGTGGTGCGCTATTCCTCTCCGGAGGAGGAGGCCCGCTTCAACGGCCGCTCCATGCAGATCTTCAACGGCCCCATCCTGGACGAACACGGGAACATCATCGGCGGCATGGTGTACTACTCGGACATCACCGACCTGCGCACCATGGAACGGCAGCTCATCGCCGCCCGGGAGGTGGCCGAGGCGGCCAATCAGGCTAAGAGCGAGTTCCTGGCGCGCATGAGCCACGAGATCCGCACCCCCATGAACGCCATCCTGGGGTTGAGCGAACTGGTGCTGCTCGATGGGGTGGAGGGTCAGTCCCGGGAATTCATGCAGATCATCCAGCACTCGGCCCGGCATCTGCTCAGCGTGATCAATGACATCCTGGATCTGTCCAAGATCGAGGCGGGGCGCATGGAACTGGTGGAGGGGGATTTCGACCTGCACCGGGCCCTGGAGCAGGTGGTGGGCACCCTCA
>JBKGXY010000196.1:0-3267 GCA_046546415.1 Ectothiorhodospira sp.
CGATCGGCGCCCGCAAGGCAGGACAGGTGTGTGCTGATGTGGCGTGCCAGCTGGTTCAGCACCCAGTCGAATCCCTGACCGTAGTCGGAGTCCCTGAAACGGTGGCTGTCGAACACCACCCGTGAAGGGAACAGCACTTCCCCCTGAACGGGGCGGGAGGCCCGGCGATGGAGAACCAGTTCGCCGGTCTCGCCCTTGAAGAGATAGACCTCCACCTCGGCCTGGCGGCGATGGTGATCGTTCCAGGGCCACCGGCCGGCCTCTTCGTAACTCACGTCCACGATGGCACCGGCCAGCAGGTAGTCCGCCCCGGTCTCCTGAGCGATTTCCCGTACCCGTCGCCGGACCTCGGGGGCCCGGGGACGGGGCAGTCCGCGTACCTCGGGTTCAAACCAGAACCGGTGTCGGGCGGTGTAGGGTTCCACCCGCTCGATGAGCGACAGCCGGTGCAGGAGGGCGTCGGGCACACCCCGCTCCAGCCCATGGAGGCCGTCCGCCCGCTGGTGATCCGGACGCACCAGGGGGAACTGGACCGCGGCGATGCGGATCCTCTCGCCGCACAGGGCCCGGGCCTCGTCCACGCGGATCTGCACGCGGTAGAACCCGTCCTCCTCCCATTCGTCCACCAGGTCGTAGCGGGAGATCTCGGCGCCCGTCTCCAGGGTGGTCTCGTCGGTGGCGAGACCCCCCTCATTGGTCACCGAGCGGGAGTGGATGGTCACCCCCAGTTGCGCCGAGGCATGCCACAGGGCGTCCTCGATGGCGTCCCGTCGGGCCTGTTCGAGGGGGCGCCCTTCCAGCGGGGCCATCCCCTGGGCGGTCAGGGCCTGACCCGCCACCAGGGCGGGCAGGCACCACAGGACCAGCAGTATCAGTACCCGCATGGGCGCGAACTCCGATCAACGGCGGTAATAGTCGTAGGGGCCATGCACGCAATCGGATGCGGGGCAGTTCACCTGTCGCGGGGTCGTGTCGGGATAACGGGTACGAACCGGTTCCCGTTCACAGGGCGTCGTCTCGCAGGTCCGGGGGGCACGGGTGGGGCTGGGGTCTGGCTGCTGCCGGCACGGGGCGTCCTGGCAGGTCCCACGGGCCGGGGTTGGCGCAGGCGCCGGGGCGGATGTGGTGCCGCAGGTGACGGGATGGCTCACGCAGGTGTAGAAGCGCCGTCCCACCGTGAGCTGCAGGGTGGTCTGGTAGATGTTGTCCTCCATGAGCACCGTCTCCACGACGCGTGCCCCGGAGACGTGCCGGTTGATGAAGGAACGCACCTGGTCGTGTTGTGCCGCCATCTCGCGTACGGTGGTGCTGCCTTCCAACTCGATGCCGTAGAGGCGTTCGGCCAGGTTGCGGTAGGCATCCATCCGGCTTGCCCGCATGGCCATGAGCTTCTGCTGGGCCTGGGTCTGGGTCACATCCGGGACGACGGCCCCCCGACCGCTGACCCGGATGGTCTCGTCCTCGTAATGGACCTGCTGGATGGCCATGGGCTGGACCGGGTAGTTGGTACGATGACCATGTCCATGACCGTGGGGTTGATGTGCGCAGGCCGTGGTGAGCATCAACAGGCCCACCGGGGCCAGCAGGAATGAGCGCATCTTCATGATCGTGATCCTTGGTTTTGAGTTGTTTTTCCAGCGTCCTGCCCGCAGGTGCCATGAACGGGGTGGGGCGCAGCGCTTCACGGGACGTATCGGCCACCCCCTCCGGGACTTGAGAACCCCCGGCCGATTGACCATGGGGCCGACCCGAAAGAGACTCATGGATATGAGATGCATCGCGTGCCTGTTGTTTGCCCTGCTGTGGGGTCTGCTGGCCGGGGCCCAGGCCGGGCCGCCGGAGGAACCCGCGCAGCCTTCCGGGACGAATGCCCTGGCGGCGGCGCAGAGGGCCCTGGAGCGGGATGCGCCGCTGGAGGCCCTGGGGCATCTCCCGATGGAGCCCGATCGGCTGCCGCCGGCGCAGCGGGCCCATATCCTGGAGATCCGCGCCCGGGCGGAACAGCAATTGGGACGCATCCTGGACGCGGTGTCCACCTGGAACACCCTCTGGGCCCTGGACGACGACCCCGGACACCGCCGCAGGACGGAGGATGCGGCCCGGAGCGCATTGGGGGCCCTGCCCAGGAACATCCTGGCGGCGGTGGCCCGCCGGGCCGACGATCCCGCCACCCGCCGCTGGCTCCAGTGGATCCTGGGGGAGAGGGGGCGCCCGGGGATACAGACCTCGTACACGACCCGCCCGGCGCCGAACGCCCCGACCCCGGGAACGGCCTCCCGGGCGGGATCTTCGGGACCTGTGGGGGACGTGGCGGTGCTCCTGCCCCTGAGCGGTCGCCATCAGGCCCTGGGGCAGGCGGTACGCGAGGGGATCGAGGCCGCCCGGGCGGATCGGGACCGGGCACCGCGCCTGCGCTTCTACGATACCGGGGGCTCCCCGGAGCGGGCCGCCGCACGTTACCGTGAGGCGATCCGCGCCGGTGCGCAGGGGGTGATCGGTCCCCTGCTCAAGCCCTGTGTGGCGGCCTTTGCCCGGCAGGAAGTGCTCCCGGTACCGGTACTGGCCCTGAACCGGGCCGGTACCGCGCCCCCGTTCCCGCAGGGATTGCTTCAGATGGGCCTTCCACCGGAAGAGGAGGCGGCGCAGGTGGCCCGGGATGCCTACGCCGCCGGCCATCGCAGGGCCTTCATCCTGGTCCCGGACACCCCCCTGGGGCGGCGCCTGGAGACCGCCTTCTCGGCCCGTTTCCGGGACCTCGGCGGGCGGATCGCCGCGGTCAGGCGTCACCCCGATGGGGCCACCGACTTCCAGGGCGCCATCCGGCAGGGGCTGGGGAGTGGCCGGGTGGACGTGATCTTTCTGGGCGGGGACGCCGCGGCGGCCCGCATGATCCGACCCCAGCTGGGCTATGTCCGTAAGGAACCGCCCCCGGTGCTGGCCACCTCCCGGGTCCATCCCCCGCATGCCGATCCGGCGAGGGATGAGGATCTGAACGGCATCCGTTTCACCGACATCCCGGCCCTCATCCGGCGGGAGGACAGGCCCCCGGTCCTCTCCGGTGCCCGCTGGCCACGGCTCACGGCCCTGGGCATGGATGCCCTGGACCTGATCACCCGACCCGATTTTCCGGAGGCCCTGGCCGGCTCGGCGCGGCGGGGATACACCGGCCAACTGCGCCTGGACCCCCAGCGGCGACTCCAGCGGGAGCTCTCCTGGGCCCGCTTCACGGACGGGCGGGTGGTGGCCGCTTCATCCCCCAGGGGGCGG
>JBKGXY010000197.1:0-3219 GCA_046546415.1 Ectothiorhodospira sp.
GCGCTGACCGCCGGAAAGCTTCACGCCCCGCTCGCCCACATGGGCATCCAGGCCCATGGCCGGGTCGGGGGCCAGGCCGCTGTAGGCCAGGCGCAACAGCTGCATGGCATCCAGCAGGTCGTCCACCGCCACCAGGGCGAGCACGTCGTCGCCCCCGGCGTAGATGAGTTTGCCCTTGACGCAGTCCTCCACCACATACCGGGCCATGTGCAGGGAGAAGTGGTTCAGGGCCGAGGACAGGGCCCCGTGGCGGCCGGGGGAGGGGGGTCTGCGGGTCTCCATGTAGTCATGCAGGGCCCGGTTTTTCCGGGCCACCCGGTCCATCTGCGCCCGGATCTGGTCATGCCAGGTGTCCTGGTAACGCAGGGTATAGGCCTCTTCGTTGCCGGCGAACCAGGCCCCCATGCGATCGCCATCCATCTGGATGAGGGCGTAGTAGGTCTCCCTTTGTTTGCCGAAGACGGCATCGATGTCCTGTTCCAGGGTCCCGGCATCCACCCCCTGGATGGCCGCATCGTCCTTGAGCATCTCCAGGGCCGAGGGCAGGCGCCGGGCGATGTACTGCATGTCTTCGGATTGATGAGGGAGTTCACGCGCCAGTTTGCGGGGCAGGACGGTGGGCTCGGCTTCCACCAGGGTCAGGCGCTGTTTGAGTCGTTCTACACTGGACAATTGCCCCGGGGAGCGCCGGGTCTCATCCCGGTGTTTCCACAGGGTGGTGGACAGGGCCAGGGCGTGGGTGCTGACCACGAAACGGCGGATATCCATGTCCAGGTGTTGCTCCCCCGTCTCGGTGAACAGGCTGGGCCAGAGCCGCTTGGCGGTACACAGGGCGCACAGGTGCTCTCCGCCCTTGGCCCAGGCGCGGCGCTTCTCCGCCAGCCGGCCCCAGGGGCTTTGCTGCTGGCGGTCCCTGCGGTTCAGGGAGAGCAGTTCCCGATCCGGGGTGAGCCATTCCCGTTCGCCGCACTGGGTGCACCGGTGGCCCTCCTGTTCCAGGGCCTCGAAGGGGCGGATGGTCTTGCCCGCCGCCAGGTGGCGTTCGGCCAGTTCGTGCACCGCCGGGTAGAGGATGCCGGCGTTGGGCCGCCAGAAGGTCCAGCCCTCCAGATCCAGCTGGCGGTTGAGGGCCGCCCAGGTGGCGGGGGTGAAGACCCCTTGTTTCTGCAGGTCGGGATGGATCTGTCCCAGGGCGGTCTGCAGCTGCTGGCTGGCCGTTTCGATGTCCCGGTGATCCTCCCCCACGGGCCAGCGGGCGGCGGTCCAGAAGGCCTCGGGGAAGGCCGCCATCTGTTTCTCGATCTGGTTTCGGGTGGTGTCCATGATCTCGCATCCCGCCTCTTTGAACACCCGCCGGGCCGCCTCGTGGGCGATGTCCAGGGCGCGGCGCCGGGCGGCGGCGATGGCCCGTTCCGCCAGTTCCCGGGCGCGGCGGGCGGGGACCAGGCACAGGCATTTGTTGGGCAGGGCAGCGGAGAACAAGGGGTTGGTGTCATCCCGGCGCGCGAGGAAATCCGCCCCCAGCTCCTGGAACAGTTCGCGGAAGGCCTCCCCGCCTTCCTCCAGCAGCCAGGCATCCACCGCCGGCACACCCCGCAGGGCCGGGAAGAGCACGGCATCGGGCCCCACCTCGCCAGCGATCTCCCGCAGGGCGGCCCAGACCAGGGAGGAGAGCAGGTGGGATCCGGCCCAGAGATCGGAGGTGGATCGTCCCTGGCTGATGAAGCCCTGCACGGGCCCGAAGCTCAGGGCCAGCAGGCAGGGTTCGTCCCCCTGATCCAGGGCGGTGTGCAGGGCCGAGACGGTGTCCAGATGGGCCCAGATGGTGTGATCCGGCGTGCGGGTGTCCGCCGGCAGTTCCTGCCAGAGGGCGCCCAGGTCCGCGTCGGCCAACCGGCCCTCGGGCCCGAAACGCCAGAAGGCCAGGAAGGTGCGGCGCGGGTCGTCCCCCCCGGCCTGGATCAGCCGCTGGAAGTGCTGCAGGCTGATGTCCTTGATGTGATCCACCCCGATGTCCGTGAGTTTGTGAAGGTCGAAGCGGGCGCCCGACAGGGGATGGATGAGCTGGGGTTGTTCCGTGAAACGCACCGTGGCCCAGGCGGGAAAGCGTTCCCCCTGGCGGAAGGGCCAGTTGGGCCGGTCCGCGGCGGCGGCCAGATGGTCGGCCCGGCGGTCGAAGTCGCCGTCCTGGATCCCGAGGCGCTGACGCAGGTCCCGGACCGTGCCCTGTTCATGCCCCACGCGGGCGCGCATCAGTACCAGGGCCTTCTCCGCCGGATCATGGACCCAGGCGGCCAGTTTCTTCTTCCAGTGGGTGCTCATGTCAGGCGATCCTTTCATGGTGTGCGTCCAGGGCCTCGTGGATGGTGTCCCAGCTGTCCTTCAGGTTTTTGGGGGAACGGAACCAGTTCGCGATTTGGTCATCCCTCAGCGCCTCCAGGAATCCCCGTTCGGGAGGGCGGCTCGGGGTATGGAGGATGATCCCGCGGAATTGATCCCCTTCCTGCAGGACCTTGAACCGCAGGGGCGACGCCAGCCGGAGATTCCTGTCGCGCACCGGCAGATCCCAGGGGCTGCCGTTGGAGCCGGCCGGATAGCCCAGCAGGTGCAGGGCCCCGACGGGACGCCCGCGGACGGTGATCTTGTGGCCTTTGGCGGCGCTGCGTACCTGGTGGAGTGTGTCGGCCAGGGTCTCCACGGCCTGCTGCCAGTCCTTGCAGGGGTGGGTGGTGCGCCAGATCAACGGGCGCTCTTCCCCCGCCCCCGCATCCAGGCCGATGGCATGGGCCCATTCCTGTTGCAGGCAGTGATCCAGGGGGCGGGTGATCCGCTGCAGCAGGGGGGCCTCCCGGGACAGGGGATCCAGGGGCGGGGTCCCGTCATGGGGGGTGAGGGTGACAGAGCCCCAGCCGTTGCGGCTGCGGCTGCCCAGGGCGCCGAACCACTGGATCAGCTGCAGGGCCTGGAGGATTTCCGGTTCATATTCGTCGGGACAGATCAGGGTGAGCACGGCCTGATCACCGGGACCCAGGGCGGCATGGGCCGGTTCCGGTGTCGCGCGGTTTTCCCGTCTGCTGGCCGGGAGCACGGGCCCGAAGCCCAGGTAGACGTCCGAACGCACCCCCTTGCCGGCCCCACTGCTGACCGATTTGAATCGCTTGGGCCATTGCTCCCGGTCCAGTTTCCCCTTGGACCAGGCCGGCCCCAGGCGCAGCCGGA
>JBKGXY010000198.1:0-3068 GCA_046546415.1 Ectothiorhodospira sp.
TCGAAGCCCAGCACCCGGCTGGTGACGGCGTCCCGCAGCATGTCCTGGTAGGTCTTCATGTCCACCCCCAGGCCTTCGGCGATCTCCGCGGCCATGGCCTCCCGGCCCTCCCGGTGCTCGATCCCTCGGATCACCTCGCTGATGCGCCGGGAATGGCGATGCACCGACCGGGGGGTCCAGTCGCTGCGGCGCACCTCGTCCAGCATCGCCCCGCGGATGCGGATCCCGGCATAGGTCTCGAAGCTGGCCCCCTGGGCCGGATCGTAGTGGCGCGCCGCCTCCAGCAGGCCGATGATGCCCGACTGGATGAGATCGTCCACCTGCACATTGGCGGGCAGCCGGGCCAGCAGGTGATAGGCGATGCGCTTCACCAGCGGGACATGCTCGTCCACCAGGCGGTTTTGGTCCAACTGTGGCGTGGCGTACATGGCTAGGCTGCTTATGGCACGGGCTCCGGATCGCCCTGACCGCTGACGACCAGGCGCTCCACGAAGAATTCGATGCCCCCCCGGGCCCCTTGCGGCATGGGCCATTGATCGATGCGCCGGCCCAGGGCCCCGAAGGCCCGGGCCGAGGGGGAGGACGGGAAGGCCTCCACCACGGAACGACGCCGCTGCACGGCCTTGCGCAGGTAGTCGTCGTGGGGGATCGAGCCCAGGTAGTCCAGCAGGACGTCATCCAGGAAGCGTTCGCAAACGGCCGTCAGCTTGCGGAACAGGCTGCGCCCCTCATCCTCCTGTTCGTTGCGCACCATGTTGGCCAGGATACGGAAACGGCGGATGCCATGATCCCGGTACAGGACCTTGATGAGGGCATAGGCGTCGGTGATGGAGGCGGGCTCGTCGCAGACCACCACCAGCACCTCCTGGGCGGCTCGACAGAAACTGGTGACGCTATCGTGCAGACCGGCGGCGGTATCCACCACCAGCACGTCCAGGGGGCTGTTGAGCTCGCTGAAGGCGCGGATGATCCCCACATGCTGCGCCGGTTCCAGCTCTGCCATGCGGGCGATGCCGGACGCGGCGGGCACGATGGAGATCCCGTCGGGTCCTTCGATGATCACCTCATCCAGGCCGCATTCCCCCTCCAGGACATGAGACAGGTTGAGCCGCGGCTGGAGCCCCAAAAGGACATCCACGTTCGCCAGTCCCAGGTCGGCATCCATGAGCATCACGTTGCGCCCGGCACGGGAGAGGGCCGTGCTCAGGTTCACCGAGACGTTGGTCTTGCCGACACCGCCCTTGCCGCTGGAGACGGCGATGACGCGAACCGGCTTGAGCCGGTCCCGTGGCCGCGGGTCGGCGACCCGATCTTCTTCAGTGGCTGGAGGCATGGGCAAACCGGGTGCTGGGTTCGTTGATGCGTTCACGCGTCGAAGGGATGCCGAAGACGGGCCTCTCCTCTTCGGTCTGGCGGGCGGCGCGGCTCCGCTCACGACGGCGCTGATCCACCATATCCGCAGCCTGATGGATCAGCCGCTGCGCCCGCGCGGGACGCAGGTCCTCGGGGATGCGCTGCCCCTCGCTGACAAAGGACAGGGGCAGCCCCGCACGGATGAGCGCGGACAGGGCCTCCCCCAGGCTGGCGGCCTCGTCCACCTTGGTGAGGATGCAGGCGTCGGGTTCCAGCCGGGCAAAGGCCTGAAGGGTCTCCCCCAGCACCGCCTTCTGCACGTTGGCCGCCAGCACCAGCAGGACCCGGGCCGAGGGGATGGCGGTCATGCCCGCCAGTTCCTCCAGCATCTCCACATCCCGCTGACTGGTCCCGGCGGTGTCGATGAAGACCATCTGCTTGGACCTGAGCCTCTCCAGCATATCGTTGAGCTGCCGTCCTGTCTGCACGGAGTAGACGGGGACCCCCAACAACTGGCCGAAGGTCTGCAATTGACGATGGGCCCCCAGGCGTTGACCGTCGGTGGTGATCAGGGCCAGGGAATCCTGGCCGTGGCGCAGGCTGTAGAGCGCGGCCAGCTTGGCGACGGTGGTGGTCTTGCCCACGCCACTGGGTCCCACCAGGGTGATGATACCACTCTCGTCCAGCAGACCGTCAGCCGCAACCGGCACGCGGTCGGCAAAGGCGGACAGGGCCTCCTCCCAGCCCTCCACCGGATCATCGGGGGTATCCACCTGGCGGGCGATGTCGCGGGAGAGTTCCTGCTCCAGGCCGATCCACTGCAGGCGGCGCGCGATGGTGGCCCTCCAGGGCTCGGCCCGGGCGAATTCCTGGTTGGCCAGGCTGCAGAGCTGCTCCTGCAACATCCCCCGCAGCCCCTGGATCTCCTTCTGCATGGCCAGCAGGGCCGGCTCGCGAGGCCTTTCCCGACGCCCCCCCTTCCCGGAGTCGCCCTCCCGTTCTGGCGTCGCATCACCGGGCGGCTCCATCACCGGAGTGAGCAGGTTCCCCAGGGGATCCTCCGGGTCCGGGCCCTCCTGCTCCGGTGCCTGATCCCGGGCCTGATCCCCGTCGGGATCCTGGGTCTGTGCACCCTGGGCGGCGGGGGTCCCGACGGTCTCGGCGGAAGAGGCCATGCGCTCCACCTCGGCCTCGTCATAGTCGATGGCGGCGATGAGTTCGATGCCCCCCTCCACCTTGCGGCTGGAGAGGATCACCGCATCGGGCCCCTGGGCCTCGCGAACCCGGTTGATTGCCTGGCGCATGTCGGGAGCGAAATAGCGTTTGATCTTCATGTCGGTACCTGTCCGTCAGCGGGGCGGGGCCCGTGATCGGCCCCTGCCCCTGTGTTCGGTCACTGATCTTCCCGGCCCACCGTGGCCACCACGCGGATCTGCTTGTTGTCCGGGATCTCCGTATAGGCCAGGACATGCAGCCCGCGTACGGCGCTGCGCAGCCAGCGGGCCATCCAGGGCCGGATATCCGGGGAGACCACCAGCACCGTGGGTTCCCCTGCCATCTCCTGTCGCTCGGCGGCCCGGGCGATGGAGCGTTGTAGGCGTTCCGCCAGTCCCGGCTCCATCCCGAGTCCGCCCCCGGATGCCCCCTGGGCAGACTTTTGCAATATCTGTTCCAATGATGGGTCGATGGCGATCAGGGGCAACTCCGGCGCGGTC
>JBKGXY010000199.1:0-3062 GCA_046546415.1 Ectothiorhodospira sp.
CGTACCTACACGCTATCGAACATCATGCTTGCAAACGAGGAGGAGTCCATATACGTCCGGGCCATCCAGGGACCTCGTCTTACAGGCCCGGAACCGGGATCTTGAGGCCATCCGGGGAGGGGGCGCGGCAACGGGGCAGCGCTGTTGCGCTGCGAGCGAGGCCCAACACTTGCACTCCGCCACTTTCTGACCTGGCACCGGGGTCCACTGTAATGCTGTTACAATCCGGCGGGTGACGCGGGACGTATCGCAGTGCCTTGCGATACCGTCCTTCTTCAGCCACTCCAGCGGGATCCATCCTCCATGTGCGGCATCTGCGGCGAACTGTATTTCGATGACACCCCGCCGGATCTGGCCTCCATCCGGGCCATGCTGGAGCGGCTGCGGCGGCGCGGGCCGGATCACGAGGGGACCTACTCCGACGGCCCGCTGGCCTTCGGGCACCGGCGCCTGAGCATCCTGGACCTCTCGGAGCGGGCGCATCAGCCCATGGTGGATCCGGAACTGGGTCTGGCGGTGGTCTTCAACGGCACGCTCTACAACTTCCGGGAGTTGCGGGCCGAGTTGGAGGGGCGCTACCGATTCTTCTCCAACGGCGACACGGAGGTGATCCTCAAGGCCTATGACGCCTGGGGTGCGGATTGCGTGAAGCGTTTTCATGGCATGTTCGCCTTCGCCCTGTGGGATCTGGGCGAACGGCGGCTGTTCATGGCCCGGGACCGCATGGGCATCAAGCCGCTGTACTACAGCCCCACCGGACGGCGGCTGCGTTTTGCCTCCAACCTCCAGGCCCTGCTGGCGGCGGGGGATGTGGATACCACGCTGGATCCCATGGCGCTGCATTTCCAGTTCACGCTGCATGGGGTGGTGCCCGCGCCGCGCACCGTGCTGCGGGGGGTGCGCAAGCTTCCGCAGGCCCATACCCTCACGGTGGAGCGGGATGGGCGGGTGCGCATGGCGCGTTACTGGCACCTGGAGGCCACCCGGCCGGACCGTCCCCTGAGCCCGGAGGCCTGGACCCGTGCGGTGCACGATAGCCTGCGCCGGGCGGTGGAGCGGCGCCTGCAGGTGGCGGATGTGCCCGTGGGGGTGTTGCTCTCCGGCGGCCTGGACTCCAGCCTGCTGGTGGCCCTGCTGGCGGAGTCCGGGGTGCGGGATCTGCAGACCTTCACCGTGGGTTTCGAGGATCAGCCGGAGGAGAAGGGGAGCGAGTTCGAGTATTCCGATCCGGTGGCCGAGCGCTACGCCACGCGCCATCACCGCTTTCATGTGCCCAACGATCAGGTGCTGGGGCGCTTGCCCGAGGCGGTGGATCAGATGGCCGAGCCCATGGTGGGCCAGGATGCCGTGGCCTTCTACCTGCTCTCGGAACAGGTATCCGAGCACGTGAAGGTGGTGCAGTCCGGCCAGGGGGCCGACGAGGTCTTTGCCGGCTATTTCTGGTATCCCCGCATGACGGCGGAGACGGAGGGTTCCCGGCTGGAACGTTTCCGCAGGCATTATTTCGACCGGGATCACGAGGAATTCGCCCGCATGCTGGCCCCGGAGTGGGCCGGCGAGGACTACACCGGGGCCTTCATCGGGGCGGCCCTGGAGGAATCGGGGGCCGATACCTTCCTGGACGCGGTGCTGCGCCTGGACGTGACCACACTGGTGGTGGACGATCCGGTGAAGCGGGTCGACAACATGACCATGGCCTGGGGCCTGGAGGCCCGGGTGCCCTTCCTGGACCACGAGCTGGTGGAGCTGGCGGCACGGATGCCCCCGGAGCTGAAGCTGGATCAGGGGGGTAAGGGCGTGCTCAAGACCATCGCCCGGGGGGTGTTGCCGGATGCGGTGATCGACCGGCCCAAGGGGTATTTTCCGATGCCGGCCCTGAAGTACGTGCGTGGGCCCTTCCTGGAGTTCATGCGGGGTATCCTGGATTCCCGGGCCTGCCGGGAGCGGGGGCTCTACCGCCGGGACTACGTGGAGACGCTGCTGGCCGATCCGGAGCAGCACCTGACCCGCATCCAGGGCAGCAAGCTCTGGCATCTGGCCCTGCTGGAGTTCTGGCTGCAGCGCCAGGGGGTCTGACGCCGTCAGCTGGCCACCACCCGGTTGCCTCCGTCGGCCTTGGCCTGGCGCAGGTGCTCCTGGGCCTGGGAGATCAGGCCGTGCACCGTGAGCAGGGGGTGTCCGTGCTCATGGAAGCGGGCCCCGATGGAGATGGGGGTGTCGATGTACCCCTCGGAGGTGAGGATGCCTTCGCGGCGGATGTTCTCGTGGATGCGCTGGAAGAGGGCATGGTTGAGCCGGTGGGGGTCGTGTACCTGCAGCAGCAGGGCGAACTCGTCCCCGCCGATCCGGGCCACCAGATCCGTGGGACGCACCGACAGGCACAGCCGTCGGGCAAGCCCCATCAGCACTTCGTCCCCCACCTCATGGCCGAGCCGTACGTTGATGTGTTCCAGTTTGTCCAGGTCCAGCAGCGCCAGGCATAGGGCGCCCCCCCGGGACTGGATCTCCATGAGGACGTTTTCCAGGCGCTGGTTCAGGGCCCGCAGGTTGGCCAGCCCGGTGATGGGGTCCACCATGGCCTGGAGTTCCAGGTGGTGGTTGGCCGCCTGCAGGGCGGCGGAGGTCTCCATGAGGCGGTTGTTCAGGGTGGCGATGCGCCCGGCGGCGTACACCCGGGCCGCCAGCTGGACGTGGTTGATGGGTTTGGTGAGATAATCATCCACCCCCTGGTGGAAGGCCTCCAGCATGGGCTCGTTCCCTTCCTTGGCGGTGAACAGGATGATGGCGGTATAGCGGGGCCGGTCCTCGTCCATGGCGCGGATGGCCTGTGCCAGTTCCAGACCGCTCATCTGGGGCATCACCCAGTCCGCCAGCACCACGTCTGCCTGCTGTTCCTCCAGGGATTCCAGGGCCTGGGCGGCGGAGCCCGCAAGGCGCACGTCCTCGTAGCCCAGCCTTTCCAGGGTGCTCTTGAGCACCATGCGGCTGTACTGCATGTCGTCGACGATGAGGATGGACAGGGGAGGGGGTGGGGGTGAGGTCGGAGCGCTCATGGGGCGTCC
>JBKGXY010000200.1:0-3027 GCA_046546415.1 Ectothiorhodospira sp.
GCAGGATCCGCCGGGCGAAGCCATCCCCCCGACGCGACAGGGCCGCCTCCACCCGGGGGATGGAGACGATGTCCGTGCCCACGCCGATCAGGCGCATGTCCGGGCGGCATCCATCCGGGCGCGCATCTCGGCCACCGCCGGACCGATCCCGTCGAACAGGGCCCGGGCCACGATGGCGTGGCCGATGTTGAGCTCGTGCAGTTCCGGGATGGCCGCCACCGGACCCACGTTGTCGTAGTCCAGGCCGTGGCCGGCGTTGACCACCAAGCCGCGGGCATGTCCGTAACGGGCCGCGATCCGGATCTGCTCCAGCAAGGCCGCCCGCGCCTGGGGATCGGCGGCGTTGGCATAGGCCCCGGTATGCAGTTCCACCACCGGGGCCCCGATGCGCAGGGCCGCATCCAGATGCGTGGTCTCCGGCTCCACGAACAGCGAGACCTGGATCCCCGCCCGGACCAGTTCCGCGCAATAGGCCTTCAGGCGGGCCTCATTGCCCAGGACATCCAGCCCCCCCTCGGTGGTGAGCTCCTCGCGCCGCTCCGGCACCAAGCAGCAGGCCTCGGGACGCACCTCCAGGGCGATGGCATGCATCTCGGCCGTGGGGGCCATCTCCAGATTCATGGCGGTGCGAAGCAAGGGGCGCAGGCCACGGACATCGGCATCCTGGATGTGGCGCCGGTCCTCGCGCAGGTGCAGGGTGATGCCATCGGCCCCGGCCGCCTCCACCCGGCGCACCGCCTCGCGCAGGTCGGGATACGGGGTGCCCCGGGCCTGGCGGATGGTGGCCAGATGGTCGATATTGACCCCGAGACGCAGTACTGTCGATGCGGTATTCATTCGTTGCGATCCGATCGCCCGCGGGCGATGAGCTGACGTGAGACGATGGGTTTTCCTTCCAGATGGTGTTCCAGCAGGTGGCGCAGCAGGCAACGGGCCTCCCGCTGGTGAGACCGGGAATCCAGCGTCCCCTGCAGGAGGGCGGCCAGGCTGTCTCCCCGGATGGCGTAGGGGGAGGCCTCGCCGGGGGCCGCCTCCCGTGGCATGGCCTGGGGGGCCACCACATAGGTGGCCCGTGCCGTCAGGTCCCCGGGTGCGATGAATTCCAGGCCCTCCCCCAACAGGCGCAGCAGGGCCATCTCATAGCGGCGCAGCCCCGGCTCCGGCGGCCGGGCGGGATCGGCCAGCCCGGCGAGGACCGTTTCGTAGGCCGTGAAGAAACCGGGGTCGGACATCTCCCGGGGCAGCAGTTTCATCGCCAGTTCGTTCACATAGAGGCCACAGACCGCCCGCTCACCCGCCAGGTGCAGGGGCCTGTCCTCGTCACAGCGGTTCAGGGTGCGGACCTCACCGCGGCCGGACCATCCCAGATCCAGGCGCACGAAGGGCCGGGCCGGACCATGGCCACGGCGTCTCCCCCCCCGCAGGACCCCCGCGATGCGTCCCTCCCCGGGGGTGAGCAGCTCCAGCAACTGACTGCTCTCGCGATAGGGGCGGGCGTGGAGCACATAGCCCGGACTGCTCTCGACGCGCTTCACGGATCCACATCGATCCCCATGCGGCGGATGCCCTCCAGGTCCCCCTGCCAGGACTCGCGCAGCTTCACCCAGAGCCTGAGCATGACGCGACGCTCCAGCAGGTCCTCCAGTTCCCGGCGCGCCCCCATGCCCACACCCTTGATCATGCGTCCGCCCTTGCCCACCACGATGGCCTTCTGGTTCTCCCGCTCCACCCAGATGACGGCGCCGATATGCAGGACATCCCCCGCATCCTCCCACTGCTCCACATCCACGGAGGTGGCATAGGGGACCTCCTGACCCAGACGCTCCAGGAGCTGTTCACGGATCACCTCGGCCACCCGGAACCGCTGCGGGCGATCGGTGATCTCGTCGTCGGGGAACAGATGGGGCCCCGGGGGGAGGAGGCCCATCAGGGTCTCCACCAGCGGGTCCACGTTCATCCCCTTGAGGGCGGAGAGGGGAATCACCTCGTGGAAATCAAGGCGCTGGCGCAGACGATCGATGAAGGGCAGCAGACGGGCCTTGTCCTTCAGCCGGTCCACCTTGTTCACCACCAGGACCACGGGACGGCCGCAACCCTCCAGCAGCGCGGCCATGGCCTCGTCCGCGGCCTGCCAGCGGTCCGCCTCCACAACAAAGACCACGGCGTCCACGTCCTGCAGCACCGCCTGGGCGGTGCGGTTGAGCACCTGCCCCAGGAGCCGGGGGCTGTCCGGATCCATCCCCGGGGTGTCCACCAGCACCAGCTGATCCGCCCCGCGGGTGATCAGGCCCCGGATGCGATGGCGGGTGGTCTGGGCCTTGCGGCTGGCGGCGGCGATCTTCTCCCCCACCAGGTGGTTGAGTAACGTGGACTTGCCCACGTTGGGTCGTCCGACGATGGCCACGTAGCCACAGCGGGTGGTGCCGCCCTCCCCGTCGGGGGAAGGGGGTTGGATCGGTTGCTCGGTCACGCCCCGTTCTCCTCTGTCGCGGCAAGGGTCTCCAGGGCCTTGAGGGCTGCAGCCTGCTCGGCCCGGCGACGGCTGCTGCCCTCGCCCAAGGCGTCCAGGTCCCGCGCGGGGATATGACAGGCCGCCTTGAAATGCTGGTCGTGGGGTTTGCCCGAGACCTCCAGGATCCGGTACGCCGGGGTCTCCAGCCCCCGGCGCTGCAGCCATTCCTGCAGGCGGGTCTTGGGGTCCTTCAGGGATTCGGCGCTGGGCAGGTCTTCCAGCCGATGGGCGTAGAGGGCCTGCACGAAGGTCCGTGTGGGCTCAAAGCCCTCCAGCACGAACACGGCGCCGATGACCGCCTCCAGGGCATCCGCCAGGATGGAGTCGCGCCGGTGGCCGCCGCTCTTGCGCTCCCCCTCCCCCAGGCTGAGCAGGGCCCCCATGTCCCGCTCCCGGGCGATCCCGGCCAGGCTGTCCTTGTTCACCAGTGCGGCCCGCAGGCGACTGAGTTCCCCCTCCGGGGCCTCCGGGCGCATCTCATAGAGGCGTGCGGCGATGACGAAGTTGAGCACGCT
>JBKGXY010000201.1:0-2848 GCA_046546415.1 Ectothiorhodospira sp.
TGCTCCAGGGCCCGGCCGCACTTGATGGCCAGGGTGTCCACCACCGCCTCTTCGAAGGCCCGGGCCACATCGGCGGCCAGGGCCTCATCCGGCGGGGTCTCGCGGAAGGTGGTCAGGGCCCGGGTCTTGAGCCCGGAGAAGCTGAAGTCCAGGCCCGGGCGGTCCGTCATGGGCCGGGGGAAACGGAAGCGCCCCGGATCCCCCCCGGCCGCCAGGCGCGCCAGGGCCGGCCCGCCGGGATACCCCAACCCCAGGAGCTTGGCGGTCTTGTCGAAGGCCTCGCCGGCGGCATCGTCCAGGCTCTCCCCCAGGATGCGGTACTGCCCCACCCCCTGCACGTCCACCAGCAGGGTATGCCCGCCGGACACCAGCAGGGCCACGAAGGGGAATGCCGGGGCCGGGTCCTCCAGCAGCGGGGCCAGCAGATGCCCCTCCATATGGTGCACCCCCACCGCCGGCAGACCCCAGCCCCAGGCCAGGCTGCGGGCCACGGAGGCCCCCACCAGCAGGGCCCCCAGCAGTCCCGGACCGGCGGTGTAGGCCACCCCATCCGGGGCTCCTTCTGCCACCCCCGCCTCCTCCAGGACCCGGCGCACCAGGGGCAGCACACGGCGCACATGATCCCGGGAGGCCAGCTCCGGCACCACGCCGCCATACCCGGCATGGAGCTCCACCTGGCTGTGCAGGGCATGGGCCAGCAGCCCGCGGCGGGTGTCGTACAGGGCCACGCCGGTCTCGTCGCAGGAGGTCTCGATGCCCAGGACACACAGGGGCGGGGCGGCTTCGGCAGGGGCGTGGGGGTTCATCTTTTTGCGCTTCGGGCTTTGGCATTTGGGCCGGGGGCAACTATAATGCGGGATTCTCCGCCAAAGGTGGAGGGTGCCTTGAACCCGATTCCGAAACAGCAAGCAACGGTAGAGCGTTTCCTATGCCCCACGTCCGAGTGAAAGAGAACGAACCCTTTGAAGTGGCCCTGCGCCGCTTCAAGCGCACCTGCGAGAAGGCGGGCGTGCTCACGGAAGTCCGTCGCCGCGAGTTCTACGAGAAGCCCACCGAAGTGCGCAAGCGCAAGGCCGCTGCCGCGGTGAAGCGTCAGATGAAGCGCCTTTCCAAGGAAGTCGGTCGCCGCGAGCGTCTGTACTGATACCCCCATCCCGCAGGGAACCCCGAGCCAGCATGACCTCCCCTTCTCCCCTCCTGTCCCGCATCACCGAGGACATGAAGACCGCCCTGCGTGGCGGCGACAAGGCCCGGCTGGGTACCCTGCGGCTGATCCTGGCCGCCCTCCGGCAGCTGGAGGTGGACAACCGCCAGGCCCCGGACGATACCCAGGTGCTGGCGGCGCTGGACAGGATGGTCAAGCAGCGCCGGGAGTCCATCATCCAGTACCGCGAGGCGGGTCGGGAGGAACTGGCCCGGGCGGAGGAGGCGGAGATGGAGGTGATCCAGGCCTATCTCCCCCAGCCCCTCTCCGAGGAGGCGATCCGCCAGCAGGTGGAGGAGGCCGTGGCCGAATCCGGCGCCCAGTCCGTGAAGGACATGGGCAGGGTGATGGGGCTGCTCAAACCCCGCCTCCAGGGCCGGGCCGACCTGGGGGCCGTCAGTGCCCTGGTGAAGGCCCGCCTGTCCGGCTGACTGCCCGCCCCGATTCCTTGCGGCCGCCACGGCCCGGCCCTGCCGGGCCGTTTGCGTATGGATCCCCCTGAAGCATTGATGCGGATCGTGAAACCGCCGCATCCATGTACCCACGCGGACATGCCCTCGTATAATGGGGGCTTTTCACCCCATTGCGTCGAGACCCCATGAGCCAACTGAAAAACGACCGCTTCCTCCGGGCCCTGCTGCGTGAGCCCGTGGACACCACCCCCGTGTGGATCATGCGCCAGGCCGGGCGCTACCTGCCGGAATACCGGGAGACCCGGGGCCGGGCCGGCAGCTTCATGAACCTGTGCCGCAGCCCCGAGATGGCCTGCGAGGTCACCCTGCAGCCCCTGGACCGCTTCCCCCTGGACGCCGCCATCCTCTTCTCGGACATCCTCACCATCCCCGACGCCATGGGCCTGGGGCTGTACTTCGCCGAGGGCGAGGGTCCGCGCTTCGAACGCCCCGTGCGGGACGCCGCCGCCATCCGCGCCCTGGGGGTGCCGGACCCGGAGGAGGAACTGCGCTATGTAACGGACGCCGTGCGCCTCATCCGCCGCGAACTGGACGGCCGCGTGCCCCTGATCGGCTTCTCCGGCAGCCCCTGGACCCTGGCCACCTACATGGTGGAGGGGGGCTCCTCCAAGGACTTCGCCCGCATCAAGGGCATGATGTACGACGACCCCGACACCCTGCACCACCTGCTGGACACCCTGGCGCAGACCGTCACCGCCTACCTCAACGCCCAGGTGGCCGCCGGTGCCCAGGCCGTCATGGTGTTCGACACCTGGGGCGGCGCCCTGAGCCCGGAGAACTACCGCGCCTTCTCCCTGAAGTACATGCAAAGGATCGTGGACGGCCTCACCCGCGAGGCGGACGGCCGGCGGGTGCCGGTGGTACTGTTCACCAAGGGGGGCGGCCAGTGGCTGGAGGCCATGGCGGACACCGGCTGCGACGCCCTGGGCCTGGACTGGACCGTGGACATCAAGGACGCCCGCCTGCGGGTGGGTGAGCGCGTGGCCCTGCAGGGCAACATGGACCCGGCCGTGCTCTACGCCTCACCGGAACGGGTGCGGGAGGAGACGAAGAAGGTGCTGGCCGGCTTCGGCAAGGGCAGCGGCCACGTCTTCAACCTGGGTCACGGCATCCACCCCGCCATCAACCCCGATCACGTGGCGGCCATGGTGGAGACGGTGCACGAGGCCGG
>JBKGXY010000202.1:0-2820 GCA_046546415.1 Ectothiorhodospira sp.
TAGATCTCGGTCGGGCCCGGTTCCACGGTGATCACCGGCACCCGGGGCGGCGGGGCATCGTCCGGGGCGGCGGAGGCCGCCAGCGGGAGCGCCAGCAGGGCCGACAGGCCGAGGGGGACGAACAGGACGCGCATCGTCAGGGACATGGGATTCACCGCAGTCAGTGGCAGGGAGCCGACTCGGGCTCAGGTTTCGGTGGAAACCCGGCATGGGGCAACAGCGCTTCCCGGTGCCGGGTGGCGTCATAAAATAGCGTAGCGTACGCTACACTTTCAAGCATTCGTTCCGTTGCCCATGACGTGGGGGTCGTCCACCGCCGGATCCATCGAGGTTCCTGATGCAACCATGGTTTGAAAATCCATCCCCTTGCCGGACGCGACGGGGCGAGGTACGCCGCCAAAGGCTGCTGGATGCGGCCGCTGAGGTCTTCATGGAGCAGGGGTACGCCGGCGCCAGTGTCAATGAGATCGTGCGGCGGGCCGGGGGTTCCCTCAGCACCCTGTATCGTCTCTTCGGCAGCAAGCTCGGGCTCTTCGAGGCCATGATCGCCCAGCGCACGGAGGCGGTCTTTGCCCCATTCGAGACGGAGGGGGTGTGGACCGATGACCTGGAGGCCTCGCTGCTGGCCTACGGACGCCACATCCAGTCCCGCCTGGTGGAGAGGGATGCCGTGGAGATCTTCCGTCTGGTGGTCTCGGAGCGGGGGGAGGACCGGGAGCGCATCCAGTCCTTCTTCCACAATGCCGGTCCCCGCCGCGGCCAGCGTCTGCTGGCGGATTATCTGCGCACCCAGGTGGAAAAGGGCCGTCTGCGGCCCATCGACTGCGACATGGCCGCCTGCCAGTTCATCGACATGACCCGTGCACCGTTCTACTACCGCCTGCTCTTCGGGGACCCGCCCGGGGAGGCCGAGCGCGAGCGGGCCCTGCAACAGGCCCTCGCGCTCTTCCTGGATGGGGCGCGGCCGCCAGCGCCGGGTTCGGACTGAGCAACGCCGCCCCGAGGCGGATAGGGTGTCCCCGGCCCCATGGCAGGGGGGTGTTCATGGGAATTACCGACGTTTCGTGACCGATCTCCTCGGGAGGCGGACGGTTTCACGAAAGTCCCATTCCGGGCCGTTGTGATGCCGGATCTTTCCGGGGCGTCGGTGCCTAGATCCCCATCTCTTCCAGGGTCTCCCGCTTGCGGTACACAGTGCCCTGGAAGAGGGCGATCAGGGTTTGTGCATCGTCGGTCACCCGGATCTCGTAGGTGGCCAGCTTGGGATTGATGGCCACCTCCCGGGCCTCGGCATGGAGGACCCCGCCCCGGGAGGCCTTGAGAAAGGAGACGGACACGTTCACCCCCAGGGCCACCGTGCCATGGGAATTGGAGGCCATGGCGAACACCAGATCCGCCAGACTGAAGATGGCCGCCCCGTGGGTGACCCCCGCTGCGTTTTGATGACGTTCGTCCAGGGCCAGCCGGGCCCGGGCCCGGCCATCCCCTGCCTCCAGCAGTTCGATGCCCACGTGGGCGGCAAAACGGTCCTTCTCGAAGAAACGGGTGAGATCACTCTGCATCGGGTCATTCCATTTTGGGAACATAGAGACGCGAATGATGCAGTGTAACCCCGTCTCCCGCACCCTGTCGCCGTGGCCTTACACCGGGATCGGGCCCGTTGGGATGGGACGGTGGCTTTCCGGCGCCCCCATGGGCGGGGATATCATGGGGGATGGCATTGCGTTGAGAGCGCCGTGCACCCTCGAAACGGCAAGCAGGAGGTGAGAGCGTCATGCGTTGTGTACAGATGACCGCAGTGGGCGGACCGGACGTGCTCCAGGTCGCCGATCTCCCCCGACCGGAACCGGGCCCCGGCCAGGTCCGGGTGCGCCTGGCGGCCGCCGGGATCAATCCCGTGGATACCAAGGTCCGTGCCAACGGGCCGTTCGCTCCGGACGCGGAGCCGCCGGTGATCCTCGGCTGTGACGGCGCGGGCACGTTGGATGCCCTCGGCCAGGGGGTGACGGGGGTCGAGCCGGGGCAGCGGGTGCTGTTCATGAATGGCGGCATCGGCCTGGACCCCGGCAATTACGCCGAGTACACCACCGTCGATGCCCGTTTCGTGGTCCCCATCCCCGAGGGGGTGGGCGACCTGGAGGGGGCGGCCTTGCCGCTGGTGGCCCTCACGGCCTGGGAGGGGCTGTTCGACCGCGCCCGTCTGGGGGCGGGGGAGTGGGTCCTGATCCATGGGGGGGCCGGTGGTGTCGGTCACGTCGCCATCCAGCTGGCCCGGCAGGCCGGCGCCCGGGTCATGACCACTGTCAGCGATGACGAAAAGGCACGGATTGCCCGGGATTCCGGTGCCGAGGCCATCATCCGCTACCGTGATGAGGACTTCGTGGAGGCGGTTCGGCACTGGACGGAGGGCGAGGGTGTGGGCGTGGTGCTTGACACCGTGGGTGGTGAGACCTGCGCCCGGTCGGTGCATGCCCTGGCCACCTACGGACGGCTGGTGAGTATCCTCGCCTTCCCCGCGGACCTGGACTGGAAGCATGCCCGCCTGCACAACCTGACCCTGGCCCAGGAGTTGATGCTCACCCCCATGATCCTCGGCCGCGATGATTTCCGTCTGCACCAGACCGGCATCCTGCGCGAGTGTGTGGCTCGCGTGGCCGATGGCCGGCTGCAGGTCCGGGTGGCCGGGACCTATCCCCTGGAACAGGCCATCCAGGCCCATCGACGACTGGAGGCCGGCGGACTCGCCGGAAAGCTGGTGCTGACCATCCAGGGGTAATGACCGATCGGGCAGCCTGGTCCGGATCCAGGGCAGGCCCTCCA
>JBKGXY010000203.1:0-2819 GCA_046546415.1 Ectothiorhodospira sp.
CCCGAGCGCACCCGGCGCGCGTTCAGGGCCATGAGCCGCCGGTAGAACCCCGCCACGTCCTCGCTCACCCGGAGCACGTCGTAGTCCCGGGCGAAGGCCCGGGCGCGGGCCGCCAGGTCCTTGCGTCCCTGTTCGTCCTCCAGCAGACGGATCACGGACCCGCCCCACTCGGCCACGTCCTCCGGGGTCTTGTAGCCGTTGACCCCGTCCTGCACCACGTCGTCGATGCCGCTGGCGCGCACCGCCACCACGGGCAGCCCGGCGGCCATGGCCTCCAGGATCACCATGCCCTGGGTCTCGGACTTGGAGGCGAAGACGAAGGCATCGCAGATCTGATAGTAGGCCGGGATATCGGCGGGTGCCACGGAGCCCACCAGTTCCACGCAGTCCTGCAGCCCCAGTTCGGTGACACGCCGTTCCAGACGCGTCCGCTCCGGGCCGTCCCCCACCATGAGCAGGCGGAACGCCGCGCTGCTGTGGCGGCGCACCCAGGCCAACCCCTCCAGCATGAAGTCGATGTTCTTCTCCCTGCCCAGACGGGACACGCTCACCAGCAGGGTCTCCCCGCCGCCCCCGTGCTCGCGCCGGAGCCGTTCCAGGGCCCCGGGATCCGCCTGCTGCATGGCCTCGCAGTCCACCCCCGTGGGCCGCACCAGGATCTGCGAGCGCACGCCGATCACGTGCAGGTACTCCTCGGCGGAATAGGTGGGCACCACCACCCCGTCGCACTTGTTGGCAAAATGCTCCACCAGGTAATGGGCGATGAAGTTGCGAAACAACAGCCCCGGCAGGGGCACATAGTGGGCGTACTGTTCCAGCCGGGTGTGGTAGGTGAACACCACGGGGATCCTCAGGCGGCGGCCGATGAACAGCCCCAGGGAGCCGAGCCAGAAGGGATGGTGCACATGGATCACGTTGGGGCGGAAGGCGCGGGTGGCCACGGCGATGCGGGTGGACAGGACATTGGCCAGGCGGAAGTCGCCGTTTCTCCCCCAGTGCAGCAACGAGGGCACCCGCAGGACATGCCCCTCCTCGTCCGTTTCGGTGCCGTATTCCGGGGCCACCACCAGTACCCGGTCCCCCTGGCGCTGCAGTCCGTGGGCCAGGCGCTGGATGGAGATGGGCACACCGCCGATGAAAGGCAGATAATTGTTGGTGAACATCATCACCCGCAGGGGCTGGGGGGCGTCCTCGGCGGAAGGATCGCTGAAGTCCCGGTAGTAGTTCTTCTCCATGAACACGGCCTTGTACAACCGGATGGCCACCAGGGCGACGACGCACACCACCAGCAGGAAGTTCAGATAACCCACGTAGAACAGGGAATAGATCAGGAACCACAGCCCCTCCAGCATGCGCAGCAGACGGCCCGGTGCCTGCTGCATCTTCACCGGTTCGATGGCCATGTCCTGCCCATCCACATCCACCTGCAGGAAGTGGTAGAAACTGTCCTCGCCCCCGAGCAGCAGCCCCCCGCCGCCGCCCGTGGCCACGAATAGGGTCTCCCCCTCCCTGCGGCGGTCCAGGACCTGTTCCGAGGCGGTGAAGACCGCCTCCACATCATGATCGTCCACCAACGAGAGGAAGTCGCGGATAAAATCCGGATGCCGTGCCAATCCGTGGGCTACGTCCTCCCGCTCCCGTTGGGCGGGCAGGACCGGCTCGCCGAGAAAGACGAAGGCCCGCTCACCGCGAGCCCGGGTCGCCTCCAGCTCGTCCTCGAACCAGCGCAGCTGCCAGGCCAGGGGGGTCTTGCCCGTCACGTCCAGGAAGATGAAGCGGGCACCGCCCGCCGAGAAGGAATAGAAATACGGTCCGAACATGTCATAGAAGCGGAAACTGCCGAACTCGCTCTCCTCCTCCTCGGCGAAGGTGAGGACATAGGGGATCCGCAGACGCCGCATGGAGCCGTAGAGGGCCTGGTAGTTGTCCTCCCCGCCCCCGCTGACCACGTTGCCCGCGGAGACCAGAAAGTCCACCCCGGAGCGGTTCAGGGCGGGGATCATCCGGCGCTCGAAGACCCCGATGGAGTTACGCACGTTGCCCACCACGGCGAAGCTGTAGGCCTCCCGCCCCTGCAACCGTGCCTCGATGCGTTCGATCTGTTGGGCGTGCAGGGCCTCGAAGGTGTCCTTGAAGAAGCTCAGATAGATCTTGTAGCCCAGCAGCCCGAGCAGGCCCAACAGGACGAGGAAGAAGGCCAGACTGAGGAGGCTCCTGCGCTTACGCATCCCGCCCCGCCCGCCAGGCCAATACCTGGATGGCATCCCGTTTGAGGATCAGAAAACCGATGAACATGCCCAGATAGATGGTGAGCAGGCGCCAGCAGAAGGTGACCAGCAGGACATGCCCCGGCGCCACCAGGCTGGAGAAGAAGTGGGCGAAGGCCCCCTCAGCGATCCCCGAGGCCCCGGGCGTGGGGGCGAAATACATGATGAAGGTGGTCACCGTCTGGACCCCGAGGATGCGCAGATAATCCAGATCATAGTCCAGTGCCTGCAGGAGGATGGCCGGGAAGGAGAACATGCTCAGCAGGAAGACCACCGTGAAGACCATGGCCAGCAAACGGTCCACGCCCCGCCCCGACAGGAAGTCCACGAACCCGCGGTGGAGCAGCACCAGCTCACGGCAGAGGCGGAACCGCAGGCGCCGCGCCCGCGACTCGCGCATCAGGTGACCGCGTACGGCCAGGCGCAGCAGCCGGGACACCGGCACCAGCAGCCACCGGCTGCGGAAGATGGCCACGCCCAGCCCCCCCAGGTAGGCCGCGATGAAGGCCATCAGATACAGGGTGAGGCGCGTGGACCATCTCATTGCCTCGG
>JBKGXY010000204.1:0-2784 GCA_046546415.1 Ectothiorhodospira sp.
TCGAGAGGCGGTCCACGTCGATGTCCATGCCGGCGTCCCTGGCCGCGTCCATCATGTTCAGGGCCACCACCGCGGGCCGGCGCATCTCCAGAAGCTGGGTGGTGAGATAGAGATTCCGCTCCAGGTTGGAGGCATCCACGATGTTGACGATCAGATCCGCCTCACCGCCGTGGACGTAGTCCCGGGCGATCTTCTCGTCCAGGGAGACATCTTCGCTGGTGACGTCCAGGGCATAGGTGCCCGGCAGGTCGACGATCTCGTACTCGGCCCCGTCGAAGCGGTAATGGCCGATCTTGCGCTCCACGGTGACCCCGGGCCAGTTGCCCACCCGCTGTTTGGCACCGGTGAGGGCGTTGAAGAGGGTGGTCTTGCCGCAGTTGGGGTTGCCCACCACCCCGATGACGAATCGTTCGGACATCAGCATTTCTCCACGTGCAGGGCGTTGGCCTCGTCGCGCCGCAGACTGAGTTTGAACCCGCGGACCTGGATCTCCACGGGGTCGCCCATGGGGGCGATGCGGGTGATGCGGAATGCCGTCCCCGGAGTAAGGCCCATGGACAGGAGCTTGCGGCGGTAGGCGCGGGCGGAGGGGGCGTATCCGGAGACGGTGCCGGTCTCACCGACGGTCATTTCCTTCAGTGTCATGCCCGCTCCCCCGTTGCGCAGGTGATCAGATCCGTGTCGTTGCACGCGGCGGGCATCTCCGCCGGCACCACCAGGATCTTCATGGCCATGCCCGCGCCGATGGCGATGCGGGCCTGGTCCCGGGAGACCACCAGGGCGTTGCCCTGGCGCTGCACCACCCGCAGCTTGCTGCCGATGTGGATCCCCAGCTCCGTGAGCCGGCGATCCAGATTGCGGCCGGCCCGCAGGGCCACAACGCGCACGGTCTGATCCTGCTGCGCCATGGTGAGGGCGTAGCCTTGGGATTGCTGATTCATGCCTGCCTCCGGGTCGGATGGATCATGGATAGTGCGAAGATAATGCAATCGCGAACGATTGGCAATTGCAATCACTGTCATTATTTTTGCCCATGGGCGATCCGGGAGAATTGATCTGGATCAGGGACGGGGCAGAAGGGGGGGAGGCGCCGGAAGGTCCTGGCCGTGCAGCGGCCGCAGGATCTGTCGGGGGGGAACCCTTGGGGCGGATAAAAAAAACAGCGGCCCGGGGAACCCGGAAGCCGCTGCGTTTCAATATCGATCTGGTAGGCGCGATTGGACTCGAACCAACGACCCCCACCATGTCAAGGTGGTGCTCTAACCAGCTGAGCTACGCGCCTGTCGTGTTCGAAGGCCAGTATTCTACAGTTTCCGGGGCGGGCGTCAACCGCCGGCACCGTATTCCGCCCTGGGGCGGGGAACGGCGCCGTGGGCGGCATTCAGCCGAGCAGCAGGGCCCCGTGTTCCGGGACGATTTCGCCGGTGAGGGCGTTGACCGTCTGCACCTGGATCAGGCCGTTGGGGTACACCGACACGATCCGGAACCAGGGGGTATGTGCGCTCTTGTCGGGGATCTTGGTGCGCTCCAGGGCCGGGACGTGCACGTGATGCACCCCGTCCACACGACGGATTCCCCGGACCCGATCCAGGTCCATGTGCAGGTCGCCGGAGAAGATGGCCTTGAGCTCCCCCGCCTCGGCCAGCCGGGGGAAGTCCGGATGGCCGGTGCCCTTGTCGCCCCCTTCAGGGAAGACACCCACCTGGGCGCCATGCACGAAGAGCATCACGGGTTTTGGGGCGCGTTCCTCGATCCGTGCGGCGATCCAACGGATGCCGGCATCGGTGAATTCGCGGCCGTCGCGGTCCGGGGAGGCGAAGATCAGGGCCATGCCGGGGGTGTCCACCACGTAGCGGACATCGGGGATGGAGGTGGGGCCGGAGTTCCAGCGGTTTGCGTTGTGGAGGAACTCCTCCTGGGTGCCATTGAATTCCTCATTGCCCATGATGGGGTAGAACGGCAGCTCCAGACGGCTCAATTCGGCGGTGGCCGCCTCGTACTGGATCTGGGTGGCCTTGTGGGGGATGTCGCCGATACCGGCCACGAACTGCAGACCCAGCCGGGGGGCCAGGGCGTTGATCCGCTCCACCGCCGCCCGCAGGTTGGGGAACTCCGCTTTGGGTTTGGGTTCTGCGTCGCCGATCACGGCGAATCGCAGGACGGGTGACTCGCTGGCCGGCGCTTGGAGCACATGGACCGGCGGGTCCGATGCCGGTGGCGTGGCCCAGGTGTTGGGGATCCAGGCCAGGGCCAGGAGGGCGAGCAGGGCAAGCTTGAGGGCATGAGACATGGCGAAGTCCTCGGGTCAATGGAGCCGGAAGTAGATGGGCAGGGTCCAGGTCATCCGTGCCGTGCCCACGGATTCGGGCACGGGGGGGAGGGGGCTGGCCCGTTCGAGCATGGCCACGATGGCGCGGTCCAGGGTGTCGTGCCCCGTGCGCCGCACGAATTCGTGGGAGAGGATCCGTCCCTTGCGGTCGAAGGTGAAGGTGATCATGGCCATGCCTTCCTGGCCCTTGCGCCGGGCCTCCAGGGGGTATTCCTTGTGCTGCTCGAGCCAGGCACTGACCTGGCTGCGGTAGTCCGGCGGCGCATCCTCGATCCCCCCCGTACCGCCCTTGCGGGCCCGGGTGGAACCACCGGATCTCTGGCGATCCCCGGTGTCGGTGGAATGGGCCGAGGCGAGCCGGTCCCCGGCCGGGCCCTCTCCGGATGTGGTGCGTTCCGGCTCCGGCTCCGGCTCCGACTCCGACTCCGACTCCGACTCCGACTCCGACTCCGACT
>JBKGXY010000205.1:0-2686 GCA_046546415.1 Ectothiorhodospira sp.
AACCCCGAAAGCTTCCTGACGTTGCAGGTGGAGTACGAGCTTTTGACGCAGCGACTGGTCAAGAAGAAGCAGCGTTGCAAAAAACTGGCACGGCGGGAAAAAGCCTTGAAGGCGCGATGCCGTCAGCTGGAGGCAAACCTGCAGGATCGACCGCTCGGGGAACGCGCCGAAACCACATACCTGAACATCATCGGGGCCTTGATGGAACTCCTCCTGACCGGGCCTGGAGATCATTCGCCTGCGCCCCGTTTCAGACGCCAGGCGGATGTCATCAAGGCCCTTCTCGCCCGTCACGAGGGTAAACCGGGTCTCTCCCAGCGGACCTTGCAGGCCAAACTGGCCGCCGCCAACCAGCAACTGCGCGCCAATTGACCCGATCACCGCAATTGCGGCCAAGGCAACCGTAATTGCGGTGATTTTCCGATCCACCCCACCAACAATCCCAGGCCATGTCCCAATATGCCCAAGGAGGCATCGTCATGGCCAACACCATCCTCAGACTGCCTGATGTGAAGGCACGCACGGGGCTGTCGCGCAGCACCATCTATCTGCGCGTGTCCCAAGGGGTCTTCCCCAAACCCATCTCCCTGGGCGGACGCGCCGTAGGTTGGGTGGAAGAGGACATAGAGCAATGGCTGGAGCAGCAGATCGAGGCCAGCCGTCATCAGGCGGCGAGGTGACCCATGGCGATCAAGGTCACCATCACCAGCACCAAGGGAGGGGTGGGCAAGACCACCCTGTGCGCCAACCTGGCCGGCATCCTGGCGGATCTGGGACAACGTGTCCTGGCCGTGGATGCCGACATCCAGCCCACCCTGTCCAGTTACTACGCCATCACCCAACGGGCGCCTGCCGGTCTCATGCACCTGGTCAGTTCCGCCTCATTGGAAGGCATCATCAGCCGCTGCAGCGTCGCCGGCCTGGACCTGGTGCTCTCCGATGATCCTGGCGGCCACCTGCAGAACTGGGTGCTGCATCAGCCGGACGGGCGTGTACGCCTGCGTCACCTGCTCATGCAGCTGGAGGACGGGTACGACGTCATCCTGATTGACACCCAGGGGGCCGTTGGCCCGCTCCAGGACGCGGCGGTCCTGGCGGCCGACCTGCTGATCTCACCCATCCCCCCGGAAATCCTCTCGGCACGGGAGTTCACGCGGGGCACCGTGGCCATGCTTGAGCGACTTCGCCCCATGGCCTGCATGGGGGCGCCCGTCGGCCCGCTGCGCGGGATTCTCTACCGCATGGATCACACCCGGGATGCCCGGATCATCGCCCAAGAACTGCGCGAGGCATCGTATGTGCCGTCACGGGGTGCCATCACAATCCTCGACACGGTAATCCCCGCCACGGTGGCCTACCGTGAAGCCGCCACCCACCGCTGCCCGGTGCACCGCTGGGAGACCCGGCGCACGGGACCCACGGTCCCGGCACTGCAGACCATGACTGCACTGGTACACGAGGTATTTCCCCACCTGCGGGGGCAGCAACCCGTTTGGAATCTGTCCACCGACAAGGCAGGTGACCCATGAGTCGCCCGGACCAGCCCGATGTCGGCGCGATGCTGCGCGAGGGCCATTTCGCCCAGCCCGAAGCCCCCCCGGCCTCGGCCGATCCGGTGACCGTCACGCAGATGATCCTGGATATCAGCCGTATCCGCCCCTACGACCGCAATCCCCGACGCGAGCGCAATCCTCGTTACCACGAGATCAAGCAGTCCATTCGTGCCCAGCGAGGGTTGAACAATGCCCTGGAGATCACCCGGCGGCCTGGCGACACACACTACATGGTGCGCGCAGGTGGCAACACCCGCCTGGAAATCCTCAAGGAACTGCAGGCCGAAACCGGTGATGCCTGCTTTGCGCAGGTGCATTGCCTGTTTCACCCCTGGACCCATGAAGCGGCCGTGCTCACCGCCCACCTGGTGGAGAACGAACTGCGGGGTGAACTGGCACTGATCGACAAGGCCCTGGGGCTTGAGGATCTGCGCGTCCAGTTGGAGGCGCAGGCCCAGCAGACCTTGTCCCGCAGTGAACTGGCCCGCCAGTTGGCCGACCTGGGTTATACCCTCTCCCGGCGCCACCTGCGCCGGTTCGAGTACGCCGCTCGCATCCTGTATCCACTCATCCCTGAGGCCCTGCGCTCCGGCATGGGCCAGCCCCAGATCGATGCCCTGCGCACCCAGGCGCAGGCCTTTCACGACTTCTGGACACAATCGGGAGAAGAGCCCGATCTGTTCGACGGGATCTGGAGCGACGTGCTGACCAGCCTGGACGGCCCGGACTTCGATGTGGAACTGGTGCGGGAGGGCATGGAAAACCGGCTGGCTACCCTGCTGGAACGTCCCCTGACCCAGATCCGCCTGGAGGTGGATGCACTGATCGCCGGCCAGCGATGGATGGGCGAACCGCAGGAACAGGCGTCCACCGGAGAGGGCGCCACGGGGACGCCGATGGCAGAGGACACCGCTGCCCTACCCCACCAGGAGCAAACAGACCCACCGCCGGACACGGATGCCTCCACCGAACAGCATGACAGGGCAGGCGCCGCCCATGGTGAGGATCATGGCAAACGCGAAACGCCGGAGGTGACACAGTCTGCTGAAGGGGCTTTGCCCACCGGTAGCCGCACCGATGAAGCAGAAAATTCGAGCAGTATCGACGATACCCTTGATGAGACGCCGGTAGCC
>JBKGXY010000206.1:0-2664 GCA_046546415.1 Ectothiorhodospira sp.
GATGGTTCACGTTTTTTGTGTCACTGTAGCGCGCCGGGGGCCCGGGGGGAATGCCGCCGCCCCGGACCTTCCGGCTGGTTGCCTGTTTCACCCCCGGGGCGTTTCAATCGCCGGCCGAGAACAGGGCCTCGATCATGTCGGCGTCGATGGGCGGCTGATCCGGGGCACGTTCCCCGGTGCGGTAGACCCGGTCCGCCAACTGCTGCTTATGGGCCTGCATGGCGAGGATCTTCTCCTCCACGGTGTTCTCGGTGATCAGTTTATAGACGAACACGGGCTTGTCCTGGCCGATGCGATGGGCGCGGTCCGTGGCCTGGGCCTCCACCGCGGGGTTCCACCAGGGATCGTAGTGGATGACGGTGTCCGCCTCCGTCAGGTTCAGCCCCACGCCCCCGGCCTTGAGGCTCACCAGCATCACCGGCACCCGGCCCTCCCGGAAGGCGCCGATGGCCTCGTCCCGCTTGCGGGTCTGGCCGGTGAGCTTGGAATAGGCGATGCCGGCCGTCTTGAGCTCCTTCTCGATGAGACCCAGCATGGTGGTGAACTGGGAGAAGATCAGCACGCGGCTGCCCTCGCTCAGCAACTCGGGCAATAGCTCCATGAGCATGCGCAGCTTGGCGGAGGGGACCCCCTCGCCGCCCCGGCCCACGGAGGCCGGCAGCAGGCGCGGGTCGCAGCAGACCTGGCGCAGCTTGAGCAGGGCATCCAGGATGGTGATCTGACTCCCGGCCAGCCCCTTGCGGGCGATGGCGTCCCGCACCTTGCGCTCCATGGCCAGGCGGATGCTCTCGTACAGGGCCGCCTGCCGGCCGGCAATGGGCACGCTGCGCAGCAATTCCGTCTTCTCGGGCAGTTCCGAGGCCACCACGTCCTTGGTGCGGCGCAGCATAAACGGGGCGATGCGGCGCGTCAGTCGCTGCATCCGCTCCTGGTCGCCGTGTTTCTCGATGGGGGTACGATAGCTGCGGGAAAAGACCTCCTGAGTGCCGAGGAAACCGGGCAGGAGGAAATCGAACTGGGCCCAGAGTTCCCCCAGGTGGTTCTCCATGGGCGTCCCCGTCAGGCACAGGCGGTGTTCCGCCTTCAGGTGACGGGCCACCTGGGCGGCCTGGGCCTTGGGATTCTTGATCTGCTGGGCCTCGTCCAGGATCAGATGGCTGAAGGATTGCTCCAGGAGGACCTCCCGGTCCCGGGGCAGCAGCGGATAGGTGGTCAGTACCAGATCGTGATCCGCCAGGGTGTCGAGGTGGGCCTTGCGGTCCGGACCATGCAGCACCAGCACCCGCAGGTCCGGCGTGAACTGCTCCGCCTCCCGGCGCCAGTTGCTCAAGAGACTCGTGGGGGCCACGATCAGGGCGGGACGGGAAAGACGGCCCGCCTCCCGCTCCAGGGCCAGATGGGCCAGGGTCTGGATGGTCTTGCCCAGCCCCATATCGTCCGCCAGGATGCCGGCCAGGCCGTATTCCCGCAGGAACTGGAGCCAGGACACCCCGCGAAGCTGATAGCTGCGCAGATCCCCCTGGAACCCTTCGGGCGGGGACACCTCGCCGATGACCTCAAAGCTAGTCAGCTTCCGGGCCATCTCCTGCACCGAGGCGCCGCCCTGCACCGGCACATCCCCCAGCTCCAGCAGGCGGGGGGCATCCAGGCGGGAAAGGCGCAGGGCCGAAGCATCGGGGGCGATCTGCTCGTGCAGATCCATCAGGGTCTGCAGCACCGGTTCGATCTGCTCCCGGGGCACCTTCACGTATTCCCCCGCCTCCAACTGGAGCCAGAGGTGTTCCGGCAGACTGCCGGGGGTATAGCCCTCGATGAGCTGGCTCACCAGGGGCAGCAGGGGGACCTGTCGCCCGTCCACCTCCAGATCGAAATGGAGATCGAACCAGCCCTGCCCCTCCTCCACCTCGGCCCGGAGGCTGTCGGACCCGGTGAGATGCGGGCGGGTCCCCCGCACATGTTCGATATGCCACCCTTCTGCCTCCAGGCGTGGCAGGAGGCTGTCCAGGACATCCAGCCACCGGCCGAGGGCGGCCCCGCGATCGGTATCCTCCATGGAAGGGGCGTAGAGTTCGGGATGATCGGCAAAAGGCAGCAATCCCGCGGATCGCAGCGTTTCCATGGCCTTGGCCTCGGCGGCCACATCCCGGTACACACGCACCAGCTCCCCGTCCGTCTCGCCACTGACCACCTCCTGCGGGGCATGGGACCAGACCGCCATATCGCCATAGAGGAAGTGCAGCAGCAGCCCCGACTGCAGCAGGTCCTCGTCGTGGAGCATGACCGCCAGGGCCGGGACGGGGGGCTCGCGCACCTCCCGCCATGCCACGGGGATGGGGGTGGGCATCTGCGGAAAATCCAGGGCCAGTCGGCGGCTGACCGCCTCGGCCTCTTCGGCATCCACGGGTGGCGAGTCGGGGATCCGGGTGAGCCATTGCGGATCGAGCCCCTCGGGCAATACCAGGTGACCCATCTCGAACCGCTGCATATCCAGATAGGCCGGTGGCTCCGTGGGGAGGGCATCCCCTTCGCCCTGGTCCATCCCCATGCGCAGCCGGTACTGCTCCCCCTCCCGCTGCCACTCCAGGGTCAGCTCCCGTGGCGCACCCCGATTCAGGGGTCTGGGCGTCTCGGTGGCGGCGAAGACCCGGCCCGTGCCAAGCATCC
>JBKGXY010000207.1:0-2650 GCA_046546415.1 Ectothiorhodospira sp.
CAGGACACCATCGCCTACTACAGCCCGGACATGAACGGCTTCTCCCTGGGCTTCTCCTGGAGTTCGGAAGCCGGTCAAGAGGATGCCGATGGCGACGACGATGACCGCCTGCAGCTCACCGGCTCCTACAGCTTCGGCGACACCACCCTGGCCGTGGGCATGGACGACCGCCAGGGTGAGTTCAACGAGCGCAGCATCGGGGCCTCCATCAGCCAGGACATCGGCAACCTGTACCTGGCCGCTAAGTACGAGCGGTATGATAACGATGGTGATTTCGTCGAAGAGGAAGGCTTTTATCATGACGGCGCCCATGCCTATAACCTCTATGCCGGCTACACCCTGGGCAAGAACACCTTCAAGGTGATGCTGGCGGACGTGGAGGACTACGGCGAGAACGTCTACCACCTGGGCTACGACTACCAGATGACCTCCGACCTGAAGCTCTTCGCCGAGTACTACTCCGAGGAGGGGACCGCCGCCATCACCACCGAACGGGGTGGTCTGAAGGAAACGGCCTGGGATGCCGACGGCGGCCAGGTCCTCGCCGCCGGGGTGCGCTACGACTTCTGACCGGCACCGCATCCGGCACGCGTCCCGCCCCCCCCTGGGGCGGGCGCAGCACCAGGGGGCCTGCGGGCCCCCTTCTCGTTTTGGGGTCGTCGTCCCGGGGCCGCCTTTACCCCCATCCCCCCTTTCACTATCCTGTGAGGTCCGCGTTCCCGCCCCCACAGGCAATCCCGCACCATGGCCCACATCCTCGGCATCGGCGTCGCCACGCTGGACATCATCAACATCGTCGACCATTACCCGGCCGAGGATGAGGAGATGCGTGCCCTGGAGCAGCGGGTCTGCCCCGGCGGCAACACCGCCAACACCCTCCACGTCCTGCGCCAGCTGGGCCACCGCTGCGACCTGGCGGCCACCCTGGCGGACGAGCCGGACGGGGACCGGCTGCAGAGCCTGCTGGCGGACCGGGGCATCGGCGTGGACACCTGCTGCCGCCGGGCCGGGCGCACCCCCACCTCCTACATCACCCTGAACGCCGCCACCGGCTCGCGCACCATCATCCACCACCGCGATCTGCCGGAACTGGATGCCACCCACGTGACCGGCCTCCCCCTGGAACGCTACGACTGGGTGCACCTGCAGGCACGGGACCCCCACACCACCAGCCGCATGCTCCAGGGCCTGCGCCAGCGGGCCGGGCAGCAGCCCGTCTCCATGGAGGTGGAGAAGGACCGGGAGGGGGTGGACATGCTCTTCGGCCAGCCGGAGGTGATCTTCTTCTCCCGTCCCTTCGTTCTGGGCCGGGGCTTCGACGATCCGGAACCCTTCCTGCGGGGGATGCACAAGCGGGTCCCCGGGGCCGTGCTGGTATGCACCTGGGGGGAGGCGGGGGCCTGGGTCTGGGCCAGCCGTGACGGCCTCTATCACGCCCCGGCCTGTACGCCCCCCCGGGTGGTGGACACCCTGGCGGCGGGGGACACCTTCAACGCCGGCTTCATCCATGCCCTCGTCGGGGGGGGTACCGTGCCCGATGCCCTGGCGGCCGCCAGCCTGCTGGCGGGACACAAGGTGGGGCGACAGGGGCTGGATGGACTGGATGCCTCGATCCTGGAACCCGACGCCGGGGACTGACCGGGTCCCGCCCTGGGGTCTGCACCCCGGACGCCAAGGGGCTACACTGTTGCATCATCTCCCTGAACACCCAATCGCATGCATTTCCAGGCAGAATACGATGTGATCGTCGTCGGCGGTGGCCATGCCGGCACCGAGGCGGCCCTGGCGGCCGCCCGCATGGGCTGCGCCACGCTGCTGATCACCCACAACATCGACACCCTGGGTCAGATGAGCTGCAACCCGGCCATCGGTGGCATCGGCAAGGGCCACCTGGTGCGGGAGATCGACGCCCTGGGGGGGCTCATGGCCCGGGCCGCGGACCGCGCCGGGATCCAGTTCCGCACCCTCAACAGCCGCAAGGGCCCCGCGGTGCGGGCCACCCGCGCCCAGGCGGACCGCGGGCTGTACAAGGCGGCGGTGCGCCGCGCCCTGGAGAACCAGCCTGGGCTGCAGCTCTTCCAGCAGGCGGTGGACGACCTGGTGGTGGAGGGTGAACGGGTCACCGGGGTGGTGACCCAGGGGGGGCTGCGCTTCGGCGCCCCCGCCGTGATCCTCACCGTGGGCACCTTCCTCGGCGGCCGCATCCACATCGGTGAGGCCCATTACGAGGGCGGACGCGCCGGCGATCCCCCCGCCCAGGCCCTGGCGCGGCGCCTCAGGGCGCTGCCCCTGCGGGTGGACCGGCTCAAGACCGGTACCCCGCCGCGCATCGACGCCCGCAGCATCGATTTCAGCCGCCTCAAGCCACAACCGGGGGATACGCCGCCGCCGGTGTTCTCCTTCATGGGGCAGGTGGCGGATCACCCCCGCCAGGTGGACTGCCATATCGCCTGGACCGGCCCGCGCACCCTGGAGATCATCCGCGAGAACCTGCATCGCTCCCCCATGTACAGCGGCGTCATCGAGAGCGTGGGGCCGCGCTACTGCCCGTCCATCGAGGACAAGGTGGTGCGTTTTGCCGACAAGGACCGCCACCAGGTCTTCATCGAGCCGGAGGGGCTGGACACCCACGAGGTCTATCCCAACGGCA
>JBKGXY010000208.1:0-2637 GCA_046546415.1 Ectothiorhodospira sp.
CAGGTAGAGGTCCCGCTGGCGGGTCTTCAGCCGCTCCAGTTCGTGGCGCAGGGTCTCGTTCTCCCCCCGAAGCGCCCGGACCTCGGCCTCCAGGGCCTGTAGCTGGTTGAACAGGTCCATGAGATCGGCGTTGTCCAGGATGCGCTCCATGCGGGCTACCCGTTCCTCCAACCCCCCCTCTTCCCCGTCATCGGAGGTCTGGGCATGGGCCGGGAGCGCCAACACTGCCGGCAAAAGGAGCGGGAGCAGCCAATGCGCCCTGGGCAACATCAACGATCCCCCTCATAGACGATTTCCACCCGGCGGTTGCGTGCCCAGGCCTCCTCGGTGCCGGCAGGATCCTCCGGCATCTCCTCGCCGTAGCTCACCACCTGGAGCTGATCCCTCGAGGCCCCCTGTAGTTCGAGCATCCGCTGCACCGCCCGGGCTCGGCGTTCCCCGAGCCCCAGGTTGTACTCGCGGGTACCCCGCTCGTCGGTATGTCCCTCGAGGCGCACCGCCACATCCGGATGACGGGACAGGTAGTCGCCATGGGCAGCGATGAGCTCCAGGTACTTCGAATCCACGGTGTCCTCGTCGAAGCCGAATCGGATCACGCGTTGGGCCAGGGGGCTGTCCGGATCCTCCAGGGGGTCCTGAACGACGCCTCCCCCATCCTCCAGGCCAAGGGTCTCCACACCGGCATCCCCGTTGTCATCGCGGCCCCGGCGATCCTCCTCACCGGCCCCGGCGGCCGCCTGGCGATCGCCGTCCTCTCCCGGGTCACGATCCACCGTGGCACAGGCCCCCAGGCCCGCGACCAGCAGGAAGGGGATCAGGTTCTTCAGGGCCCTGGGGGCAATGGAGCAAACAAGCATGGCAAGGGGTCCTCGGTATCGCTGGGTTGGGGATTACATTGGCTAGGGGCCGGATTCATTCCAAAAACGGGGACCAGGCCGGTTCACGCACCTCCCCCTCCTGCAGTACCAGGCGCTGGTGCACCCGGCCATCGGCGCTCACCGCCGCCAGCACACCCCGGTCACCCTGGGCGGTGGCATAGATGAGCATACTGCCATTGGGCGCAAAGCTGGGGGATTCGTCCATGGGACCTTCGGTGAGCGGCCGGAAGGCCCCGCTGCGCCGGTCCAGCAGCCCGATGCGGAAGCGGTCTCCTTCGCCGTGCACCATCGCAACGCGGTTCCCCTCGGGGGAGATGGCGGCATCTCCATTGTAGCGTCCTTCGAAGGTGAGGCGCTGCGGTCGCCCGCCCTGCAGATCCACCTGGTAGAGTTGAGGCCGTCCGGCCCGGTCGGAGGTGAAGACCAGGGAATCACCGCCGGGCATCCACCGGGGCTCGGTGTCGATGGCACGGCTGCGGGTGATGCGACGCAGATCGCCGTCCCTCAGGTCATGGACGTGGATGTCGGGATCCCCCTCCCGGGACAGGGTGAGGGCCAGCCGTTGCCCATCCGGGGACCAGGCCGGGGCGCTGTTGATCCCGGGGTATCCCGCCAGGCGGGTGCGCTCGCCACTTCCCAGGTCCTGGATGTAGACCTCGGAACGCCGGTTCTCGAAGGAGACATAAGCTAGACGCCCCCCGTCCGGGGACCAGGCCGGGGACAGGATGGGCCGCCGGGAACGGAATACGGTGCGGGGATCATGCCCGTCGGCATCGGCGACCTGCAAGGCGTATAGGGGCTCTCCGTCCTCCCGGGTGACGCTGACGTAGGCCACCCGGGTGTCGAAGGCACCCCGGTCACCGGTGAGGCGCTCATAGACGATGTCGCTGATGCGGTGCGCGGCACGGCGCAGTCGGTCCCGCCGGGCCGTGAGACGAAAACCCGCCATCTCCCGGCCGGAGACCACATCGACGAGCTGGAACCGCACCCGGAAACGATCATCCTCGGTCGGCTCCAGCCGACCCACCACCAGGTAGTCGGTCTCCTCGTCGCGCCAGCGTTCCAGGTCCACCTCGTCCAGGGTATGGGGACGGGCGGGCAGATCCGCCCGTTCCAGGGGGTTGAAACGGCCACTGCGGCCCAGGTCGGCGGCGACGATGGAGGCCACATCCACCGGTGGCTCCCCCTCGCCGGACCAGGCGAAGGGCACCACGGCCACAGGGGTGGCCCCCGTCACCCCCTGGGTGACGCGGATCTCCAGGGCCGCCTGGGCCGAAGGGGCCAGACACAGCAACAGGATCAGGAGGGTTCGAATAAGGGTCATGGGCTCTTGGGTCCGCTTCCGGTCCGATCTCGATGGGTGGATGACGCCGTTTCAATCCGGTTCGAACACGAACCGGATCTCCCGCTCAAATACCTCCGGATCGGGTGGATCCGGGAGCGGATCGGCACGCCGAACGGCCTGCTCGACAGAGTTACAGAACACGGGTGTCCCGTCGCATTGTTCCACCCTGACGTGCTGGATGAAACCACCGGGCGCCTGCCGGACAAAGACCACGGCCTTCTGCCCCCGCCGTTCCCCCTCGGGGCGTCGCCAGTTGCGCTCAACGGCGTAGCGGATCATCGCAACGTATTCATCCTTCGCCCTCTGGCGCTGCTCGGTGGCCAGCATCTCCCGGCGCCGGCGCTCTTCCTCGGCCTGGCGCTTGCGCTCCGCCTCCTCCTGGCGCTTGCGCTCCGCCTCCTCCTGGCGCTTGCG
>JBKGXY010000209.1:0-2637 GCA_046546415.1 Ectothiorhodospira sp.
CGGGCATCTGGAGGTGGATCCCGTGGACCTGGTGCGGGTATGGCAGGCGGACGAGCGCCAGACCCACCGCCAGTTACTCCTGGCCGGGGCCGATGCCGCCCTGCTGGACCGGCCCCTCGGGGTCACGGACGGACCCGACGAGATGCTTCCGCCCCCGGTGACACCGCCGCAGCTGGTGCGACAGGTCTTCCAGGCCCTGCGCCGGAGCCGGCGCTGCACCGAGAACGGCCGTTCCGTAGGGGTGGCCCTGCGCCAGGGGTTGGAGGAGCGTCTGCGCTGGCAGACCCGTGCCATGGAGGCCATCGTCAACGGCATCTCCATCGCCGATGCCACCCGGCCGGACATGCCCCTGGTCTACGTCAACCCCGCCTTCTGCCAGATGACGGGGTATGACCCTCACGAGGTCATCGGCCACAACTGCCGCTTCCTGCAGGGGGACGACAACGACCAGGAAGGCCTGCACGAGGTCCGCCGGGCCCTGGCCGAAGGACGGCCCACAGGGGCACTGCTGCGCAACTACCGCAAGAACGGCGAGTTGTTCTGGAATGAACTCAGCATCGCCCCCGTACGCAACGATGCCGGTGTGATCACCCACTACGTGGGCATCCAGCAGGACGTCACCGAATATTTCGAGACCCAGCGGGCCCTGCGGGAGGCCAAGCAGGGGGCCGAGCGGGCCAACCAGGCCAAGTCCGAATTCCTCTCGCGCATGAGCCACGAGCTTCGCACCCCGATGAATGCCGTGCTGGGTTTCGCGCAGTTGCTGGAACTGGAATCGGATCTGACCGAGACCCAGCAGGAGAGCGTCCGGGAGATCCTGCGGGGGGGCAAGCACCTGCTGGATCTGATCAACGAGGTCCTGGATCTGGCCCGGGTGGAGTCGGGGCGGATGGAGCTCTCCCTGGGCCCGGTGGACCTCCCGGCCCTGGTCTCCGAATGCATCACCATGGTGGAACCCCTGGCCGCCCGGCGCGGATTGGTGCTGGAAAAGGGACCTTTGGGGGAGATCGCGGTCATGGCCGACCGGGTGCGACTCAAGCAGGTCCTCATCAACCTGTTGTCCAACGCCATCAAGTACAATCGCCCCCAGGGTCGGGTGCATCTGGATCTGGCCCTGTCCGCCGGGATCGCCGGGGAGGTCCGTCTCTGCGTCACCGACACCGGGCCGGGCATCCCTGAAGACCGGCTGGAGGACCTCTTCCAGCCCTTCACGCGGCTCACCGAACAGGAGACCGGGGAGGGGGGGGACGAAGAGGAAGGAACCGGCATCGGCCTGGCCATCAGCCGGCGGCTCACTGAGGCCATGGGGGGGCGCATGGGCGTCTCGAGCCGAATGGGTGAGGGGAGCGTGTTCTGGCTGGAGATCCCCATGGCGGATCCCGGGTACCCCGGCGGTGGGCAGGATGGGCAGGATCGGTCCCAGGTCGCATCCCCCCGATTCTCAACGGAGGAGGGGACATCCGCCTGCATCCTCCAGATCGAGGACAACGCGGCCAATCTCAGGCTGCTGGAGCGACTCCTCTCCGGGCAGTCCATGCAGGTGCTCAGCGCACGGGATGCCGCCACGGGGCTCACCCTGGCCAGGCATCACCGGCCGGAGGTCATCCTCCTGGACATCCGCCTGCCCGGCACGGACGGTTATCAGGTGCTGTCCGATCTGCGGCGGGACCCCATCACCCGGGGGATCCCGGTGGTGGCCCTCACGGCCCAGGCCGGCGGGGAGGACCGGGAACGGGGGATGCGATCCGGGTTTGACGCCTACCTGACCAAACCGATCCAGTTGACGACCCTGCTGGAGACCCTGGATCACCTGATGCAGCATAGTGCCAGGCAGGTCTGACGCCCGGATGGGAGCCACGCGATGATGGTAGAGGAATCATTGAACGGCCGAGACGACATGCGTCCCACCCCCTATGGCCCGGAGGGGAAATCCGCCCGCATCCTGGTGGTGGATGACGAGCGTGCCAACCTGATCCTCATGGACCGGCTGCTGCGCACCGAGGGCTACCACAACCTGGTCCTGATCCAGGACCCCCGGGAGGTGATGGCCGCCTACCGCAAGGCCCCCACGGACCTGATCCTGCTGGACATCAAGATGCCCTACATGAGCGGCTTCGAGGTGATGGAGCAGTTTGCCGCCCTGGATGACCCCCTGGTCCCCCCCATTCTGGTGCTCACCGCACAGCACAGCCGGGACTACATGCTGCGGGCCCTCAACAGCGGCGCCCGGGACTTCATCGGCAAGCCCTTCGACCGGGCGGAGGTGCTGGCCCGGGTGCGCAACATGCTGGACGTGCAGCTGGCCCACCGCATGACCCACGGACAGAAGGACATGCTGGAACAACTGGTGCACGAGCGCACCGAGGAGATCCGCCGCACCCGCCTGCACGTGGTGCAGCGCCTGGGCCGGGCGGCAGAGTACCGGGACAACGAGACCGGCTGCCACATCCTGCGCATGAGCCACATCGCCGTTCTCCTGGCCCGGCACCTGGGCTGGAGCCGGGATACCTGCGACCGGCTGCTGCATGCCAGCCCCATGCACGACGTGGGCAAGATCGGCATCCCCGACCGCATCCTGCTCAAGCCGGGCCCGCTCACTCCCGAGGAATGGGCCATCATGAAGACCCATACCACCAT
>JBKGXY010000210.1:0-2602 GCA_046546415.1 Ectothiorhodospira sp.
CCAGGTACTTCACTGACTGGATCACTTCCTTGATCAGGACCTTGCGGTTGTCCAGTCCGTCGATCCGGCGCGTGCCAAGACCGATATCCCCAAGATCCACCTCCCCCGAGGGCATGCGCCGGATGGCTTCCAGTATCCGGTCGTTGAACATCATGCCGCCATCGAGAAAGGCGGTTGCCACGAAGAAGGTGGCAGGCAATCCCAGCGACTGCAGGATGGGCAGGGCCAAGTCGTGGTTGTCCGCGTAGCCGTCATCGAAGGTAATGCAGGCGGCCCGGGGCGGCAGGGTGCCGTTATGCAGGCGTTGCACCGCCTCTGCCAGGGGCAGGACATGGAACCACTCCGAGACCAACTGCAGCTGCCAGCGAAAGGTGGCCGCATCCGGGTCACCCGGTTGCAACGGGTCGGGTTCCGGGAGCACCCGATGGTAGATCAGGATGGACAGCCGTGCCCCGGTGCCGCCAGGGGCCAGCCAGGGGATGAGGGGGCGCATGGCCTGGATCGGGATAGGGGTCATCGCGCGCCCGCCTCTTTGCAGGTCTCCCCGTACATCAGCGCATCAAACGCACTAAGCAATTCGGGTATGCGTTCCTCCCAGGCATTGGCACGGGCGTGGGCCACGATGGCTTCGTGATCCCAGGGCCCTTCCAGGGCCGCAGCAATGGCCTCCCGCAGCGCCTGCCCATCGCCCAGTGGCACCAGTTGCCCCAGTGTGGAGGAACAGATCACCTCCGCATTCCCCCCCACCCGGGTGGTCACCGTGGGCAGGCCGCAGGCCGCCGCCTCCAGGAACACGTTGGCCCAGCCCTCGAAGCGGGTGGGCAGCACGAACAGATCGGCGGCGGAGTAGTAATAGCGCAGGACCTCGGGGGGCTGCTGCCCCGCGAAATGCACATGATCGGTCACCCCAAGCGAAGCGGCCAGTTCCTGCAACCGCTGCCGGTCACCGTCGGGGTTCTCCCCTCCCACCGCCAGATAGATCAGATCGGGATAGCGCTCCAGCAGGACCGGCATCTGCTCGATCACCCGGTGGAATCCCTTGCGCTCATTCAGGGTGCCCACGGTGATGAGCACACGGGCATCGGCGGGGATCCCCAGACGCTGTCGGCACGACTGACGGTCTTCCGGCTGAAAGAGTTCCAGGTTGATGCCGTTGGAAACCACCTGCACATGATCCGCCGGCACCCCCATGGAGAGGGCGGTCCGTCGCAGGGAGTCGGCCACCGAAAACACCCGGGCGGCCTTTTGCATGGCCCGGGTGGCCAGCCAGCGTCGCAGGCGGGTGCGGGAGATGCGCAGGATCGTACCCCGCAGGGTGATGGTGTGGGGCACCCGGAGCCATCGCCCCAGGAGCCAGGCGGCCACCCCATCGGGATACACGAAATGGGCATCCAGGATATCCAACCGGCCCTGGCGCTGAAGCCGTCGCAGCAAGGGCCAGCAGAAGAGGGCCTCGAATACCCCATCCAGAGACTTGAAATAGCGGGGGATGGACAGGAAACGCGGATGATAGACCTCGATCCCCTGCTGCACTTCATGATACGGCACGGGCGGACGATACCCCGGCCGGAAACGCCGCAGGATCCCCTGGCCGGGGAACCAGGGCACCGGCGCCACCACGGTCACGGGCAGTGTCCCGGCCACGCGAAACATCCTCTCGCGCACGAAGATCCCGTAGGTGGGATGTGCACGATTAGGGAATACATGGGTGAACACCACCAGCGCCGGTATGGAATCGGCAGCCATCAGCATTTGGCCTCGCTGATCACCCAGCGATACTTGCCAGACTTCTCGGGAGGGATACTCTCGGTCGGCTGGAAACGCACCGCCACGGCCTCATCCAGGATGCGGCACAGCCCCTGGCGGATGTGATCCTGCTCAGCCTCCGTCAATGGCCGGGATGGCACCAGGATCAGGTCGAAGCTGTGATCCGCGCGCTGGCGCAGTTGGTATTGCCGCAGGACCGGGATCTCCCGGAGGATGTAGTTGGCGGTGGAGCTGTGGATCAGGCGGCCCCCGCGTCCCACCAGGAAGTCATTGGCCCGCCCCTGGATCTCCCTCAGTCGCGGCAGGGGCAGGCCACAGGGACAGGGTTTGTCGGTCAGCGCCCCGCGATCGCCGATGCGGTAGCGGATGAAGGGCATGCCGTAGCCGTCCAGGTTGGTGATGAGCAGATCCCCGATTCCGTCCGCATCCGGCCGGTCCACCTCCACGATCACCTGTTCCCCGAAGAGGTGCAGATGCCCCTCGGGGCATTCGTGGGCGATCATGCCGCCGTCCCGGGAGCCGTATTCATTGGCCACGGGGCAGTCGAAGGCCCGGGAGATGGTCTCGCGCAGGTGCGGCAGGAGCATCTCGGAGGTGCAGGCGATCAGGCGCGGGCGGTAGACGCCCAGAAGGCCCGGGTGTTCCAGCAGGTGCTGGGCCACGCGATAGATCACCGTGGGGTAGCCGTAGATCAGGCGGGGCCGGAACTGGCCGAGGAACTCCAGGTACCCGGCGATGCGCTGCGGGGTGAGATGGGAGGCCGAGAGCACCACCTGATTCAGCAGCCAGCGGTCCTTGAGCCGGCGCATCCGGGTCTGGCGGTCCATCTCGATGG
>JBKGXY010000211.1:0-2601 GCA_046546415.1 Ectothiorhodospira sp.
GTTCCACGGCCCCCTGCGGTGCGGTGAAGAGAAGTTCGTAGTCATCCCCGCCGGCCAGGGGCAGGGACCAGTCCACGCCCTCCGTCCCCATGGCCTCCCGGAAGGCAGGGGACAGGGGCAGGCGGGCGGTCTCCAGGGTGGCGCCCACACCGGAGGCCGCCAGGATATGGCCGAGATCCTGGGCCAGACCGTCGGAGACGTCGATGCAGGCACTGGCCAGGTCCCGCAGGGCCCGGCCGGCGGCCACCCGGGGCTCGGGCCGGTCCAGGCGGGTCCGCAGGCGCGGGTCCGCCCTGCCCCGTCCTAACTCCCGCAGGCCCAGGGCGGCGTCCCCCACGGTGCCGGTCACCAGGATCGCGTCCCCCGGCCGCGCCCCGTCACGGCGCAGGGCCGCCCCGGTGGGGATCACCCCCATGGCCTGCACGGTGATGCTCAGGGGGCCTCGGGTGGTGTCCCCCCCCACCAGGGCCACCTCGTGGGTCCGCGCCAGGTCCAGAAAGCCCCGGGCGAAGGCCGCCAACCAGGGGTCATCCTCCCCGGTCAGGGTCAGGGCCAGGGTGACCCAGCGGGGGGTGGCCCCCATGGCCGCCAGATCGCTCAGGTTCACCGCCAGGGCCTTGTGCCCGATGGCCCCGGGCGGGGTGTCCACGGGGAAATGCACCCCCTGGACCAGGGTGTCCACGGTCACCACCAGTTCATGATCCGGGGGCACGCGGAGCAGGGCCGCATCGTCCCCCACCCCGAGGGCCACATCCCCGGGGTTGTTGGCGGGGGTAAAATATTGGCGGATGAGGTCGAATTCCTTCATGCCCCTGTCCCGCTGCGCTCAGCGTCGGACGCCAGCAGCCACCTTATCGATCACCCCATTGACGAAACGGTGCCCCTGCTCGGCGCCGTACTTCTTGGCCAGGGCCACGGCCTCGTTGATGACCACCTTGAAGGGCAGCTCGGGGCAGTGATGGAGCTCATAGGCCGCCAGGCGCAGCACCGCCCGCTCCACCGGATCCACCTGTTCCATGGGGCGGTCCAGATACGGGGCGATGAGGGCATCCAGGCGCGACACCTCCCCGGTGACCCCCAGCAGCAGCCGCCGGAAGTATTCCCAGTCGGCCCGCTCCGTCTCCGGATCGTCACTGTACTGGGACAGGATGTCCTTGGCCCCATAGCCGGTGAGCTGCCACTGATACAGGGCCTGCATGGCCAGGCGCCGGGCATGGCGGCGGGCATGGGTATGGCGTCGGCGGGCGATGTCCGGTGGGGTCGTCATGCACGCAGGGACCGCATGAGGCTGATCATCTCCAGGGCGCCCAGGGCGGCATCGGCCCCCTTGTTGCCCGCCTTGGTCCCGGCCCGTTCGATGGCCTGCTCGATGGTGTCGGTGGTGAGCACGCCGAAGCTGATGGGCAGGTCCTGCTCCAGCTGCACCTGGGCCAGCCCCTTGGCGGCCTCCCCGGCAACGTAGTCGAAATGGGGCGTGGAGCCGCGGATGACACAGCCCAGGGCGATCACGGCGTCGTACTGGCCGGAGCGGGCCATCATCTTCACCGCCAGGGGCAGTTCAAAGGCCCCGGGGACCCGCACCAGGGTCAGGTTTTCCTCCTCCACGCCGTGACGGGTGAGGGTGTCGTGGGCCCCCTCCAGCAGCCGTTCCACGATGAAGGCATTGAAGCGGGAGAGCACGAGGCCGATCCGGGCGCCGCTGGCGTCGGTGAGGCGGCCTTCGAGGGTTCGCATGTTCATGGTCATGGTCATGGAGGGTCTGTCTACCGGTCAGTGTTCAATGGACGTAGTCCACCACCTCGAGGCCGAAACCCCCGAGGCCGTGGACCCGCTTGGGTGAGGAGAGCAGCCGCATGCGGCGCACGCCCAGGTCCTTGAGGATCTGGGCGCCGATGCCGTGGGTGCGCAGTTGTGCCGGGTCCTGGTCCGCATCCTCCGCGGGCAGGCGTCCCTGGTTGAGGGCCATGCGCCGCAGGCGACGCACCAGGGCCCGCTGCTCCACGGGCCGGTGGATCACCACGGCGACGCCACTGCCCTCCCGGGCGATGCGGGACAGGGCCCCGCGCAGGGACCAGCCACCCTCCTCCCCATGATAGGCCAGGCTGTCTTCCAGACTCCCCCCCAGGTGCACCCGCACCAGGGTGTCCCCGGCCGGGTCCGGATGGCCCATCACCAGGGCAAAATGCAGCCCCTGGCCGATGGTGTCCTCATAGGCCACCAGGGTGAACTGCCCGAACTCCGTGGGGAAGGGGGTCTCGGCCACCCGCTCCACGCTGCGCTCATGCTCGATGCGGTAGCGGATCAGGTCCTCGATGGTGCCCATCTTCAGGTCGTGTTCGGCGGCGAAACGTTCCAGATCCGGTCGCCGGGCCATGGAGCCGTCCTCGTTGAGGATCTCCACGATCACCGCTGCCGGTTCGAAGCCCGCCAGCCGGGCCAGGTCGCAACCGGCCTCCGTGTGCCCCGCCCGCACCAGCACCCCGCCGGGCTGGGCCATGAGGGGGAAGATATGCCCCGGCTGCACCAGGTCCGCCGGGGTGGCGTCGGGGGCCACCGCGGTGCGCACCGTGAGGGCACGGTCATAGGCGGAGATGCCGGTGG
>JBKGXY010000212.1:0-2575 GCA_046546415.1 Ectothiorhodospira sp.
CTTTGGCGGTCGGCCGCTGCTGGAACGGCTGACCTTCGATGTTCACGCCGGTGAGGTGTTCGTCCTCCTCGGCGGTTCCGGCAGCGGCAAGAGCACCCTGCTCAAGCATATGATCGGGCTGTACGAGCCCATGGCCGGCGAGGTGCGCATCGGCGGTGAGGTCCTCACCGGCAGCGAGGGGGCAGCGCGCCGGCGCATCCTGCGGCGTTTTGGCGTGATGTACCAGTCCGGCGCCCTGTTCGGCTCCATGACCCTGCTGGAGAATGTGCGTCTGTCCCTGGAGGAATACACCCGCCTCTCCGGTGAGGCCATGGATCTGGTGGCGCGCCTCAAGCTGCAGCTGGTGGGCCTGGCCGGGTTCGAGCACTACATGCCCGCCGAGATCTCCGGCGGGATGCAAAAGCGTGCCGCCATCGCCCGGGCCATGGCACTGGACCCGGACATCCTCTTCCTGGACGAGCCCTCCGCCGGGCTCGATCCCGTCACCTCGGCGGAACTGGACCGGCTGATCCTGCGCCTGAAGGACATCCTGGGAATGACCTTCGTGGTGGTGACCCATGAACTGCCCAGCATCTTCGCCATCGCCGACCGGGTGATCATGCTGGATGGAGAGACCCGCGGTATCATCGCCCAGGGGCGGCCCGCGGAACTGCGGGATCACGCCGAGCACCCCTGGGTGCGGCAATTCTTCAACCGCGAAGCCACGGAGGCCGCTTGAGCACACGTGCAGGATACTTCCGGCTGGGACTGTTCATCGTCGCCACGGTCTCCGCAGGGGTGGCCCTGCTGCTGATCCTGGGGGTCGGGGCCCTGTTCCAGCCCAAGATGATGATGGAGACCTACTTCGACGAGTCGGTCCAGGGCCTGGAGGTGGGCTCCCCCGTGAAACTGCGGGGGGTGACCATCGGCGAGGTGAGCGAGATCAGCTTCACCTACGCCCATTATCAGCAGGACCGGCCGGTGGCCGAACGGGCCCATTACGTCATGGTGCGGGCCTGGCTGCGGCCGGACATGCTCAGCACCCCGGATCTGCCGGCGGGGGAGGGCCTGGAGAGCTTCGTGGAGCGGGGGCTGCGGGTGCGCATGACGGCCCAGGGGGTGACGGGGATGAACTTCCTGGAACTGGATTACATGGACCCGGATGCGTCGCGCCCCATGGAGATCCCCTGGTCGCCGGATCACATCTACGTCCCCTCGGCCCCCAGCACCATGACCCAGTTCCTGCAGTATGCCGACAACATCATGCGCCGGGTGGACCGGCTGGACGTGGAGTCCATCCTCACCCATTTCGACGAGTTCCTGGTCCATCTCAACACCATGGCCGAGGACCTGGATGAACAGGACCTGGGCCGTCAGCTGGGGGATACCCTGGGGCGCCTGGATCAACTGCTCACGCGGGTGCAGGCCCTGGCCGACTCCCCGGAACTGTCCCGCATCCCCGAGGATCTGGGGGTGGCCGCCCACAACCTGCGCACATTCAGCGAGGATCCGCAATTGCAGAGCGCCGTGGAGGACATGGCCGGAACCCTGGAGACCCTGGAACGCACCCTGGGGCGCACCGACGCCCTCATGGCCACCCAGGAGGAGGACGTGGCCGCGACCCTGGACAACCTGCGGCGCATCACCGACGAGCTCCGCGCCTTCAGCGAGGACCTGCGGCGCCACCCCGGCATGATCTGGAGCCGGGAACCCGAGCCCGGGGAGGGGCCTTCGCGATGAATCACAGACCGATCCCCATCGCCGTCCTGGCCGTGCTGTCCCTGGTGTTGCTGCTGGCGGGCTGTTCCGTGGCCCCCCAGCGGGACGCGCCGGTGAAGTCCGCCTATCTCCTGGAGCCGGTACGCCAGGCCGGGGCCGAACAGGGACCGGGCACCGGCCAGGCGGTGATCGGCAGCGTGCGTGTCGCCCCCGCCTTCTCCGGCCGGGGTCTGGTGTGGCGTCTGGGGGAGGGGGGCTATCGCAGCGACTTCCACCACGAATGGTTCAGCCCGCCGCGGGACCAGGTGACCACCCATGCCGAAAACTGGCTGCGCGGGGCCGGGGTCTTCGCCGCCGTGCTGCCCCGGGCCCTCGTGCGTCAGGCGGACTTCCGTCTGGATCTGGTGGTCACGGAACTGTATGGTGATCTGGCGGATCCGGCGCGTCCCGCCGCCGTGGTGGGGCTGCAGGTCTTTGTCAGCGATCTGCGCCCCTGCGCCCGCGGGCGGTCGGTGACCCCGCTGGAATTCGAGGCACGGGTCCGCCTGGAGGATGACCGCGCGCGCACACTGGCCGCGGGCCTCTCCCGGGCCCTGGGCCGGGTCCTGACCCGGCTGGAGACGCGCCTGCGGGCCGCCCATCCGGGGGACGTGCCCTGCCCGGAAAAGACCCCGCAAACATGAACCATCCCCCTCCCCGGAAGCCGGAGCGCATCATGTACCGAGCCATCGTACTCGACAAGACGGACGCGGGCGTGCAAGCCCGGGTACAGGACCTGGACGAAAACGGTCTGCCCCCGGGAGACGTCACCGTGGGGGTGGATTACTCCACCCTGAACTACAAGGACGGGCTGGCCATCACCGGGAGCGCGCCGGTG
>JBKGXY010000213.1:0-2555 GCA_046546415.1 Ectothiorhodospira sp.
CCCGGCGTCCAGCAGCCGTTGCAGGGCGTGGCCGGCCAGCATGAGGCCGAACAGGGCCGGCAGATAGGCGATGGTGCCGTTCACCGCCCGCGCACGTCCTTCGGTCTGGCCCTCGATGGGGCGGTGCTCCGTGCCCTTGACGGGGGTTTCCAGGGAATGGACCACCGGGTAGTCCAGATGCCCCCCCAGGCGGCGCAGGCGCTTGCGCATCTCCCGGGCCAGGGGACAGCGCTGCGTCTGGGCCAGGGGGCCGATGCGCACGGCCCCGGGGTCCAGGCGCCCGCCGGCCCCCATGCTGGAGGCCACCGGGAGATCGCGGCGCTGGCAGGTGTGCACCAGGGCCGCCTTGCAGGCGATGGAGTCGATGCAGTCCAGGACGAAGTCCGCATCCGGCGGCAGCAGCTCCTCCACATTGTCCGGACTCAGGAAGTCCTCCCGAACCGTCACACGGATCCCCGGGTCGATGTCAGCGATGCGCTCGGCCATGACCCGGGCCTTGGGCCGGCCCAGGGTGGAGTGCAGGGCCACCAGCTGGCGGTTGATGTTGGAGGGGCCCACCCGGTCGTGGTCCAGCAGGGTGATGCGGCCCACCCCGGCCCGGGCCATGGCCTCGGCGGCGGTCGCCCCCACGCCCCCCAGGCCCGCGATGAAGACATGGCAGGCCGCCAGGCGCGCCATCCCGTCTGTGCCGATCAGTTGGGCGGTGCGCTCATGGATGGGGGATGTGGGGTGAAACGGCTCGGTCATGGGGGATCGGTGTGGGGTAGGGGGGGTGACTTCAGGCCGCCGGGGTTTCGGGCAGGCGGAACAGGCGGCGGGCATTGCCGGCGGTGACGGCGGCGACGTGCCCCGGGGATTCGCCCCGCAGGGTGGCGATCTCGTGGATGATCTCCGGCAGCCAGGCGGGTTCGTTGCGCTCGCCCCGGTGGGCCGCCCCGGGCTGGTCCGGGGCGTCCGTCTCCACCAGGAGCCCCTCCAGGGGCAGCTCCGCCGCCAGGCGGCGCAGGCGCTGCGCCCGGGGATGGGTGACCGGCCCGCCCAGCCCCAGCAGGAAACCCCTCTCCAGGAGCCGGTCCGCCTGCTGGCGGCTGCCGGAGAAGCTGTGCACCACGCCTTCCAGGCCCGGCCGTGCCCGCAGGGCCTTGGTGACGAGATCCACGGCGCGGCGGGCGTGCAGGATCACCGGCAGTCCGGCCTCCCGGGCCAGGTCCAGCTGCACGGTGAACAGGGTCCACTGGGCCTCCATGGACAGCCCCTCGACGAAGCCGTCCAGGCCGCATTCCCCCACCGCCACCGCGTCCCCCGCCTGCAGCCACCGGGCCAGGGCCTCCAGATCGTCCTCCCGGTGCCGTTCCAGGTAGACCGGATGCAGGCCGTAGGCCGGATAGACCCCGGCCCATTGCTCCGCCACGGTGCGTACCCGCTCCCAGGTGCGGCGCTCGATGGCGGGCAGGATCAGGGCCTTCACCCCGGCCTGGCGGGCACGTTGCCAGCAGGCCTCCCGGTCGGCGTCGAAGGCCGGGACATCGAGATGGCAGTGGCTGTCGATACAGTGTGCGGGCATGGGCGTTTCTGACGGTTGGGACATTCCCCCGGAGTCCGTCCCGTTGAAAAGGGGCTTCAGGGGGGGCAATGTAGGGACATGATTCTAAACCGACCCATGGGGAAGACACGATCATGACGCAATGGCTCACCGGCGAGGTGGTGGAACTCAAGCGCTGGACGCCGCGGCTCTATTCCCTGCGGGTGGAGGCACCGGTGGAACCCTTCCGGGCGGGTCAGTTCAACCGCCTGTCGGCGGTCCTGGACGGGGAGCGGGTGGCCAGGCCCTATTCCTACGTCAATGCCCCGGACGAGCGGCCGCTGGACTTCTATTTCATCACCGTGCCCGAGGGGCCACTCACCAATCACCTGATGACCCTGGGGCCGGGGGATACGGTGGATCTGGCGCCCAAGTCCAACGGGTTCTTCACCCTGGAGGAGGTGCCCGACGCCGAGGTGCTCTGGCTGTTCGCCACCGGCACCGCCCTGGGGCCCTATCTGTCCATCCTCAGGACCGAGGCCCCGTGGCGGCGTTTCAGGCGCATCGTGCTGGTGCACGCCGTGCGCACGGCGGAGGAGTTGACCTATGGGGACACCATCCTGGGGTTCCGGGAACGGGGGGAGCAGTTCCGGTTCGTGTCCTTCGTCAGCCGGGAGGAGGCCCCCGGGGCGCTCCCGGGGCGGATCCCCGCGGCCATCGAGAACGGCCTGCTGGAACGGCACGTGGACCTGCCCCTGACCCCCGACGCCGCCCAGGTGATGCTCTGCGGCAATCCGCAGATGGTGGCGGACACCAGCGCCGTGCTCAAGGCCCGGGGCATGACCCGCAACCGCCGCCGGGAGCCGGGGCACATCACCACGGAGAACTACTGGTAGGTCGGTAGGCCGGTCGGGGTGGATCCCCTGCGGCGGGACGCCGTGTATCCCTCCCTGGAGGCTTGACGATCGCATCCCTGCGATCGACACCCGCCTCCGGGGATCCACCCCGACCGGCTGAGCCGTCGGATCCCCCC